>JBBQDH010000128.1:0-16920 GCA_038319515.1 Bryobacterales bacterium
CCGATGATGCTGGATATCCTTTCCAACAGCGCCGCCAAATCGGGGCTGATCGAGTACAAGGCGCCCTTCATCTTCCGCCGCGACTTCACCACCAACTTTTCCGTAAAGTGGATGCACAAGGACATCGGACTGATGCTGGACTCCGCTTCGGAACTAGGTGTGCCGCTTCCGCTGACCGCTTTGACCCGTCAAATGTTCCAGGCGGCGATCGCCACAGGGCATGGAGATGAAGATATCTGCTCTACAATTAAGGTGTTAGAAGGATTGACCGGGGTTGAGGTCAAGGGGTAATAGTACGGGGTCGTACGACTCCCAAAAATAATATCCATTTTTTAGTTGATTCCCGATTCTGGATTTACTAATATTGGAATCAAGCCGGGGAGGTCAATTAACTCCCACCAAAGCGAGACTAACCTCTAAACTGAAAGACCCCTGAAGCAACCTCCCCGGCGCCCGTAAGGGTTTGGGTCTTTTAAGAGTTTCGCGGACTGAACCCAGGAATCGGTTAACAAGTCCTCTGTTCCCATCACTATAACCACCTCGTACCGCTGCAATGTTATGCTTGAGAAGTTCTCTTCATCTCCCCCATGCCTTCGAGCACACTGCATCGCAAACTCACTGTTTTAGGTTCCACCGGCTCCATCGGAACCAACACACTGGATGTCGTCCGACAGAATCCTGAGCATTTTGAGGTGTTTGCGTTGGCGGCAGGGCGCAATGTGGAGCTTTTGGCACGTCAGATTGCGGAGTTCCGACCGGAAGTAATCGTTTTACAGGATTCTTCTGATGTAGACCGGCTGCGGGAAATTCTACCAAAAACAGGAAATCCGGAATTGCTGAGTGGCCCTGACGCTTTGGTGCAGATTGCCATTGCGCCGGAGGCCGATACAGTCATGTCATCAATCGTCGGCGTGGCTGGCCTTGATGCGACTTACCAGGCCGTCTGCCGCGGCAAGCGTATTGGTCTGGCGAACAAGGAAGTTTTGGTTTCCGGCGGAAAACTGGTCATGGATGCGGTCAGGCTGCACGGAACCGAGGTGATCCCCGTGGATTCCGAGCACAACGGAGCTCATCAATGCCTGCGGGCGGGGATGCGGCGGGAGGCCACCAAGCTGATCCTGACGGCATCCGGTGGTCCGTTTCGGACGACTCCCAAGGAATCTCTGGACTGGGTGACTCCGGCGGATGCTCTGAAGCATCCTACATGGAAGATGGGCAATCGCATTACAATCGACTCGGCGACGCTCATGAATAAGGGCTTCGAGGTGATTGAGGCGCACTGGCTTTTCGATTTTTCGCCGGACGATATAGAAGTAGTGGTTCACCCGCAATCGACGGTGCACGCCATGGTGGAGTACGAAGATGGCACTGTAATTGCGCAGGTTTCTGCGACCGATATGCGGATGCCCATTCAATACGCCCTGACATGGCCCGACCGGTGGCATGCGCCCGTTCCCAAGATCGACTGGAGCGAAACGCGCAAGTGGGATTTCCATGCGCCCGATTTCGATAAATTTCCGCTGCTGCGGCTCGCTTACGATTCCCTACGGCAGGGTGGGGCATCCTCCTGTATTCTGAATGCGGCGGATGAGATCGCGGTCGGGGCGTTCCTCGCCGGCGAGATCAGGTTTCCTGCAATTGCGCGCGTGGTGGCGCAAACGCTTGACAGGATGCCCTTTCAGAATCCGGCCAGCGTAGCGGAGATCCTGGAAATCGACCAAAAGGCGCGGCGCGTGGCGCGTCAGGTAATTGACGCTAACCTGGTGATGTTCGCGCCTGTGGTGCGGGCGGGAACATCGCACCTAAACCCGGTGCAGGCGTAATAAAGGAGGATCAACGGATGCTTACAGTGCTTTCCCAAATCTGGTGGTTACTGGTTCTCATCGGCGTGATGATCCTGGTGCACGAACTCGGGCACTTCTGGGCAGCCCGCATTTTCGGCGTCAAAGTAGATATCTTCAGTTTTGGTTTCGGCCCTCGCTTGTTTGGATTTCAGCGCGGGGATACGGACTATCGATTCTCGCTCTTTCTGTTTGGCGGCTACGTGAAGATGGCGGGCGACCAGCCGGGTGATGAAGGCGCATCCGATCCCCGCGGCTTCATGTCGAAGCCGCGCTGGCAGCGCCTGATTATTGCGTTTGCCGGTCCGTTCATGAACATTGTGCTTTCGGTCGGCGTGCTGACCGGCCTGTTCATGGTGCACTACGAGAAAGTCATTGATGACAACGCAGGGGTGATCGGACACGTAATGCCGGATTCGCCTGCGGCGAAGGCAGGGCTTCGGCCTGGCGATAAGGTTGTCCGGCTGAATGGCAAGGATAATCCGGATTGGGAAGACCTCTCGCTGGCGGCTTACAGCGGCGTGGCGCGCCCCTTGACAGTCAGCTACGAGCGCCAGGGGCATCTTTATTCCACTTCCGTGACGCCGGTGCTGGACGAGAAGTCGGGTGTGGGGCAAGTCGGCTGGGACGGTCAGAACGAGATTCAGGTGGGCGGTCTAACCGTCGGCATGCCGGCGGCAAATGCCGGCCTGAAGGTGAAGGATCTGCTTTTAACAGTGAATGGAATTCCTATTCATTCGCGTTTGACTTTGCCCGAAGTCATCAGGAAGTGCGAAGGCAAGCCCGTAACCCTGGAATACCGGCGCGGCGGAGAAGAGCACACAGTAACGCTCAATCCCCTGTTCAGGAACCCGGATGGTACCGCGCGCTGGATGATCGGCGTGGCGTCGGAAGAGAAGTTGCATCTGCTGAAAACCCAACTTTCCTTCCCGGCCGCTTTGACGGAGTCCGTGCGGGTGAACCGTAAGTACGGCATGTTGATTATCGATCTGCTGGGCGGGATTGTGGAACGCCGCATGCCGGCAAAGAATCTGCAAGGCCCGGTCGGGATGGCACAGGAGGCGACCCGGGCTGCCCAGGATGGCCCCGTGGCTTTCCTCTCTCTGATGAGCCTGGTAAGCCTCAATCTGGCGATTCTGAATCTGCTGCCCATCCCAATCCTGGATGGTGCCATGATTCTGACGCTGCTCATCGAGATGGTGATGGGGCGCGATATCAGCCTCAACGTAAAAGAAGCGATGCTCAAGGTGGGATTCGTCTTCCTGATGATGCTGATGGGATTCGTTCTCTACAATGATATTGCCCGACGTTTCACACCCGGGGTGATGATCCCCGCTCATTCTGTAAAGGTTTCCAAATAAAGGAATGCAGATCGTCTGAAGCCACAACAGCTTGACGATCATCTGCTAACCTGACACAGACCATGCAGTGTACGTGTGTCCGCCAGACGGACTTGCCGAACACCTCGAAAATTTTTGCGGACCTGATTTATCACTTTGATCGGGTGGCGGACCTGTATCCGTGGGAGCCGAATAGTCTGCCAGCCGTAGCAAAGGCTTCGGAATTCAACTTTCCGGATGAACGCCGGGCACAGATGGTGCAGGCTCTGGCCTCGCTCAATGCAGGAAATCCTTCGCTCTCCAAACTTGCGCAGCCAGGCACGGTGGCGATCATCACCGGCCAACAGGTGGGTCTGTTCTCCGGTCCCGCGTACACAGTTTACAAGGCTCTGACCGCGATTCGGATTGCGAGTGAGCTGTCCGCACAGGGGACGCCCGCCGTTCCGATGTTCTGGCTGGCCACGGAAGACCACGATTTTCCAGAAGTGGACCATGCTGACGTGTTTGGTCCCGATCATCATCCGGTTCGGTTGCGGACTTCGACCCCGACATTGGCGGGATCTCGTCCGGTTGGTGAATTGCCGATTGGTGACGTTCCGCTGGCCGAATTACGTGCCGCGCTGGGCGATCTTCCGTTTGCGGATGAAGCTGTCGAGATGGTGAAGCGGGCCTACAAACCTGGCGAAACCATGGGCTCGGCCTTCGCTGCGATGGTGAAGGAGCTATTCGCGCCGTATGGATTGCTGCTGATTGATCCGATGTCCCCGGACCTGCGCCGGATTGCCGCGCCTCTGATGGAGCAGGCCGTGGAGCGGATGTCAGAACTGTCTGACGATCTGATGGCCAGGAGCAGGGAATTGACGGCGCGTGGGTACCATGCTCAGGTCCTGGTGGACAGCAAGACTTCGCTGGCGTTTCTGCTGCAGGATGGGCAGAGGCTGGCGCTGCGCCGTACTGCCGATGGGTTTGTTGCGGGCCTGCAGAAATGGACCACTGCGGAACTGGCGGCGAAGGCTGCGGATCTTTCTCCGAATGCTCTGTTGCGGCCTGTAGTGCAGGATTATCTGTTTCCCACGGCGGCCTATGTGGGCGGGCCGGCGGAATTGGCGTATTTGGCGCAATCACAGGTGCTTTACGCGAAGTTGCTGGGGCGCCAGCCGGTGGCTTTCCCGCGCGCCGGGTTTACCTTGCTGGATGAACGTAGCGCGAGCCGCATGAAGAAGTATCGGTTGCATCCCCAGGATCTGCTGGTGCGCGACCAGGTGTTCCAGGAGACAGTCGCCGCGCGGCTGGTTCCGCGGGGTTTGACGCAGAGACTGGAGCAGACCCATGCTACGGTGACGGCTGCGCTGGATGCCTTTGGGAACGACCTGAGTCACTTTGATCCATCGCTGGTTTCCGCGCTGGCTACGAGTCGGCGCAAGATCGAATATCAGGTGGCAAAGATCACGCGGAAGACGGCGATTCAGATTCTGGCGAAAGACGCCCAGGCGCAGCGGGATTCAGCGGCTTTGAGCGGCCTGGTCTATCCGGAGGGGCATCTGCAGGAGCGGCTGTATTCGATTGTGCCGTTCATCGCGATGTTCGGGCCAGGGCTGATTGATGAGATTTACAGCCAGGTCCGGGTAGAGTGCCCGGACCATCAGTTCGCGGTGCTGTAGGGGTGCTTTTAAGGTAAAGAAGGTCTATTGTTGGCTGGACGGCGGAACAATGTCCTTCAGTCGCATGTAGGTAACCAGATTGCCGTAGTGCTCCAGGGTATGCGCGGCGTTGAAATCCATCAGCGAAATGCGCGTCCAGCGGCTACCGAAGAACTTAACCGACTCCGCAGCCGAAGCCTCGGTCATGTTCTTATACGCCGCCTCGCAGTAATCAAAGGCTTTGGTGAGAGCCGCCGTAACCTCAGCCCTCGATTTTGCGCTCTTCTCAATCCCTTTATCGATCGGCTTTCCTTCTGAGGCGGCACCGCAGAACTCGTACTGGCCGTCGGCGATGTGAGCAAACAGTTCGCCAAAACTGCGGACCTTGGGAGTAGGCTTCCAGTCCCACAGGTCAACCGGGATTTTATCCACCGATTTCACGACATTGTTTTTTGCGTTGGCGAAGAGCATCCGGGAGCTGGACACCAGAGTGGCGGGCTGCGTGGCCGCGGGAGCCTGTGCAAAGGCTGAAGCGGTTGCGAGGGCGATCAGGACGGTGGTGGAAGCAAAACGGGTAATCAACATATATGGCAATTATCGCCCGCCGCGCCGTGATTCTGAGCCGCTATTTTGTGCCGCCGCTGATGCCCTCTTCCGGTTCCACATCCGTGGAAACGCCGGCTGCCCTCATGGCTTTTCGTAAGATCACTGACGTCTCCGGTGATGCGCGCAGATTCATGCCGCGATGAACGCCGTCAGAAATCCGCAGCGGCGTCCAGCCATGGCTGTTCTTGTGGTTGAATACTTCCACTTTTGCGCCGTGGTCCAGCAGGTATTGAGCCGCTTCGGGGACATGTTTGTAGGCGGCGCCGTGGATGGCGGTTTCGCCGTTCTTGTCCACGGCGTTGATGTCATTGCCAAATTCGATGGCTACTTTGACAGCTTCCAGGACTTCTGCGTTCGTGCCTGCATCTTCGCCGGGGCTGCGCGTGCCAACGCCTGCGGCCACCATCAGGGGCGTAGTATTGTCCGCATTGGGGATCAGCGGGTCAGCGCCCAGTTGCTTCAGCAGGCGCATCAGTTCCGCATCGCCGGTGCGCGCGGCCAGCAGAAAGGGCGTCGCGCCGATGTTGTTGAGACTGCTCAGGCCCACATTGGTTCGCTTCGTCATTTGGGCGTTCAGGTTCGCGCCCTTCGCTGCCAGCTTCTTCACGAAGCCGATGGTGTCCATTTGGCCGGATCCGGTGGGCGCCGGATCATTGCTGGCGTAGCCCGGTTGACGGATCCAGGTGATGGTGTGCAGCGCAGTCCAGCCCTGTCCCGCGGCGTTGGGATCGGCCCCGGCATCCAGCAGCATAGCTGCCAGGTCGAAATGCGCGTTGGCCGCGGCAAGATGCATGGCGGTAATCCCGGACTGTCTGGCGGGAGATTTCAGAGTCTCATCAACTGCGACGCCAAGTTTCAGCAGCGACTTCACGACGCCGGTCTGGCCTTCGCGTGCGGCGAACATCAGGGGCGTGAACCCACCCTTTGAAACCGCGTGGACGTCAGCTCCAAATTCGACCAACATTTCCACCGCAGCCACGTTGCCTTCCGCTGCTGCCCACATCAGGGCGGTTTGTCCGTGGGTCGCTTCTTTTGCCTGCACGTCTGCGCCGTGGGTTAACAGCGGTTTTAGTGCGTCTGCCTTGCCGGTGCGGGCTGCCGTCATTAACGGGGTTTCGCCTTCGGGTAATGCGGCGTTCGGGTCCGCTTTTGCGTTCAACAGCAATTCCACCATCGCACCGCTGCCGTTCGTGCAGGCGAGAGAGAGAGGCGTGACTCCAAAGCGGTTCGTGACATTGACGTTGGCGCCAGACTGCACCAGCAGCTTTGCGGTTTCGAGGTCATCCCAGTGTGCCGCCCAATGCAGAGCAGTTGCGCCATCCACGGAAGGCGCGTTCACGTCCGCTTTCTTCTGCAGCAGCGCGCGAACGGCGGCTCTGTCGGACATCTTCTCTGCATCCGCGATGTTGCGATCCGTGGTGGCCGCCAGCAGCGCGGTGGCAGGAATCAACGCGAGGAGGATTCTCACAGGAGTTCCGTCACCTTGCCGTTGCTATCGGCGAAGGAATCGAGGCGTACGCCGGCCCGGTTGAGCAGGGTGAGGTGTACGTTGGCCAGCGGGGTCGGCTCGGCATACTGAATGTGCCTGCCGCCTTTCACGCTGCCTGCTGCGCCGCCTGCAACAAGGATCGGCAGATTGATGTGATCGTGGATGTCAGGGTTCCCCATGCCGCTGCCGTAGAGAATCAGCGAATGATCGAGCAGGCTGCCCTGGCCATCCGGGGTGTTCTTCAGCTTGTCCAGATAGTAGCCGAACAGCGATACATGGTAAGCGTTGATCTTCGCGACCATCTCCATTTTGACGGGGTCGTTCGAGTTGTGGGTCAGCGGGTGGTGCCCCTCGGAAATGCCGATTTCCGGGTAGGTGCGCGTGCTGGTCTCGCGAGCCAGCTGAAAGGTGATCACGCGGGTGACATCCGCCTGCATGGCGAGCACCTGCAGATCGAACATCAGCTTCGCATGCCCGGCATAAGAGGCGGGCACGCCGATGGGCCTTTCAAGGTCCGGTAGATGCGAATCCGCCGTCTGGCTTTCGGCAGTTTGAATACGCCGCTCCACTTCGCGAACCGTGTCGAGATAATCGCTGACTTTGGACCGGTCGCCGGGGCCCAGTTTCCGTTGCAGGCGGGCGATGTCATCGCTCACCCAGTCGAGCAGGCTGGCATTGCGTTTCAACTCCGCCATGCGGTCTGCATTGCTGCCGCCATCGCCGAAGAGGCGTTCGAAAACCACGCGCGGATGGGCCTCGGCGGGCAGGGGTGTGGTGGGTGAAGACCACGAGAGATTGTTCTGATAAACGCAGGCGAAACCGTTATCGCAGTTGCCAACGGTGGTCAGCAAATCCATGCCGAGTTCCAGCGAGGGCAGGCGGCTTTCCCTGCCGAATTGCTGTGCTGCGATTTGATCGACGGTTGTGCCCAGAACGTAATCTGAACCCTCTGTCATTTTGGCTTTGGCGGCGCTCAGAAAGCCCGAGTTCGCGGTGGCGTGGTTGCCTGGCGAATAGGCATTCCTGTTCTCGATATTGCTGAGCACGGTCAGCCGGTCCAGATACGGCGTCAAAGAATGCAGGGTTGGCGGAAGCTCGGTCATCGTGCCCACCTGCGTTGGCTGCCATTGCGCGAAGATGCTGCCCATCGGCACATAGACGAACCCAAGGCGGCGCACCGGGGCGGCAGGCGTAGCGGCCAGCGCGGTCATCGCGGGCACCATGGCATCCAGCAGCGGGAGAGCGAGGGTGGTGCCCATGCCCCGCAGAAACGTGCGGCGGGGAAGCGCCTTCTTGTGAATGATCATTGCGATCTCCTCATCTGAAATGGTGTGCTGTTGACGACGCCCAGTACGAGCGAAGAGAAGCGGTAGTCCCGCCCACGCGCATCCTGCACTATTTTACGCACGGCGGGGCCGTCGAAATCTTCTACTCCGCGACCGAGAGCATAGATGAGCAGCTTTTCGGTTGTCGTGGAAACGAACAGTTCGGGCCGGTGGAGCAGAGCTTTCTTCAGGCCGCCGAGCCCGGTGAAACTGCTGCCATCGGGCAGGCCACCGCCGGAATCTGCCTCGCGGAAGCGCCCCACGGCGTCGAAGTTTTCGAGCGAGAACCCCACAGGGTCCATCAGCTTGTGGCAGCCGGAACAGGCAGGATTGGCGCGGTGCTCAGCCATTCTTTCGCGCATCGTCAGCACGCGGCCAGAGTCTACGGCTTCTTTGAGCGGCGGCACGTTCGGCGGTGGCGGTGGTGGCGGGGTGCCAAGAATATTCGTCAGGATCCATTTGCCGCGAATCACCGGGGATGTCCGGTTTGCGTAGGAAGTGACTGTGAGGATGCTGCCCTGGCTGAGCAGGCCGCCGCGCACATCGCCCGGCGCGAAAGTCACCTTGCGGAACCGGCTGCCGTAGACGTTCGGAATGCCGTAATGCTTCGCCAGACGCTCATTGACGAAGGTGTAGTTCGCCTGGAGCAGGTCAAGCACGTTGCGGTCTTCGCGCATGATGTTTTCGAAGAACATTTCGGTTTCACGGCGAAAGGCCTGGCGGAGATTGTCGTCGAAGTCAGGGAACAGGCGGGCATCGGGGTTCGCCGAGGAGAGGTTCCGAAGATAGAGCCACTGTTCGGCGAAGTTGTTCACCAGCGCTTCGGACCGTGAGTCGGCCAGCATGCGGCGGACCTGTTTTTCCAGCACGGAAGGCTGCTTCAGCTTGCCCTGCACTGCCGTGTCGAGCAACTCGTCATCCGGGATGCTGCTCCAGAGGAAGAAGCTCATGCGGGAGGCGAGTTCCAGATCGCTCAAACGGTATGCCGTACCAGGGGCCACGCCTGCCGGATCCTGCTCTATGCGGAACAGGAATTGCGGGCTGACCAGAACAGACCGCAGAGCCATCTCAATACCGCCTTCGAAGCCGTTGTCTTTGCGGGCATCGCGATAGAACCGCAGAGGTGTTTGGATCTCCGCATCCGCAACGGGATGTCTCCACGCACGGCGCGCAAGTGTGGAGATGATTCGTTTCGCGCACGCCTCGTCCTCGGTATGGCAAACGAAGATGCGGTCGCGGCTCGCGGTCTCACCCGGCCCTTTCGCGTTGAAAGGGCCGACGACGGAAATGGAGTAGAGGGCGGGTTGCACGCGCGGGTGCCGGTCCATGTTGAAGTGCGCCTGGTAGGGTTGGCGCTCGGTTTCGAGGAGGGCAGAAGGCTTCTTCAGAAACGCTGCGGAGAGTTCATGCGAACCAGCCTTGACGGGCACACGGATTTTGAGTTCGGCGTCGACCTTGCTGTGGTCAAGCCCGCGCGCCGGGGGCTGTACCGTGAAAAGTTGCAGGCGTCGGCCATCCAGGCTCAGGTCCACCTGATGGGTTCCGCTCAGGCCTTCTACCTTCTCGTTCCGGTCCCGCGCGAGGCGCAAAGAGATTTCGTATTCCGCGTCCTGCGGGAAGGTGAACCGCTGCACAGTGCCGCCGCGGGTGCCGAAGGGCAGTTCTTCGAAATGCGCTTCCTGGGTGAGGTCGGGTGGCAGCATCACGGTCTCGCCGCCTGGTGAACGGACCGGGCTGCCGACGGCCAAACGGCTGATCTTCTGCGCCGCGGCGAGATAGCGCTCCAGCAGCGTCGGAGAAAGCTCACCCACGGTAACGTTGTCGAAGCCGTGGCTGGAATCGTCGCCTGGCAGCATGGACGACACATCCATGTCGATGGCGAGCAGATCGCGGATAACATTGTGATACTCGGTGCGGTTCAGACGGCGGAAAGTATCGGTGCGCCCCGGTTTCGGTTTTGCGAGAGATGCTCTGTCGAGAGCGCCACTAAGGGCTGCCAGTGCCCTGTCGTACCCGGCCTCATCAGGGCGGGGAAGTCCGGCCGGCGGCATGGAGCGCGCGCGCAATCGGCGCAACACCTTCTCCCAAACATCGGCATGTTCGGCCACGCTCTGCCCACTCACGTTGCTGAGCACCAGACCTCCGGCCTTCGCCTTGTCGCTGTGGCACCCGATGCAATACTGATCGACCAGCGCCTTCTGTGGCGCTGCCTGCTGCTGCGGGCTTCCAATGGCCGCGAAGGCGGCGGCAAGGCCGACCAGTGCAGGAAAGAGGGAGTTTTTCATATTTCGCGACTGCGATCTTATTCTATGTCGGGATCCGCGGCGGAGTTCCGAATATGCCGTGACAGCGCGCCCGAATGAAGCGAAGCTGGTTCGGGTGGGAAAGGATGGCACGCTCGTTTTTGCGTATGCCGAGGTTGTCGCACCCCGAACTATTGCACCTCATTTCAATGCGAACCTTTAGGTAAGTCAGCTTAGTTTGGCGGCAATCGCGTCGACATCATAAACGCAGCCGCCCCACGTTCCGCCACTGGCATTTTGCAGCAGTGCCCAGATGCGGGTGTCGGCCGGCAGACCTGGATCCGGCGCCAGATCCGGTCGCAATGACCGGGCCGCCAGCACCTCATCGCCTGCCACCAGATTCACCGTGCCATGAAGGTTGTTGCGGTCGATAATAATCTCGATCATGTCCCCTTCCAGCACCTTTCCGATGGGGCCGCCTGCCAGTGCTTCAGGCGTAATATGGCCGATACACGCTCCGGTGGAAACGCCGCTGAACCGGGCATCCGTCAGCACCGCCACATGCTTGCCGAACTTCAGATGTTTCAGCGCGGAAGTGATCTGGAAGATCTCTTCCATGCCGGAACCCATGGGGCCGCGGCAGATCAGGACGATAATGTCGCCCTCTTTGATGCTGTCCGGTCCGTTGCCCTTGATGGCCTGAATGACGGCGTTTTCAGTATTGAAGACGCGGGCCGGGCCGCGCTTCCGATAGACCCCGTCCGCATCCACCACCGACGGATCAATGGCCGTGCTCTTGATCACCGACCCGCCGGGCGCGAGGTTGCCCACCGGGAAGGTCACGGTCGATGTCAGTCCGTTGCGGCGCGCCGAATCCGGATCCATGATCACGTCGTCCGGGTCAATGCCGTCGCGGTCCCGCAGCCCTTTGCGCACTGCGGCCCGGCGTTCGCTCTGCTCCCACCAATCGAGCATGGTGCCCACGTTTTCGCCGGACACGGTCATCGCACTGGTGTCCAGAAGCCCGGCGCGCCGCAGGTGCAGCATGACCTCCGGCACACCACCGGCCATGAAGACCTGCACGGTGGGGAAGTACTTCGGGCCATTCGGCAGGGCGTCGACAAGACGCGGGATTTCACGGTTGATGCGCGTCCAGTCCTCCACCGTGGGGCGTCGTAACCCGGCCGCGTGGGCAATGGCCGGCACGTGCAGGATCAGGTTGGTGGAGCCGCCAAAGGCTGCGTGAACCACCATGGCGTTGGCGAATGAAGCGTCGCTCAGCACCTTACTCATGGTGAGGCCCATTGATTCGAGCCGCAGCACCGCGCGGGCAGAGCGGCGCGCCATATCGAGCCACACGGGCTGCCCGGAAGGCGCCAGAGCCGTGTGCGTCAGGGACATCCCCAGCGCTTCGCCAACAACCTGAGATGTGGCCGCTGTGCCCAGGAACTGGCAGCCTCCACCGGGGCTGGCGCAGGAGCGGCAGAGGAACTCGGCCGCGTCTTCCAGAGAAATTTCATTGTGCGCAAAACGCGCCCCTACAGACTGCACACGTCCCGCATCTTCACCCTGTTCAGCGAGCAGTGTAGTGCCACCCGGGATCAAAACGCAGGGGAACTGAGGTGTTCCCGCAAGCGCCATCATCATGGCGGGCAGGCCTTTGTCGCAGGTCGCCACGCCGATGACCCCGCTGCGGGTCGGCAGCGAGCGAATCTGGCGGCGGAATACCGTGGCTGCATCATTACGATAAGGCAGGCTGTCGAACATGCCAGGGGTGCCTTGTGTGCGGCCATCGCAGGGGTCAGTGCAATATGCCGCGAAAGGCACGGCGCGGTGCGAAGAGAGCTCTTCCGCCGCTTCCTGCATCAGCAGGCCCACTTCCCAGTGACCGGTGTGATAGCCCAGCGCAATGGCTGTGCCATCCTCTTTCCGGATTCCACCGTGCGTCGAGAGGATCAGGATCTCTTTTCCACCCATTTTGGACGGGCTCCAGCCCATGCCCGCATTCTGCGCCCATCCAAACAAATCGCCGGAAGGGCGGTTCAGCAGCATTTCAGCGGTGATGGGGAGAGAGCCCTGTGGCCCGGGCGCTTTGGAGCGGATCTCAAAAACTGCCGGATCGGATTGCGTGATTTGATCGAGAGAGAAGGCTGGCATCGAAACCATGATTGTATGCCTCGTCGTGCTGCGGACTGGCCGCGCGGCTTCGACCTGCCCGGCGGTTCTGCCGGTCGTCGACAGGCCAACTGCCTGGCCAACGGACTGTCGCACCCCGGCCGGTGAGTCTCCGGTATAGCTAAAAATGAACCAGTGCCGCGAGCTCCGCAGCGACGCTCATGGCGGGCAATGTGACCCGCGCCAATTCCGCCACGGGATGCTACGCCAGGCCGTCACGGATTGCCATCCGCACCAGATCCCCCAGAGAATCCGTCCCCAGGCGCACCATCATGTCGGCACGATGGCTCTCCACCGTGCGCACGCTCATATCGAGCGCGGCAGCCGCTTCCTTGTTACCCATGCCTTCAGCGAGGCAGCGCAACACGTCCAGTTCACGGGGAGTGAGTAAATATTGGATCGGGATCGGTTCGTCGGGCGGGGCGTCCGAGACCGCCCTGTTGGCGCTGTCAGAGAAAATGAAGGGCTCTCCCGCGAGCATCCGTTCCACGGCGGTTACCAGTTTGACCGGCGCCTCATTCTTGGCGAGGAAGGCATGCGCGCCGGCGCGGTGCAACAGTCGCATGACGGGCTCCGCCATATGAACAGTCAAAATCAGGACGTGGATGCCCGGAATCGCTTTGCACAATTGTTCGGTCACCCGCAAGCCGTTCTGTAGTGGCATGGAGAGATCCAGGATTGCCACCTGGGGCAGCAGCGCGATCCCCATTTCGATGGCTTCCTGACCGTTGGCGGCTTCCCCGACAATCCGCCATTCGGGATGTGCCTTCTGCAGGATGCTGATGAGGCCGCGGCGAACCAGTTCATGGTCGTCTGCAATTAGTATCCGAATCATGCAACTTCCTTGTTTTCAGCACTCAGCAACAGCACCAGTGATCCCGGCAGCGAACCGATGCATTCGCGGCGTAACATCGAATTCCATATGGCCCCGAGCGGTGCGTCCCCGGTCTGACTGGAGGTTATCTTCAGCCGCAACATTCCCTCGTAGTGCGCCAAAGTATAGGCTGTATTCAGGGTTTTTCTCCCCACGCTGTATTCCGCGCACTGCCGGATGACCGCAAGCAGCACCAAGCGCAGACCACGCCTGAACAGAGCATCCCCAATCGGCGAGGTGAAATTCGCGCCGAGTCCGGCGTCGTCCCGCAAATGACCAAACAAGCAGCAGAGCGCGGCATCAGCAGTCCTGTCTTCCAGGCGCGGGCGCGGAAAATATGGAACTCAGGACACCCACGTCGCGCGAAGCTTGTTCCGGCCCACCCGGAAGACCCGCCGGAGACCGGCTCAGCAGGACCAGGTTCTGCGCCACGGTATCGTGCAGGCACCACGACAGATTACGGCGGTCCGCCATATTCTGTTCCGGAAGGCCAAAGAGAATCCTGCGGGAAAGCGCCGCGGCGGCGGATTGCGGGGGCGTCTCCGCTCTTCCTTCGTCCCGGTGCTCCAGATCTTCATCCATGCAGTCGTCTGAGCTCTTCCTGTTCCGCTTTTTAGGGCGGCTTGTTAGTTAATATACTCCCGAAACAGAATCGAAGAAACCTGTTTTTTTACTTTCCAATGCAAAAAGTGGAAAAAATCCGATTGAGTATATCGTCCGCAGTGGTAGCGCCACTGATCGCGTCGAAGGGCGTCAAGGCACAGTAGAGGTCAATGAGCAGGAATTCATGAGGCAGGGACAGAACTGCGGAATCTCGTGCCTTGCGAAGCATCGTGGCGGCTTCCTGCAGAAGGCGTTCCTGCCGCAGGCTGGTAATGAATCCTCCGTGCAGTTCGATCTCTCCGCGCGGTGCAAGCCGGTTCAGCACAGCTTCACTCAGCTCCGGGATTCCCTCTCCTGAAACCGCCGACACCGGGAGTTCTCCGTCATATGCGCAAAAGCCGGATAAATCCCGCTTATTCGCCACGATAAGACAGGTGCCCTGTTCCTGCCCCCTGCTTACCAACGCCAGGGTTTCCTCGCCGCGCGGCAGCGTTCCATCCAGCAAAACAATGGTAAGGTCTGCGTCGGCCATGGCCTGCAGGCTGCGCTCAATACCCAGCTTTTCAATGACTTCGCCCGTTTCCCGAATGCCTGCCGTGTCGATCAGGCGCACCGGAATTCCGGAAAATTCCAGCGTTTCCGAAATCAGGTCACGGGTAGTTCCGGGGATGTCTGTGACAATTGCCCGATCCTGCCGCAACAGGCAATTGAAAAGGCTGCTCTTTCCGGCATTGGGCGGTCCCACGATGGCCAGCGAAAAGCCATCCCGCACCAGGGTGCCCCAGGCGTAACTTCGGGCCATCGCGCTGGTCTGCTCCAGCACCGGATCGAGCCGCCGCAGGATCTCGCTGGTGGGCGCGACGCTGATGTCGTCCTCCGCAAAATCAATCCCGGCTTCCAGCAGTGAAATCAGTTCCAGCAGTTGGTTCTTTACAGGGGCCAGACGCCGGGAGACCGATCCCCGTGTCTGCAGTACGGCAATGCGTGCCTGGTAGAGCGTGGTCGCGTCTATCAGGTCGCGGACGGCCTCTGCCTGCGGGAGATCGATGCGACCATTCAGGAAAGCCCGCAGCGTGAATTCGCCGGGTTCAGCCAGTCGCGCCCCCAACTGTAGTGCGCGGCTGAGACAGTGCTGCAGAATGACCGGCGCACCGTGGCAGGAAATCTCCACCACATCTTCGGCGGTATAGGAGCGGGGAGCGGCGAACCAGGTCGCGACAACCTCATCCACAAGGTGTCCGGATTCGTCGGGAAGTTCCGCAAGTGTGGCGGTCCAGGGGCGCAACTCCCCCTTCAGCCGCAGTAATTGACTCGTGATTCCAACAGCTCCGGCGCCAGACAGCCGTACCACCCCGATCCCTCCGCGGCCGGGAGGAGTCGAGATGGCGACGATGGAATCCTGCAGGTACAATCCGAGAGGTTACTGGCTTCGGGGTCGGGGCGATCTGCTGTCGCGGCGAGGTGGGCCACGACGATCATCGCGACCACGGTCCGGGCGCCCTCCACCGCCGCCAAACGACGGGGCGGGCAGGGGAGGCAGATCGGGAATCGACGCCATACTTGCGGGGTAGATCACGACACCGCGCTGCGGACCGCCTCCACAGCTTTCGCTGCGAACCAGAGGCTCATTGCGAAGCGCAATGTGGATCACGCGGCGCTCCCGGCTGTTCATCGGATTAAACCGGAAATAGTTGCCGGAATCCTTCACGCGTTCCGCCGCAGCCAGCGCGCTGATGCGTAATTCTTCAATGCGCAACGCCCGGTACTCGTTCGCGTCGAAAGAGACGCGCGAATGATCATCGGAATGCATGCGCAGCATTTCCTGCGTCACCAGTTCCAGTGCCAGCAGCAGTTCTGCCCGGTTGCCCAGCAGCAGGTCCACGTCGGCACCCTGAAACTTGACCATCAGCTCGGGATTCTCAAAATCCGGATGACTCTGGTCGCCGGGTTCGATCGTGAAGGTGAGGTCGAAGCCCGCCGCATCCAGAATTTGGCGAAGCAACTGCTCGATCTGAGGACCCGTTTCGTGAACTGAATACTTTTGACTCAAGCCCGCTTCCTGCCGTCTTTAGAAGATGTAATTACTTTGTTCGCAGGGCCTGAAATCAGCGCGGGACCCGCCGTTTTGTTAAAGAATAATTGCTGAGCGATACCAACTAAATTACTGGTTAACCAGTATAACACCAGTCCGCTGGATGCCGGCCAGAACATGAAGCCGTACATCAGGGGCATGAACTGCATCATTTTCTGCTGCGCGGGGTCCACGCCGGCGCTCATCGGCGTCATCTTCTGCATCAGGAAGCTGGAGGCGATCATGACAATCGGCAGCACGCGAATCGCGTAGTGTTCCGGCTGCGAAAGATCACTCACCCAAAGCCACGGTGCATTGCGCATTTCGATGGTCACCGACAGCACTTTATAGAACGCCCACAGGAACGGCAGCTGGATCAGCATCGGGATGCAACCACCCATGGGGTTGACGCCGTTCTTTTTGTACAGATCCATCGTGTCCTGCTGCTTGCTGGCGGCACGGGGATCGCTCATGCTGATGCCCTTGTACTTCTCGTTGATCTTGTTGATCTCCGGCTGCAGGGCCTGCATCTTGCGCATCGACTTGAGGTTCGCCAGCTTCAGCGGGAACACCGCGATGTTGATCAGGATGGTGACCAGAATAATAGCCCAGCCATAACTGTGCACATAGTTCTTGTTCATCCACGTGAGAATGAAGAACAGCGGCTTGGCGATAAAGCCGAAGAAACCCCAGTCAATCACGTCCTGCAGCCG
>JBBQDH010000129.1:0-16805 GCA_038319515.1 Bryobacterales bacterium
CTATTGAGCCGGAACCTTGCTTACGGGCCACGACCTGGTTGGTGGGAATTGCTGAGTGGGGACAAGGGTTGCAGAACCGGGCCAATGGAGTCCTACGCCCGAATCACCCAGGCACCATCGATTCGCCATTCGGAAGTTACAGCGTTTGTTTGTCATCACCGGCTACATGGTCGGGGGGCGGGCTGGATCGCCATTCACCTGCCGGCGGCAGCGATCGCCGCAGTGATGAAGCTATGGACTGCGGATCCGGGAGTTCAGAGCGAACTATGCAGGGAGCCGGCATGAGTAGACAGAACCTGCATGTTCTCTGTTTCTTTGCGGCGGTTTCGCTGTTGACCGGGCAGATCAAGGTAGGGCCCTTCGCAGCAGAAGTGAGAACGGTGCACAGCATTGCGAATGCATTGTCAGTTGCTGTAGATGGCAATGGAAGTGTTTGGGCCGCCACGGGTTCCGGCTTGATGCAGTGGCGGGACGGGAAGTGGAATTCGCAGGGGGTGGAGGCATCGCTGGTCGCGGCGGGGGGTGGGAAGGTTTGGCTTGCGTCCAAGGGCGGGCTTTGGGAAGGGCCGCGTCGTGTGGCGGACTTGCCTGCTGGTGCGAGACACATTTCAGTGGGTGCTGCGGTTTTCGTTTCAGCGGATGCCGGATTGTTTCGGCTCAATGGAAATCGTCTGGTTCGGGAGGTCGGCGCTCCTGCTGACGTCAGGCAGGCTGCTGTTGCCCGGGATGGGCGCGTCGCAGTGGCGGCGGCTTCGGGATTGTATTTGCGGAGCGAGGGCCGGTGGGAGCGGGCACTGCCGAAGAGCGGAAATCGAAGTTGGGCTCCGGATGACGTTCGTGGGGTGGCGTTCGATTCAAAGAACCGATTGTGGTTCGTTTCGCCGCAGGGCGCGGGGTGCCTGGATGGCTTGACTTGGACGCTTTACACGGGCGCGGACGGACTGCCTTACGATGACTTCACGACTGTTGCAGCGGGTGAGGACGGCGTGGTTTGGTTCGGCACGCGGATTGGGGCGATTCGATTCGATGGCAAGACCTGGGAGTATCGGCAGGGGCTGCGCTGGTTGCCGGATGACTCCGTGCGGTCCATCGCGGTGGGGCCTGCGGGAGATGCGTGGATCGCTACATCGAAGGGGATTTCGCAGATTGAACGGCGGGTGACGACGCTGGCGGAGAAGGCCCGTTTTTTTGAAAGTGAGATCGATAAACGGCACCGGCGAACGGAGCACGGCTATGTGCTGGAGGTGCAGCTGAAGCGGGCCGGGGATACATCGGAATGGACCCAGCACGACAGCGATAACGATGGGCTCTGGACCTCAATGTACGGGGCCGGGGAGTGCTTTGCAGCGGGGGCTACCGGGAGTGAGGATGCGCGGCGGCGGGCGAAGGCTGCGTTTGAGGCACTGCGGTTTCTGGGGACGGTGACGCAGGGCGGGGCGCATCCGGCTCCACGCGGATTTGTGGCGCGGTCAATCCTGCCTGCGTCGGGGCCGGATCCGAATCGCGTGGACAGCGTGGAACACGACAAGGTGATGCGTGAGACGCGGGATCGGTCGTGGAAGAGCCTGAGCCCGCGATGGCCTTTGAGCGCCGACGGAAAGTGGTACTGGAAGGCGGATACGAGTTCCGATGAACTGGACGGACACTACTTCTTCTATGGCGTTTACTACGATCTGGTGGCGCGGAGTGAGGAGGAAAAGCGCGCGGTGCGGGAGCAGGTGGCGGGTCTGACGGATCATCTGATGGACCACAATTTCCAGCTGGTGGATCATGACGGGAAGCCGACGCGGTGGGGGATTTTCGACCCTGCGAATCTGAATCACAACGTTGATTTTTGGGCAGAGCGCGGGATGAATTCGTTGAGCCTGCTGAGCTACCTGAAGGTAGCGGGGCATATTACAGGCGATGCGAAATATGAGCGGGCTTATCGGAAGCTGATCGACGAGCACGCGTATGAAGAGAACGTGCTGATTCCGAAGACGAATGCCGGGCCGGGGGCGGGAAATCAGTCGGATGACGAGATGATTTTCATGAATTATTACGGGCTGTTGCGGTAGGAGACAGTTCCGGCGCTGCGGCGGAAGTATCTGTGGGCGTTTTACAACCACTGGAAGATGGAAGCGCCGGAGATGAACCCGCTGTTTGCGTTTTTGTATGCGGCGACGGCGCGTGGGGAAACGTATTCGGATGCGTTCGAGAAGGTGGATCTGGCGGCGGGTGGGGGGTGGCTGGAGGATTCCGTGGACACGCTGCGGCGCTTTCCGACGGACCGGATTGCATGGGGGTATCTGAATAGTCAGCGAAAAGATTTAGTGCGGTTGCCCGAGTATGCGCGCGGGGCTGAGGGGTCGGCGCTGGGGTATCGGGTGAATGGTAAGGTTCTGCCGATTGACGAGCGGTATGTGGGGTATTGGAATCATGATCCGTGGCGGCTGGATCAGGCGGGGGACGGGCGGACTCTGGGGGATGGGTCGGCTTATTTATTGCCTTATTATTTGGGGGTTTATGCGGGGTTTGTTCAATAGTGGTAACGGGCTTGCAGAAAATCAATGCGATCATCGCCCACGCGGTACACCAGGCGATGCTCCTGGGTCACTCGCCTGGACCAGCAGCCTGCGAGCACATATCGGAGGGGTTCCGGTTTGCCCAGTCCATCAAACGGATCACGGAGCACAGCGTCCACCAGATCAAGCACTCTCATTGCGGTATTTCGGTCAGACTTGACCCAGTAGCGAAGGTCTTCCCGAAATTCGGAGTGGAAGACGGCGACTCGTTTCGTTTCACGCTTCTTTATTTCCCGGGTCACTCTGCGCCAACGTCACCCAGGATTTCGCGCCGCAACGCGGCTGCCGTGGAGCTCTTTGTCTTGCCGGTTTCCGCCTTGTGAAGCGCCGTCAGCAAGCGCCTGGCATTGCCGGGTGAGCGAAGGAGGTGCGCGGTTTCCATCAATCCGGCGAGTTCACGAGCAGGAACGAGAGCCACGTCCCGCGAACCTTTGCGGCGAACGATGAAGGTTTCCTGTTGATCCGTCACCTGGTCAAGTATGCTGGCCAGGTTTTCCCGCAGGCTGGTGTATGTAGTTTCAGTCGCCATCTGAGCTCCGATCTTACCATGGTACAGGAAACCTGTACGGACTCGATCAATGCCATAGGGTGATGACTGCGCCACCCGCCACGATCAACGCGCCGCCGGCGAGAATCGGGGTGGTGAGCTTGTCGCCGAAGACGAAATAACCAATTGCCTGCGCGACGATGAAGAAAAGCACTACGTAGATGCCCAGCAGGCTGCCGAAGGACCACGGCGGTCGGTTGACCAGCCAGCCGTACGCGAAGAGAACTACGGAAGCGGCGAGGTAGAGGGCCAGACGCGTTCCAAATGACGCCGCGTGCATGCCTTTTCGAACGAGTGCGTCGCCGCCTGCTTCGAGGAGCGCGCAGGCCGTGAGGATGGCGAATGCGGCGAGATGGCTCACTCGCGGGCTACCGCATATTTGACGGAATCGAGCAACCAATCGCCGTTTTCTTTGACGGCTTTGCGAAGGGTTTCGACGAGGCGCTCGCGGTGTTCATAGAGGCGATGCGGTTCTCGTGCTCCGTGCTTTTCCATAAGGGCTTTGACGACGAACGGCATCATCATCGAATAGTCCGCCGGAAGGCTTTCGGTGGACTGCAGGTAGGTGTCTTTATCGACCTTGCCCCAGGTGACGGCTTCGGCGGGCAGGCAACTGGAAAGCGAGCCGTCGGTGACCGGCGCGGTGGTGATCTGGACGTCGAATTCGTAGCCGCGAACGTTGGGGAGGCCCAGCACCTGGCCGAGCGCGGGCTCGGGCTGGAGGTTGAAATTCTTGGGCACGCCGCCGCCCAGGATCAGGGTCGCGATACCCTTCGCTTCGCTTTCGAACAGGCCCCAGTGGTGGTAGGCGCAGGCTTCGAAGACTTCGGCGTGGAGGTCGAGGTCGAAGGAGTATTCGGGGATGAGTCCGGCCTGCTTCATGGCCCAGAGCTTCATGGAATTGAGGAAGACGCTGCCATCAGAGGGTGCCCCGACAAAGACCGGGATGCCGAGGCGGGTGCAGGTGGAGAGCAGGCCGGGTTCGACACCGTTGCGCTGCTCCTGCGCGCCGTAGAAGGCGCCGAGGCGGTAGCGCAGTTCGGTGCCGGTCATCTTCTTCTGAAATTCCGGGCGGGAGAGGACGGCGGCGAGGAACTTGTCCTGATCGAGGAGGACCTCTTCGTCGAAGCCCATGTCGGTGACACGGATCACTTTTTCGTCGCGCAGGGCTCCGTCATCGCCGAAGATGGGCACTTCGTAGATGGGGTCTTGCAGGTGGGCGTTGAGGCTGCGGTGGCCGTCGTGATAGCAAACCGCGTCGGTGGTGCTGATGTAGGCGACCCAGCCGGTTTCGAGCAGCGGGATGAGCCAGGCCTGGTGCTGACCGGAAACGGTGATGGGGCCCGCGATGGAGAGGGTGATGGGGCAGTTCTTTTCGACGGCCCGGTCGAGAATGGCGTAAACGCGACGGAGGATGGCTCCTCCAAAGGCGGGGAGGCAGTTTTCAAAGATTTCGTGGACGGAGTTGCACTGGTCGACGCGGCGAACGCGGACGGGCTTGCGGGGGTTGGGATCCATGCGCCTCCAGTTTAGCGAGACAGGCGCGGAGAATCGCAGGACCAGAGGGGACCCGACGCGTCAGGGGCGGCCCGTGAGAGCACGCAGTACAGCGGACTGGCGGATGGGCAGGTGGCGGAGGCGGGCTCCTGTGGCGGCGAAGATGGCGTTGCCTATGGCCGGAGCTATGGCGGTGGTGGCGGGTTCGCCGAGGCCTACGGGGGACTCCGTGGAGGGGAGAAACTCGATGTCGATTTCCGGGACGTCGCCCATGCGCAGGAGCGGGTAGCTGTTCAGGTTGGTGTCTTTGGGTTGGCCCTTGACGATTTCCGTGCCTTCGTGAAGGGCCATGCTGAGGCCCCACAGGGTCGCCCCCTCTACCTGGGCTGCGGCTCCGTCGGGATGGATGATGGTGCCGGCGTCGATGACCACTGTCAGCTTCTCGGCGGTGACGCGACCGGTGGCGCGGTCGACCCTTACACGGGCTACGCAGGCGACCCAGGTTGGCATGGCTCGCTCCTGGCCGAAGGTGGAGGCGATGCCGAGGCCAGTGTCCTTTGGCATGAGACTTCCCCATCCGGCTTTCTTTGCGGCGCGGGCGAGAACGGCGGCCTGGCGTTGCGCACCGCCTACGGCGTTGGGCGCGGAGCCGGAATTGCGGCCTGTTGCGTCGAGCAGGCGCAGGCGGAATTCCACGGGATCGATGCCGGCAGCGTTGGCAGCTTCGTCCATGAAACTTTCGACGGCCCAGTTGGTCCAGCCGGCACCGACGGAGCGGAGCCAGCCGGGGCGGAAGGTGCGGTCGGCGAGGTCGTTATTGATGGCACGGACGCGATGAGCGCCGATGTTGTACCAGTGGTCCGCGCCCTGGATGGAAAACGGATCGTAGGGGACGCCATTTGAACCCTTTGGCATGAACGCCGGAGCCATCACTTTGGTCGGCCAGCCTGCTGCTGCATGATGTTCCATGGCAGTCACGCGCCAACCATCCGCAAACGCCATGCGCAGGACCTGGGTGGAAGGCGAACGGGGACAATCGAAACGCATGTCGTCGGCGCGGGTGCAGACCATCTTGACGGGGCGGCCTATGGCTTTGGCGGCAAGGGCGGCCGGAACGGCATAGTCACCATCAAGGCGGCGACCGAAACCACCGCCGAGGAGGTAGCTGCGCATAACGATCTTATCTTCGCTGCGGCCCAGCGCTTTGGCGAGAACGGGGAGGATGAGGGACTGCCATTGATTCCCTGTGTGGATTTCAAAGATGCCGTCCTTTTCAAAAGCGAGGGCATTGATGGGCTCCAGGGCGAAATGCATAACAGTGCTGGTGGTGTAAGTACTTTCCAGCTTCTTCTTCGCGTTGGTGAAGGCGGCTTCGATGCCGGGATCGTTGACTAAAAGGGAACCGCCGTTTGGATTCGCGATCAGTTCCGCCGCGTGCTTTTGGATGTCCTGTTCGGAGACGGCTTCGGCAGGGCCGGAGGTCCACGAAACCTTGATCAGATCAGCGGCCTGGCTGGCCACGATGAAGCTGTTGGCGTAGACCATGACCCAGCCCGGAACGGTACCCGAAGGGTCTTCGAGAGCCAGACTTTTTATGTAACCGGGCAGGCGTTTGGCAGCGGAGTCGTCAATGGCGACCACTTTAGAATCGTAACGGGTGGGCGGTACTTTGGGACGGGCGTAGACCATGCCCGGAACGACAGCATCGAGCCCGTAGCGGCCCTTGCCGTTGATCTTGGACGGGACATCGAGAGCCTGGATTTCTTTTCCCAGGAGGCGGCGATCAGAGGGCGGCTTGATGGGGATGGCGTTCAACTGGTCGGCAGTGTAGGAGCGCTGCAGATTGCCTCGGGTGACGATTTCACCGTAGGAGAGAGACCTGCCTCCCGCATGGACTGACCCTTTGCTCGCGGTGCAGGCGCCGGGAACAGTGCCGAGCAGTTTTGCCCCTTCCTCAATGAGGGCGATGCGGCCAGCCGCACCGGCGTGGCTGAGGAGAGGGAAACTCTGCCAGACGGACCAACTGGCTCCTGTCAACATCGGGCCCCACCTGGGGTCGGTATCGACGGTGACGACTTTCACTTTATTCCAGTCGGCTTCGAGTTCTTCCGCGACGATGCGCGCGAGCGCAGTGCCGACGTGCTGCCCCATCTCCGCGCGAACGATGTTGACGGTGACGGTGCCGTCGCGGTCGATTCCATACCAGATGGTTGGTTCGAATAACTCGCGGGGATTCTCAGTAGATTGCGATGCTTCGCCGGTGCGGGAGTAGCCCAGCATGACGACGCCCCCGATGAGGGTGATGAGAAACCCGCGGCGCGAGGGATCCTCTTTGGTTCTGAGACCGTGGGCAGAAAGGCTGATCATGGTTCATTAACCTCGCATTCTCGCGGCGGCGAGCTTGATGGCTTTCCGGATTCGGATGTAGGTCATGCAGCGGCAGACATTGCCGGACATGACTGCGGTGATGTCTTTATCGGTGGGGTTCGGAAAGTCCTTAAGCAGCGTGGCAGCCTGCATGATCTGGCCCGGCTGGCAGTAGCCACACTGGGGGACCTGCAGTTCGAGCCAGGCGGTTTGCAGAGGGTGTTGGTCCTGTGGGTCAAGACCTTCGATGGTGGTGACTTTGGCGTCGGCGACGGCCCGGACGGGTGTAATGCAGGATCGGGTGGCGCGCCCTTCGACGTGTACCGTACAGGCTCCGCAAAGGCCGATGCCACAGCCGAATTTGGTGCCCGTGAGGCCCTGTTCGTCGCGGATCACCCAGAGCAGTGGAGCGTCCTGCGGAGCGCTGGTGGAGACGGAACGTCCGTTCAGATTGAAATTTGTCATAGTCAATTACCGGGTGACGATTGTTTGCGAATGTCGGCGACTTTCTTTTCGATGTCTGTCCACGGGGGCAGTCTTGTGCGGCTACGGCGCAGATATATGGCCAGCCCGGCAATGTCTGCATCGTTGAGTGACATTCCGTAGGCGGGCATCACCAGGCCGGGTGCGCCATCCTTACTGCCGACACCGTTGAGGACGAACTGAATGAAGTTGGTCGGTTCGGACAGGGCGAGGGAGCTGGAGAGCGCAAGTTCCGGGCGGGAAGAAAGGGGTGCGGAACCGGAATTGTAGTGACAGCTGACACAGGCGGCGGCATAGATGTTGGCAGAAGCGTTGCCATCGTCACCAACGCTGGTATCTGAGGCCGAGATGGCTGTCTGAACAACCTGTGCAGGGTCGGAGTGAGTTCGGCGGGATTGATTTCTGTCGATGAAATAAACGGCGATTGCCTGTACATCGGAATCCGGTACGGCGGGCAGGTCCAACGCGTTGCGAATGACCTGAGTCATGGTGGAACCGGTGGCACCGTGGAGAGGGGTTGCGCCTTTGCGGAGAAAGGTAAAAAGCTCGTCCTGCGTCCAGGGAACGGGAGAGGGATTGTCGTCATTCAATGAGGGCGCGACCCAGCCGTCGATAACAGCTCCGGCGTACGCGTGCGTTTGTTGGGTGGCTCCTAGTAAGTTGCGCGGAGTATGACAGCCGGTACAGTCAGCCAGAGCCTCTGCCAGGTAGGCTCCGCGATTCCAGTCTGCGCTTTTTGCGGGATTGGTTTGAAAGCGCTCGCTTTTAAAGAAGAGAAACTTCCAGCCGGCCTGAAACGCGCGGATATTCAGGGGAAAAGGAACAGTGTTACCTGGCTGAGCGGCGCGGGCTGCGGGGCGGGTCATGAGAAAAGCGTACAGCGAGGCGATGTCGTCATCGGACATCTTCGTGTAGGCCGTGTAGGGGAAGGCGGGGAAGAGATGGGAGCCGTTTCGGGAAACTCCGTCGCGCAAGGCGCGGTTGAAGGCCGCCAGAGACCAGGAGCCGATGCCGCTATCCGGATCGGGGGTGATGTTCGTGCCGTAGATGATACCGAACGGGGTATTTACGCCGTAGCCGCCGGCAAACGGGGTCCCGCCCGGGCTCGTGTGGCAGGAGGCGCAGTGGCCGATGGCGGCAATCGATTCTCCGCGAACGACGGAATCGGCAGAAAACGATTCGAGGGCGGGACGCTTGATGGGAGCAATAGAAGATCGCCATGCAAGCGCAAGGAATATGAGCAAGCCCAGAATGGCGACCGTGGCGAAGGTGATGGCGATGCGTCGAAACATTTGATGGTAGATTCCTGGCAATTGACCAAACCGGGTAGCACGTCACGGGCCATTGGGAGTATTGCAACATCGCTCCATCGCCCGAAACGGCGAAGCCGTCTTTCCCGCAGCGGAGATGGCCGTCTGCGTGCACCACCGGAGTTCATGACTGCTGCAAAAACAAAAGGAAATACACGTCAGGAACTGATCGACGGGCTCAATGAGGACCTGTCGCGCGAATATCAGGCCGTGATCGGCTATGTGAACTATTCGCAAGTGCTGAAGGGTGCCGCGTACATGACCATCGCGGACGAACTGGCGGTTCATGCGAGAGAGGAACTGGAGCATGCACTGCAGATCGCGAATCATGTGGATTATCTGGGCGGTATGCCATCAGTGACGGCAAAACCGGTGAAAACGTCTGAAAAGGCCGAGGACATGCTCAGGTTCGATCTGGATAATGAGACGGAGACGATTCGAAATTATCGGCGCCGGGTGAAACAGGCCGATGCTCTGAACGAGTTTGCTATTTCTGAAAGCCTTCGCGGCATTTTGGTGCAGGAGCAGGATCATTTGATCGCCCTGGCCACGGCGCTGGGTATTGATCCGCCGAATCCCGGGATTGCGGACGAGTAGATCCGTCGATTTTTACCGGCGTCCGGGATTGTTGGCGAAGACATTGGTGGCGCGACCGAATTGCATGTTGGTGGGAGCGATTTGTTTGGTGGTGATGTGCTGCGGCAAAGAAGATGGCAAGGTTCGCAGCCGAGTGCGAATGGGGTAGCGGCAGTGAGGGCGGATCAAGCCAGCCTGTCGGAGGCGGACACCAGCGTTTTCATGGATGCGGTGTCGAAAGTAGTTGCTGACGGCAAGTATAGTGAACTGGTCGGCTCACATACCCAGAAGCCGGGCATTCCATACCGGCGCTGGCAGGATTTTTTTCCGGCGTGGCTAAATGGCTTTCTGCCGGCCAACGATCCGGAAATCGGGTGATGCCGCCGGCGCGTAAAGCCGCAGCTCTGCCTAACGAGGCGAATGCCGAGTCCGGAGGGCAGTGAGTTGCACGGCGTCTTAGCGGCGTCCGGGTACAGGGACGGTCGCTTTGTAGATGTAGCCGGTTATGCGTTCCATGTCGGAGCTGGTGAAGAACAGCACGCTTGCGGTGCCTGCGGCGGCGCGACCAAACTTCATATTGGTGAGGGCCTTTTGTTCGGTGGTAATTGTGCTCAGGGTTTTGCCTTCGGGGCTGATGCGGTACGCGACTCCGTGGGAGTAGCAGGTCAGCCAGATTGCGCCTTCACGATCGAGATCGATGCCGTCGGCAACGCAGGGTTTGATGGTGGCCAGCACTGACATGGGTCCGGCTGTGCCGTCTTCGTTGAGCGACCAGCGGACGATTCGGGCGGTATCGGCCGAGATGTTGTGGGAGACGTAGAGCGTCTTTTCATCGGTACTCAGGCCGATACCGTTGGGGCCGGTGACTTCGGCGCTGAGGATGGAGGTCTTGCCGTTACGGATCATGTAGACAGTGCCGTTGGGGGCTGAGCCGTCGAAGCCATTCGGGTCAGTGAAATATATGGTGCCATTCTTGAGGGAGAGCAGATCGTTGGGACCCTTGGCCAGTTTGGCGTCGGCCTCGAACCTTTCCGCAACAACTTTAACTTTCTTATCGGGTGAGATTTTGAGGATCTTGCGTTCATGGGTGGCGGTGACAAGGATGTTGTCGGCATCGTCGATCCAGAGACCTCCGGGCCCCTCGCCGGTGGCGACGGCCAGGTATGGTTGAAAACCTTGCTTTTCATTCCACGACATGATGCCTTTGTATGTCCCGCGGGAGGTGAAGTAGAGGGTTCCTTTGGAATCGATGGCGGGGCCTTCGGTGTTGCCCCAGGTCTTGTCGGTACCCAGCAATTCGGCCTTCATGGAAGGTGGTGAGGTGGGCTCGACGGCTTTGGCTTCCTGTCTGGGCGCGGCGCAGCCTTGGAAGAACATGGCGGGGAGGATTATGGCGGCGAACCGCGTTCGTGGAGGTTTCATGCGCAGGGCGATCATATCAAAAAAGACGGACCGGCAACGATACTCTTGTTTAGCGAGGACAAGCGTGCGGACATCCTGCGGTCTTGCTTTAACGGTGTTGTTGATCTGGGCGGCCCACAGCGTGATGGCAGCAGCGACACCGGAGTATTGCGCCTATGAGATCAGGGTTCGTTCACCGGAAGGAAAGCCGCTTGCGGGGGTTATAGCAGGGATAGCTCAGAAGGAACATTCGATCATCGAGCTGCGCACTGACCAAACAGGCACCGCCCGGATTTGTGACGCTCCGCAAACTCGTGTGGATGTGATCGCAGGAATGGATTGGTGCGGATTAGTGGTGGTCAAAAAGGTCCGACCCGACTGGCTTCACACGAGAACAATCAACATCATTTACGCGCCGGAGGACTGCGGTGATTTCACGTACTCACCGACAGAGTGTCACATGCTGGTCCGTCTGCAGAATCAACGGGGCGAACCGTTGTCCGGGGCGAAGTTCGGGGGATCGGGTCCGATCCGGGGGTCTGGTCCGATGATCAGCGACTCCTTCGGCAGGATTTTTATAGTACTGCCGGACAAAAGAACGCTCAAAGGGCGTTTCAACCGGATTGGTTACGGTTCGGCAGAGGTGTCCCATAGATGTTCAGTGTTCAACGACGACAGTCCTGAAGTCCGGCTGACGCTGCCGAAGAAGTGAGCGGGTATGAAGGACGTCGCCGCTATGCGGACTCGAATTTGTATTCCTCGGCGGGGTGGAGTTTCCAACTGAGGTCGGGGGTCATTTCCAACACCTGTTTGTGGTAACGGACCAGGGAGGGGTGGTGGCTCACGCTGACCATGGTCACTTGTGTTTCGGCAAGTTCCTTGAAGAGCGCTGCTTCGTTCTCGGGGTCGAGGGCGCTGGTGGCTTCATCTAAGAGGGCATACTTAGGGCGGGTCAGGATGACTCTGGCCATAGCTAAGCGCTGGCGTTCGCCTACAGAGAGGATTTTACCGAAGTCGAGCTCGATTTCGAAGCCTCCGCAGCGTTTGACGAGTTCGGGAAGATTGACGCGGTTGAGGACGTCTGCTAGTTCTTCATCGGTAACCTGGCGGTTGAGATTGGGGTAGCAGAGCTGGTCGCGAAGGTTGCCCAGGATCATGTAGGCGTACTGAGGGACGAAGAGCATGTCGTCCGTTTTGGGGCGTTCGAGCGCGCCCGTGCCGGAATCCCAGAGCCCGGCCATGGCGCGGAGGAGAGAGCTTTTGCCGCAACCGCTGGGGCCGACGATCATCAGACTTTCGCCGGGGCTGACTGAGAAGGTGAGGTCGTTGACCAGTGTTCGTTCGTAGTTGGGGGTTTGGAGGGTGACTGCGGTGAAGGCCAGTTTATCGCCTTCGGTGGCGATGATCTTTGGGCCGGTGGGTTTGCTGCCGGAAGCCCGGATTCGCAGATAGCGGGAAAAATTATCGAGGCGGCGTATACCGGCGGCAAAGCTGCTGAGGCTTTGGAGATTGTCGACGAGGAGGGTCAAAGAACCGAGGATGACGGCGAAGGCTCCCTCTGCCATCACCACCTTACCCACTTCCAGTTGTCCGGACAAGACCTGGGGAGCCAGGATGATGCTGGGCAGAATGACTGTGAAGGTGCTGTAGGAGTAACGAAAGAAATTGAGGCTAAGAGTCCAGCGGATGATCCGGGTGTAGTTCGAAAACAGGTGGCCGAAACGGGACTGGATCTGCGTCTGTTCCCTGCGTTCCCCGTGATAGAAGGCAATGGACTCGGCATTCTCGCGCACGCGTACCAAGCCGAAGCGGAAGTCGGCTTCGCGCTTGCGCTGGGTGTAGTAGAGAGTCACCATCTTTTCCCCGAAGATGCTCATGGTGACGTAGGTGCCGGCGGCGGCGTACAGAACCAGGATGAAGACGAGGGAGTGAGACACGGTCCAAAGCACTTTGCTGAAGGCGACCAGTTGCAGGATGGCGTTGGTGAAGAGGAGCAGGAAGCTGAGCGACTGGCGGGTGAACGACTCGATGTCTTCGGCGATGCGCTGATCGGGGTTATCGATATTGGGATCGTCCACCAGGTGATAGAAGGAATAGTTTTCGAAGTAGCGGCCGAGCAGCCGGGTGGTTAACCAGCGACGCCAGTGCAGGGCGATGATATCGCGAAGGTAGTAGTAGAAGGCATAAACAGGCACGGCACCGACGAGCAGGAAGCAAAAAATGCGGATGGATTTCCAGAGACGGACGGACTCACGGGCTGCAAGTGCTGAGCTGATCTCGCCGGACTGACTGTTGAAATGGACGTTAAACCATGTGTCGGCGAGCATGAGGACAAGGACGCCTGCCGCCAGGCTGCGGGCTTTCCATCGTTCCGTTGAGATCCACCAGGGTTTGGCGAGGTAGAGGAACCGCTTGACCAGGTTGAGGTTGAGGCGGGTCATGCGGTGCCTTCCAATTCAGGACCGGCCAATTCAGGAGAATCGCCGGATTGCGCGGCCAGTTCGGCGAACCAGCCACCGGCGGTCGCGAGTTCAGCGGGAGGCCCTTGTTCGGCGACGGTGCCGTCGCGGAGAACGTAGACGTAATCGGCGTCTTTCATCATGGTGTAGCGGTGGGCGATGACCAGCATGGTGGGTTGGGGACTGAGCCGCAAAAGGGCGTGTTTTAGTTCGGTTTCGGTGGCGTAGTCGAGGTTGGCGGTGGCTTCATCAAGGACGAGCAGGCGCGGACAATCGACCAGAATGCGAGCGATCTGGAGGCGCTGCTGTTCGCCAACGGAGAGGCCCATGCCGTGTTCACCGATTTCGGTATTGAGTCCCTCGGGCAGGCGGTTGAGGGCTCGCTCAAGTCCGGCTGCGATGGCGGCGGCCATCACTTCGTCGTCTGTGGCGTGGGGGCGTTTGTAGCAGATGTTGTAGCGGAGGGTGCCGCGGAAAACCGCACCATCGGCAGCGACGACGCCGATGGCGGCGCGAACGGCTGAGGGACCGGCGGAGGAGAGCGGGTAGCCATCGAGAAACATTTCACCGGACCATGGTTCGTAGAGCTTCAGGAGGAGATCGGCGGTAGTGGTTTTGCCGGCTCCGGAGGGTCCTGCGAGGACGGTGATTTTGCCGGGTTCGAGCTTCAGATTAAGGCCGTGGAGGATTTCGCGATCTTTCACATAACCGAACCGGACGTCACGGAATTCGACGGCTCCGGGGCCGGGCGGAATGGCGGGGCCTTCCTTTTCGGCACCAGGCGTGTCGAGGAGTTCGACGGCGCGTTGCAGAGAAGTGGCGTGATATTGCAGACTGGCGGCAATTTCGTTGAGGGAATCGACGGGCCCATAGAGCTTGTCGAGGTAGGCGACGAACATCACAACGTCACCGGGCGTGAGTTGGTGGCGCAGGACGAGGAAGCCGCCGAAGCCGAGAACGAGGGCTTTGTTGAGGTTGCTGAGAATGCTTTGGGTGATGTAGTAGCGATGGGCGGTGGAGGTGCGTTTGAGGTAGACGCTGTAGGCGTGTTTGGAGTCGCTGCGCATGCGCTGCTCCTCGCGGGCTTCGGCACCGGAGAGCTTGACGGTTTTGACGGCTGAGATGGCGTCGACAATGCGGGCGGAGATGTTTTCCCAGAGCTCGTAATAGGGTTCAAGATCGACCTGGAGGCGCTTGGCTGAGCGGCGGGCGACCCATAGATAAAAAGGCAGGGTGCAGGTGGAGACGAGCGCCATTTCCCAGTTCTGGGTGAGCATGATGATGCAGATGCCGACGAGGCGGACGGCTTCGGGGGCGATTTGCTGGGAGAAAGCGGAGACGATGGGGGCAACCTGATCAGACTGGTCGATGCGCTTGGCGAGGCCGGCGCTGGCCTGGCGGCTGAAGAAGCCGAGGGGCAGGCGGAGGACGTGGCCGAAGGTGTCCACGATGAGGGAGGATTCCATTTCGCTGGCGACGCGGACGCCGTGCAGGCGGGCACGGAGGGCGAAGATGTAGCCGAAGACGCTTGTGAGGAAAAGGAGCGTGACGGAGATGAGGAGGGTGTTCAGGGTTTCTTCGGCGGTGCGGGCGGGAATCTGGATGGAACTGCCGGGGGTAATGAAGAGGCCGGTAACCGTATTGATAGCCCGCTTGTAGATAAGGGGCTGGACGAGGTCGGCGGCGGTGTACAGGAAGGAGAAGAGGGCGACGAGGATGAACTGATTGCGGTGTCGTTTGGCGAGCTTGAACAGGATTTGAAAGACACGCTTGTTGAGAGGGTTGGGTTCTTTAGGCGCGCTCATCTCCCACGATTAGAGCACGTCGGGGGCCATGGGGATGCGCGGGGCAGGATATGAAAACGAAAGTATTTGACGTGCGGCGTCCCTGGCATTTTGGGTTTTGGTTCAATGACATTTCACGGATTCTTTGCTTCGGGCCTTCGCCTTGTGTGCCCGCGAACGACAGTGCCATCTTTTCGCACATACGCACGAACGTGAACAGGCCCTGAGGGCCGAGCTGGCGTCCCACCGTGATCCTGTCGGGGCTCACCAGCAGCGTGGGTCTGCGAATCCTCCGGTGCCGGCAACACGGTCGGCTGGCGGATTCCGATGAGGAACAAAGCGGCCAATGTGAATAGGACGCCTGCCCAGACTGCCCAACGGATGCGGCGCTTTCGGTGACGTTGGCGCCGGGCCTCCGCTCTGGCAAGCACCTTCTGCCACGCTTGCTCAGTGAGACGTTCCCGGCGATTTTGAAACCAGCGGACCGGGTTCAGCATTATGGCTCTCTATTTGCAGCCTGAGCCTTTGCGCTCCACTTTGTCTTTCGCCATGGAATCGGACTTCGATTGCCATTGCATATTGGCTGCCGAGTCGGATCCACCGCAGGCAAGAGGTTTGACGTGGTCTATTACGTAGCCTCTGCATGGTCCCGAAGTCTTGCCGCTGGCAGGACATGGCTGTTGCCGTTCGAAGGACCGGCGTGCGGCAGGGTTTCGGTCGATTCGCCCGGTTTTGCTTCGACTGCAGGATCTGCAAAATGTGGAGGGGACTTTTGCCGATGTCCGGGAGGAAGTTGCGCGTGCGCCCAGCTCAGCGGTAAAGAAGCACGATAACGCGAGGGCCGTGATGATGATGTGTTGAAAGGTTTTTATTGGCATATCTTATCCAGGCGACTCATTTCATATTTTCCGTTCGAAAGGTACCCGGTCTCAACGAGTTTATTCCATGAAAGGAAGTTATCAACCTGGAGCGTGAAGTGTCGATCATAAGAGGGGACGTATCGAAGAAGCATATTCATCTGTTAGTCTCGTCGCCGCCGGAGGTGACGATGAGCCGATCGGCGCGGTGGTTGAGGGGCAAGACTGCGCATCACCTGCCGGCCCGGTTCCCCCACCAGAAGAATCTGTTTTTTTCGCAGCAGGGAAGTAACCAGCCTGTTGCAGGACTGGCCGTCCGGCAATCAGGCAGCGGGAGCGACCGGACCATACTTTGTGGTCCACGGCGCTGGTCCACGAAGCATTTTTGCGACTGGTTGAGCAAAACGTGCCGGCGCTTCAGAGCCGCTCGCATTTCTTCGGAGTTGCGGCGAAACTCATGCGGCAAATCATTGTGAACTTCGCGCGAAAACATCGGTCGCAGAAGGCACGAAGCGCTGAACCGGCTGGCGGCGGTGAAGAGAGATCTGCAATCGGGAGAATCGTGGTTGCGCCGCGAACTTGCGGCAGGAGTAACGCCGGGATTAACGCCGGGGCCAGCGCCAGGATGACACGCGCTCAGCGGGATCGCGTGGACCGGTTATTCGAAGAACTTATCGAACTGTGCGCCGGAGAGCAGGTGCAGCTCCTTGCCACGGTATCGGGCCGGATATTTGGCATGATTACACCGAGGGTCTTCACGATTACGAACTGATGGCGCTGGTGACCACATTCATGACTTCGCCGCAGTTGGAGTGGGTCTATCCGGCGCGGCTTAGGGTGGTGGAGAGGGTGGACGTCAGTTCCCGGCAGGTGGCGTAGCCGAGCGGCGAAGTTCGAGGAGTGCAACGATGCCACGGACGACGAAGGTGCCTCCGATGATGAAGAGCTTCAGGCCGATGA
>JBBQDH010000130.1:0-16724 GCA_038319515.1 Bryobacterales bacterium
CAACTGGTGAACGGTGGTTATCAGGTTTACGACAAAACCGGCGCGGCGCAGGGTGGGGTGATCACCGACAGCGCCTTCTGGAATAATGCCGGGATTGCGACAAGCGTGACCAGCCCTGGAATCAGTGATCCGCGGGTGATTTTCGATCAGGGTTCCGGGCATTTCTTTGCCAGCCAGATCAACGTGAGCAGCACGGGGAATCAGGTGCTGCTGGGTGTTTCCAATACCTCTAATCCGCTGGATGGCTGGAAGGCTGTGAACTTCAGGGGCAACGTGGGCTTTGCAGATTTTCCGATGCTGGGTCTGGATCAGAACGGCGTTTACGTCAGCACCAATAACTTCGTGAGTAGTGTGGGCGCATTTTCGGGCGTCTCTGTGTTCTCGATCCCAAAATCGGACCTGCTGTTGGGAACGCCGACGCTTGCGCGACTGACGGGATTCGAAGACCTGAACGCGAATACGGTCGGTTTTGGCCTGAACCCCGCCATTGATTTTGGCGGCAACCATGGGGCGATACTGGCGATCAGCAACACGAGCTTCAATCAGGCAGTTGCTTCCAACGTTTCCGGCTCCGGCGGGGCAGGCGCCACGCTTTCCTCGCCGACCGTGCTGACGGGGCTCAAGGACGGCGATGTGGTGGCACAGCGTCAGCCGGACGGGACGAGAAGTGTGGCTGGTGGTGACGACCGCTTCGGATCGGCGCCTTTTGTGGTGGGGAATCTGCTGTATGCGACCAACACCATTACGGACAACAACAACGGCATAAATGATTCGGTGCACTGGCTGATTGAAGACCTGACCACACATGGGGTGCTGGCGCAGGGCCTGGTGAGCGATCCGAATTTCGATTTTTCTTATTCGTCCATCGCGGCGAATGCGAATGGTGACTTTTTGCTGGGCTTTAACCGGTCAGGGGGGGCAAACGACCCGACCAATAACATCAGTGCCTACGCTGAGGCTTGCCATTACGATGGCACCACCGCAACCTGTGAAAATCCATTGCTGCTGGCACAGGGGCTTCGCGGAGATTACCATTTGGGTTCTGCTCCTTCACGTTGGGGAGACTACAGCGCCATTGCAGTGGATCCAACGAATGCGAACAGCTTCTGGACGTCACTGGAGATTCCGATCGCGAATGCCGTCAGCGGACAGAGCCGTTGGGGAACACAGATTACGCAGATCAACCTCGCGGCAGTTCCGGAGCCCGGCACTTTTATGCTGCTGGCGTTTGGAGGCTTGCTGATAGCGGGGCGGCGCAGTCAGGGGCGCTGGTAGACGCGGATATAGTCAATGTCGAAGAAGGCGGGGAACGGAGTGGTGCTGTCGGGCCACTTCGGACCTGTGCCGCCTACCGCGAGGCTGGCGACAAGGTACAGGGGTTGGTGAGGGACACCATCGACAGAGCGGAAGCGTTCGGTGCCGTCGACGAACCAGATGATTTTCTCCTTGTCCCATTCGATGGCGAAGGTGTGGAAGTCCTTTGAGAAATCCGCCCCTTTAAAACTGGTGCTGTAGGAGCGGTCAGTCTTTTCGTCGCCCCAGTGGTTGGAGAAGAGGACTTTGGTGGGCTCGCTACCGATGGCGTCGATGAGATCGATTGAGGGGGTTTCGCCGCCGGGGACGGGGAGGAGCCAGAATTTGGGCTCGAAGCCCTGACCGGTCGGGATGCGGCAACGGATTTCGAAGCGGCCGTAGGTTTGGGCGAACGATCCATAAGTGGTGACAATGCCGGAGGTGTATTCCCGGTTCTGGCCGTCGAAGCGGGCGGGTTCGCGGCGGGCGGTGAGGCGGAGGTTGCCGGATTCGAGGCTAACGGCGGCAGGGACCCAGGCCTGAGATTCGCGGTTGCGGGCGTGGCCTCCCCAGGGATCGTGGACGGACCACTTCGGGAATTCCAGTTCTTTGTGGTCGAACTCTTCAGAGAATGTCAGGACCCAGCCCTTTGAGGGAGCTTCGGCGGCAGTGGCGACTGCGGTTGCGGCGATGCTGAAAAGCAGGAATGCGAGGGCTGGTTGCAAAACGTTCACTTACTATTGTTGTACGGTGGGGCGACGGAGTCAGGTTACGAAAATTGTGATGCGGTAATCTGGCAGCATGCGGATCCTGGTTGTGGAAGATGAGAAAAGAATTGCCGATTTTCTCGGCCGGGGTTTGCAGGGCGCGGGTTACGCGGTCGATGTGGCTCCGGATGGCGCGAGCGCGCTGCAGTTCACACACGACACGGATTACGACCTGGTGATTCTGGACCTGATGTTGCCGGACATGGACGGTTTGAAGGTACTGGAGCGGATTCGGGGACGGCGGACGGGTCCACCGGTACTGATTTTGAGTGCCCGCGGACATCTGGATGACCGCGTGAAGGGCCTGGAGCAGGGCGCGGACGATTACCTGACGAAACCCTTTGCGTTTGTGGAATTGCTGGCGCGTGTGCGGGCGTTGCTGCGGCGCGGGCAGCCGGCTCCGGAGCGGCTGCAGGTGGGCGATCTGGTGCTGGACTGCGCGCGGCGCAAGGTGGTGCGAGTGAATGAGACGATCGAACTGGCACCAAAGGAGTTCGGCATTCTGGAATACATGATGCGGAACAAGGGGCGTCCGCTGAGCCGCACGATGATTGTGGAACATGTGTGGGACATGGACTACGACGGGCTGACGAATATTGTGGATGTTTATATCCGTCATTTGCGCAGCAAGATCGATGACAAGTATCAGTTGAAGCTGATCCACACGGTGCGCGGAATCGGCTACATGATTGAGGCTCCGGAAAAGAGCGTGACGACTTCCCGGGTGGGCGAGGCTTTCGAGATTTAGGCGGTAATGACGCAGCGCAAACATACCGGGCGCAGCCTGCGTTTCACGCTGTCGGCAGTCTATACGGGGCTGTTCACACTGTTGTTGCTGGGCGTGGGTTTGCTGTTTCGGCAAAACCTGGCGACCAACCTGAGCGAGCAGGCGCGGGATGACCTGAAGCAGAGCTGGGACGTGCTGAAGGCGAATTTGAGGATTGAGCATGACCTGGGGCAGGCGAACTACCACGCGGTGTGGTTTTTCGATCCGACGGACCCGGATGAAAACGGCGCGAGTGTACGGATCAAGAGCGTTTATGTGGTGGCGGACGAGAAGGGGAAGCCGCTGCCGGATTCCTACTCTCCGAGCGGGTTTTCCTATTCGTCCACTTACGAATCGCTGGGCTTCGACTCAGCGGCGCAGGTGAAGAAGATTCTGGCGTCTAACCAGGCGGAGTGGATTCAGAAGATTGATCCGGACGGGTTGCCGTATCTGATTCGGCAGAGCTATGTGCTGAGCGAGGACCGGTCGCGCAAGTATTTTGTGGCGATCGGGAAGAGCTTCGCGGAGTCGGCGGCGCTGCTGCGACAGTTCGACTGGTTATGTTTGGGGCTGTTCCCGCTGGTGATCATCACGGGCTTCGCGACGGGCTGGTTCTTCACGGGGCGCTCATTGACGCCGGTGATGGAGATTGCCCAGGCGGCGCAGAGGATCAGCGGATCGAATTTAAGTTTGCGCATCCCGTTGCGGCGCACCGGTGATGAGCTGGATTATCTGGTGGAGACATTCAACCAGATGATTGAGCGGCTGGAGGTGAACTTCAACCAGGTGCGACAGTTTTCAACGGATGTATCGCATGAACTGCGCACGCCGATTACGATTCTGCGCGGGCAGCTGGAAGTGGCGCTGCTGACAGCGGACACGGCAGAGCAATATCGGGATGCGATTGTTGATTCGCTGCAGGATGTGGAGCGGCTGAGCCAGATTGTGCGGGCATTGCTGCTGCTTTCGCAGGCGGAGACGGGCCAGGTGATTCTGCAGAAACACACGCTGGATCTGGTGGAAGTTGCCGAGGGGATTGTTGACCAGTTCCAGATTCCGGCAGAAGGCGCGGAACTGAGTCTGAAGTTTGTGCCCAACGTGGGGGCGTGTCCGGGTGAGTTTGACCGGGTGCAGATTGAGCGGATGCTGTCGAATCTGCTCTCGAATGCGATCAAGTTCACGCCGGCGGGCGGTGAGGTTCAGGTTTCGGTGGGGCGCGATGGCGACGAGGCGGAGATTGTGGTGGCCGACACGGGTCAGGGGATTCCGCCGGAGCATTTGCCGCTGATCTTCGACCGGTTTTATCGGGTGCGGGGCAAGGAAGAACAGGCGTCACCGGAGAAGGGGCTGGGGCTGGGGCTGAGTTTTGTTTCGTGGATTGTGCGGGCGCATGGCGGGACGGTTGATGCGCAGAGCGCTCCGGGTAAGGGGACTACGTTCCGGATCCGGTTGCCGCTGGGTGAGGAGGAAGTGCGCGCGGGGCTGGAACCTTCTTCGGAAGCAGTGCGTCAGGGATGAATACCCCGAAATGAGTCGAAATCCGAACAGCGGCGTCCAAGGTGTTGTGTTATTGACAGTGCTGTTGATGGCCGGATTGTCCATGGGGCATGGAGCGCAGGAACAGACTGCGCCGGTGGTGAAAGCTGCGCCGGTGAGTGATATTTTTTCAGGCACTGTGATGGAGCTGACGGCGGAGTTCGTGGTGGTGGAGCGGCGTGCGTCCATGAAAGACCCCGTGCTGCGGAAATTCACTCTGGACGGGCAGACAAAAGTGGAAGGCGTGCTGAAAGTGAATGCGCGCGTCACTGTACGCTTTCAGACAGATGCGGAAGATCCGGCACCGGCGCTGCACATTATTGTGCGGTAGCGTGTCTGTCGCCACCTGCTGATCACCTGAGCCCTCAACCAACTACAATAGTGTATCGACATTGATTGCCGGCGCAAAATAGAATTCGCACGCGAACGCTCTGAGAAGAACGGAAAAATGGTTTATCGCATCGTGGTAATTGAGGACAACAGTGCCGACGTCTATCTCCTGGGCAATGCTTTGGAGCGAGCAGAAGTCAGTTTCGAAATCCATCCGATTGAGGACGGAGAGAGTGCCCGAAGCTATATTCGGGATCCGAAAAGCGTCGTGCCCGACCTTATTATCCTGGATTTGCACTTGCCACGAATCGATGGTGCGAAGTTGTTGCGCCTTATTGGGCAGCAGCCGTGCTTCGAAAGTGTTCCTGTGATCGTGTGGAGTTCACTTCCGTTAACTGAGGACCGCACGGCAATGGCGGAATTACAGGACGTGCAGTTTGTCTGCAAGCCCTCTTCATTCGGGGCGTTTCGGGAGCTTGGCGCGATGATTGGCAGGTTATTGAAGGCGAGAACTCTGCCGGCGGCCCGGTCTCTCAGTAATCAGGGATGCCCATAATATTGTCTGCCTGACCCTGTCCGACGGAATGCGGTACGATCAGGTGACGAAGAAGGGTTTACGATCTCCACAAAAAGATGATGTCAAAAACGCCGGAACCTTCTCTGCTGGTACAACTCAGGCAAGCTACGAGGGCTTCCCACGAAGCAATTGAGAAGCACGTTGACGTGCTGCGACCGAATGTTTCGTCAATAGAATACCGGCATTTGCTGGGGCGGTTTTATGGATTTTATGCGCCTCTGGAACTGCGTATGACTCAGGTGGCGGGCCTGAATGCGGCGTGCCCTGATTATGCAGAGCGGAGGAAGACGGCGCGCCTGGAACAGGATCTCTGTGCGTTGGGATTGTCGGTCGATGCCGTCGCCAGACTGCCACGCTGCACGGAATTGCCGGCGCTGGATACCGCGGCGGATGCGCTCGGTTGTCTGTACGTCACGGAAGGGGCGACGCTGGGAGGCGCTATCATCTCTCGCCACGTCTTCACCGTGCTGGGTGTAACCGCCGAAACAGGGGGCGCTTTTTTCGCCAGTTACGGCGACGAGCGAGGGTCCATGTGGAAGGGCCTGGGCGAGATGCTGAACACCATCTCAGAGGAACCCAACAAACTTGCGGTAATTCGATCGGCATGCGCCACCTTCCGTACTTTCGATATCTGGCTTCAAGATGAATGACACGCGCTAACTTACTGCTGATGAACGAAAAGAAGGGGCATGACTAAGGCAACCAAAATGGCACGATCGGATGAAATCTCCGTCACAGCCGAAAACGCGGACCTTAGCAATTGTGACCGGGAACTGATCCAGTATTCCGGAGCCATCCAGCCGCACGGAGTGTTACTTGTGCTGCAAGAGCCGGAGTTGCGCGTTGTGCAGGCCAGCGCAAATGCCGCCGCAGTCTTCGGTCTCCCGATGGAGACTCTTCTGACGAGCAATGCCGAAGCTTTGCTCGGGGCCACAAACACGGAGCAGTTGCGCAAGCGTCTTGGCGCGATGAAGCTGGACGGGGCACCGGGGCACCTGCTTCGTTTGGAGGTGGGGGGTAAGCAGCGTTTTCACGTTTTTGGCCACCGGATTGATGGCGTACTGATCCTGGAATTGGAGATAGCCGGTGATGCGGCGGTCGAAACACGGGATGTTTATTCGGAGCTGCGCATGGCCATCAGCCGTCTGCAGGCGACGGCAAATCTGGATGAGTTCATGAACCTTGCGGTGGAACAAATCCGCGAGTTCACCGGATTTAACCGCGTAATGGCTTATCGGTTCTTAGAGGACGGCAGCGGCGACGTGACCGCAGAGTCTTTGAAACCGGGGCTGGAACCATACCTGGGGCTTCGCTACCCGGCATCGGACATTCCACAACCGGCCCGGCGGCTTTTTTCTCTCAACTGGCTGCGGCATCTTCCGGATGTCCGCTATGAACCGATTCCGATTGTGCCCGCGACGAATCCAGTGACAAACGGGCCGTTGGACCTGAGCTATGCTTTCACCCGCAGCCTTTCAGTGATGTACACAGGTTACCTGAAGAACATGGGAGTTCAGGCGACCCTGGTAATTACGCTACTGAAGAAAGGCGAACTATGGGGCCTGATCTCATGCATGAATCATGAACGGCCCGTTCACGTGCCGTATGAGAGGCGCATGGCGTGCGAGTTTTTGGCGCACATGATTTCCCTGTTGATGGATTCCAAAGAGGATATCGGAAACTATCGCTACAAGCTGAAACTGGCGGCGACATGGGACCAGGTTTCTGAATACATGGCGCGGGAAAAGGACTTCCGTGACGGTCTGACGAACCATGAGCCGACAATTCTGACAAACATGGATGCGGGGGGCGCGGCAGTGATAGTGAAAGGCGAGGTACGCCTTTTGGGAACGACGCCAACGACCGAGCAGATACTAAGCCTGGCAACATGGGTGGCAACGCAAACGGAGACAATTTTTTCCACCAGCCGGCTTGCCGAACTCTATCCGGCGGCGGAGGCTTTTCAGGGGTCAGCAGCGGGCGTGATCGGGATCCGCCTGGCGCGGAATAACGCCGATGTAATTCTTTGGTTCCGGCCGGAACTGCCCCAAACGGTGAGCTGGGCGGGGAATCCTGAGAAGCCGGTTGAGGTTTCGTTTGAAGGCGACAAGGTCCGGTTAACGCCACGACGCTCGTTCGAGCTGTGGAAGCAGTCGGTGAGCGGCCGGTCGGCAGCGTGGGAAAGCTGGGAACTGGAATCCGCCGGGGATCTCCGCCGGAAGATTGTCGAGGTGGTTCATCAGCGCGCCGAAGAAGTTTCTCTTCTGAATCGGCAACTGGAGCAGAGCAACATAGAGCTTGATTCATTTGCCTACACTGCGGCGCACGATTTGAAGGAACCGTTGCGTGGCATCAACAGCTACGCCGGATTGTTAGGCGCCGATTCCGCCCAACTGGACCCGAAGAGCAGGAAACACCTGGAGACAATCCAAACCCTGTCCAAGCGAATGGACGCGCTGATCGATTCGCTGTTGGAGTACTCGAAGGTGGGTAACCTGGAGTTGCAATTGGTGCCGGTGGATCTGAATACCGTCATTGAACGTGTGTTGCAAACAACAAAAGCCAGGCTGGACGAGGCCATGATCGCGCTGCGTCTTCCGCGACCTTTGCCGACGGCGAGTTGCGATGCTCAGCTTGTCGAAGAAGTTTTGCAGAATCTTATCACGAATGCTGCTAAATACAACGACAAGGCGGAGCGTTGGATCGAGATCGGATATCAGGAACAGAATCCTGTTATCTATTTCGTTCGCGATAACGGAATCGGGATTGATCGACGGCATTCCGAGCAAGTGTTCCAGATTTTCCGGCGGTTGCACGGACGGCACGAGTTTGGCGGCGGTTCCGGCGCGGGCCTCACGATCACGCGGCGCATGATTCAACGGCATGGCGGCAGGATTTGGTTCGAATCGACGCTGGGTGAGGGATCGACTTTTTACTTTACGCTTGGGCCGGAGACCCCCAAGGGATGAGGGCTGACGTTAGACAACCAATCGTGGTCATTGACGATAGCTATGAAGATGTTGAAATCACCACCGTGGTTCTGAAGGGGCTCGGTGTGGACCATCCTGTCGTTCATCTTCCTGACGGGGGGGCCGCGCGTTTGTACATTCAAAATAGTGGCGATGAGAGTAAGGGGGCGCCGCGTCCAGTGCTGATTTTGCTTGATCTGAACCTGCCCCTTGTCCATGGTCACGATCTGTTATTGGAGATTCGTCGTGCAGATTGGCTTCGAACCCTGCCAGTGCTCATCATGTCCAGTTCGAACAATCCAAGTGACATCGAACGTTCCTATGCGAATGGAGCAAACTCGTTCTTCACGAAGCAGGTTGACTTTGACAAACAACGGCGGATGTTGGCTGTTATTTGTGAATATTGGCTGGAATACGCTGCGACGTCTCTCCGATGCGAAGTACCGAAGCCGGTCTTTGTGATTTAGTCGCGGCAGAAACGTCCGTGGTTGCCCGACTCAGGGAAGAAACCCCTCCCGGCGATGAGGCAATTCGAAGGATTTGCGGTACGCCGTGGTGGCGTCATCCGCGAACATGGCCGGAGCGCGGACCGGCGTTGCCTGTGATTCTGAGATGTATCCCGCGAGGTAACGGTCGACGTCAGTCGGCGTTGGATCGAGTTGCAGATGCTTGCTGTGGGGCAAAGGATCGCGAATCGGTTCTCAATCGCCGGAGATGCGTTCGGGTAGTGGCGCGGGGGCTCTGAACCAGAATTTCACGGTGGCCCAATTGGTGCGGGCGAGAGACAGGGCCAGCATCAGCAGGACGATGAACACGGCCATCAGGCAGGTTTGGGTGAGGTTCAGATTTTCCTTGAAGTACCAAAACGCTTTGCCGTAGACCAGTTCCACGTGGACCCAATAGACCAGCAGGCTGGTGGTGCCGAACTGCCGGACGATGCTGAAGCGCTGTGGGGAGAGGTTCAGGTTCCAGACGAAAGAGAACGCCAGCATCATCAGCAGAACGCCCAGCTTGATGAGAATGAGCGAGGGACTGTTGAGCCAGAAATCGGAATTTTGGTAGACAGTCATCGACATGTTGGAGATGGTCCAGGAGCCGAAAGCGAGCACTACGCCGCCCCAGCCGAACCACTGCATGGCGGGGGCGACTTCATCGGGCTGGAGGCGTCGAAGAATGCTGCCGGCGCTCATGCCAAAGGCGACGAAGGCGGTCCAGGGGAACACGCCGAAGTTCAGGTGGTCGGGAATGAGGTAGGCGCGCAGGAAGGGGTGGAGCGCGGACCAGTCGATGGCGGAAATGAGGGGCGATGCGAGGGCGATGGAGAGGCCGAGGACGGCGCAGAGGCGGATGCGCTCGGTGGTGCGGAAGACGGCCATCACGCTGAGAAGAAGCAGGGAGAGGCCCATGATGTTGAGGACGTCCACGCGGAAAAGGTCGGTCCAGGGGCTTTTGTCGAGGGAGACCAGCCAGAGTTGGAGGCGGAAGGCGAAGGCTACTGCGAAGAGGTAGCCGGAGCGGCGGATGGCGCTGCGCATGCGGAGCCAGGAGGGGAGCCCTTTGCGCTCGTCGCTGTCCATGAGGAAGGCGAAGGTGACGCCGAGGAGGAAGAGAAATACTGCCGGGGGCATGCCGCCCGCGAACTGCGAGAGGCGGTAGGGGCCGTCAGTTCGGAGATCATTGCGCAGGAAGGAGTGGAAGACATGCCCCTGCAGCATGATGATGGCTGCTACGCCGCGCATCCAATCAAGGTAGGAGAGTCGGGACTTCATCTGTGCGGAGTTATTTGCCCACCTGTTGTATTTGAACTCCTTTGGGCACGTTGAGTTTCAAGTCTTTATCGGAAAGCTGGGGGTTGATCTGTATGTTGGAGTACGAAATTTCGAGATAGTCGCCGGTGGCGGAGGTGAGCACACGCTGCTGGACGGGGTAGCCACCTGAGTTGAGAATCCAGAGATCGGCCTGTTTCATGCTTTGCAGCACTTCTTTGGCGCGGGGAACGAGGCGGATGCGGGAGACGGGCTGGCCGTTGAGCGTTTCGGCGCCGATCCAGGTGACCTCGTAGGAGGCCTTAATTTCGGCGCTGGTGGCCCCGAAGCCGAGCAGGAGGCCTTGCTGGACGGCGTTGTGGCGACTGCGGAGATCGTAGACCTGGACGGTTTTGGCTTTTGGCAGGTAGATTTTGATCTGGTCGGATTCGACGGAGACAGTTTTCTGGTCGGGGCTGGTGAGTTCCATGAGAACTCGGGTGTCGCCTGATTTGGGGCGGCGCAGTTTGACGTTGCCGTTTTCCACGGAATCATCGTGCACGAGCTCGGTGTGGACGTTTTGTTTGACGTTGGCGCTCATGCCTTTGAAGCCGATGGCGGCTTTGTCGAGGCGGGCGAAGACGTCAGAAAGCTGATCGGCCATCAGCGGGAAGCTCAGGGCGAGGATGCTGATGAGAAGGCGCATACGATCTTATGGACGTGCGAAGGCCATGTAGCCTTTGATTTCTTTTTCGGAGTCGAAAATGGGCTCGATGCGGGTGAGAATTTGCTTCTTACCAGTGCGCGCGGAGAGAATTTTGCCGAGGTTGTTCAGACGCTCGGGTTCCGGGACCGAAGCGACGAGTTCGCTTTCGATCCAGAAGACGGCCTCGCCCTGGCTGGGAAGAGAGGTGATCTGGCTGGCGTGGGGGATGCGGGGCTGGTCGCGAAACCAGTCGCGGGGCGCGAAGGCAATGAAGAGAATGATGATGCCGCACATCACGTCGTATTGCCAGACGCCGCGCTGGTAATCCCAGAGAATGAAGCGCTTCAGGCCAGAGGGCACAGGATTCAGTGTAACAGCGGGGTGAAGCGCGTCGGCCGCAAGACCGCCGACGGTACCGGCCGCGGGGGATCAGGCGCTTTTGCGGCGGGAGAGCGCGGCGAGAGCGGTCAGCCCGGAACCTATGAGAAGCCCAAGTGGAGGGTTCGGGGGGGCTGCGACGCCGGTGTGACCGGGAGCAAACCGGACAACGGTTTATTCAGAAAAGCCAAAGGGTTTGCGTTCGCCCTGACGCACGTTGGCGGTGACGTGGCCGACACCTTCGATGCGGGCCCCGACGCGGTCGCCGGGCTTGATGCGGGCGCCTTTGGGGCAGCCGGTGGAGATGATGTCGCCGGGGTGGAGCGTGAAGAAATCGCTGTGGAAGCTGACCAGATTGAGGGGGCGGTGTTTCATGTTGCGGACGAGATCGCGGGAGCAGATGCCGCCGTTGTGTTCGGTGATGACTTCGAGGCCGTCAATATCGGGGACTTCGTCGGCGGTGACGATGACGGGGCCGAAGCTGAAGAAGGTGTCTATGGATTTCGAGCGGGTGAGGTAGCGGGGATTTTTGCGGAGGACGTCGAGGGCGGTGAGGTCGAGAGTGGTGGTGAAGCCGTAGATGACTTCGCGGGCCTTTTCGACGGGGACGAAGCGGCAACTGCGACCGATGATGACGCCGAGTTCGCCTTCGGCATCGACGTCGTCAGAAACTTCGGGCGGTGGCAGGAAGATGTCGCCGCCGGGCTGGAACATACAGGAGGCGGGTTTCATGAAGCTGCCGGGCTCTTCGGGCTGCACGGCGGCGATATCTTCGGCGTGGGACTTGTAATTGAGCCCGATGCACCAGATTTTGGGGGGGACGGCGTAGGGCAAGCGAGGCTCCACGTCGGCGAGCGGGAGGGGGCGCACGCCGGCGACGGGGATTTCGCGGATGTCAGCCTTGATGATTTCGAGCAGGTTGTTGGGGATGTGGAGATCGTATTTGGTGTTGATCTCCAGGATGGGGGCGAGTCCTTCGGGGGTGAGGACGCCGGCGTGGTCCTGGCCGGAGTAGCGGAATGTCATTAAGCGCATTGCTCATTTAAGATAACAGCGTGCCACAATAGTTTGTATGAGTGACCTGCTTGACACTGCTCAGTTGAACCCCGCATTTCCGACACCGATGGCCAGCACCGGGGCCGATCTTTTCGCCCGGATCGACAATGAAACGCTGGAGCAGCAACTGCTGCAGTCCGGCGTGATGATGACGACGGTGGATAACGTGATCAACTGGGGCCGCAAGAACTCCATTTGGCCGATGGCGTTCGGTTTGGCGTGCTGCGCGATCGAAATGATGTCGATGAGCGCGTCGCGTTTCGATATTTCGCGGTTTGGCGCGGAGGTGTTTCGTGGTTCGCCGCGGCAGAGCGATTTGATGTTCATCGCCGGGCGGGTTTCGAATAAGATGGCGCCGGTGATTCGGCACCTCTATCAGCAGATGCCGGAGCCGAAATGGGTGATTTCGATGGGCGCGTGCGCGACGTCGACGGGCGTGTTTAATAATTACGCGCTGATTCCGGTGAATCAGGTGATTCCGGTGGATGTGTTTGTGCCGGGGTGCCCGCCGAGGCCGGAGCAGTTAATTCATGCGGTGATGATGCTGCAGGCGAAGATTGGCGCGAGTTCGGGTGCGGGGTTGCAGGCTTTAAATCTACGGTAGAATTGCCGAAAGGCGATGGTCAAGGACTCGGTTGCCTGTCATTTTGACGACGGGCAAGCACCGGGTATTATTCCCCGGCATTATTTTTCGGGAAGAAGTCATTCACGCTTGAGACTGCCCAGGGATTTTAATGCTGCCGACATGGCAGTTCCAATGGTAAAGGCACTTCCTGCGGGGACGCTGGCGGCGTTACTCAAAGGTCTGGTATTTCGTTTGGAGACGACGGTCGAGGATCTACTTTTTAGAACTGTCTCTTTACTCACCAGTTAGAGTTTTCATTCCACAGCCGAGATGAACTTCGGATCGGAGCGAAAGGCTGGTCGACACCGGCGGTGAAATCCCCGATCCACAAGATGCTTTCGTGTATATCCCGAAGCGACTGCGGGGAATCCTTAAAAGGCAGCAACAGCCTCTGGCTCAGCGTTGGCACAGACGCGATCCTTCAACATGTTTTGCGGGCACGGTCTGCGGGTCCATATCCGAACTTTGGCACATCCGAAGATTTTTATCGAGCGATTCATATACTGGCCCTCCAGGCTACAATCTGAAGAATCCCTATGCTAAACCGACGGCATTTCATAGCGGCGACCGCCGCGACACTGGGCGGCAAATTGTTTGCGGCTCCGAAAGATTCGACGACTCCTAACGCCGACCTGGAAAAGCTTGGCGCGGTGGCGCTGGCTGAAGCGAAGAAGTCTAAGGCCACCTATTGCGACATCAGGATTGTGCGGCTGCGCGATCAGCGGATTGGGTTTCGGCTGTCGCCGGATCGGGGGACAGGCAAGACGTTGTCCGTGCCAAATGTGGGGGAAGACTCGAGCTTCGGGTTCGGGGTTCGCGTGATCGTCAACGGGGCGTGGGGTTTCGCGTCGTCGCCGCTGGTGACGAAGGAAGAGATCGCGCGCATTACCGGGGAAGCGGTTATTATTGCGAAGGCGAACGCGACCATTCAGCCTAAGCCGATTGAGCTCGCGCCGGTGAAGGCTTATCGGACGCGGTGGGAGACGCCGCATGAGAAAGATCCGTTCGCGGTGCCTGTGGCGGAGAAGCTGGATCTGCTGCGCAATGCGGCGGAAGAGATCAAGAAGAACAATAAAGTTTTCGGCAGCACGGCGAGTTTGAATTTGCGGAGCGAGGACAAGTATTTTGCTTCGAGCGAAGGCTCGTCGATCCAGCAGTTGATCCTGCAGATTTACGGCAATCTGGATGCGACGGCAGTGGACCGGGCGGCAGGCATTTCACGCAGTCGCAGCTATGTTCCGACACAGGCTGCGGCGGGCTGGGAATACGTACCGGAAATGAACCTGGGGGAGAACGCGCAGAGGATTCGCGAGGAAGTGGTGGAGCATCTTTCGGCACCTCCGGTGAAGCCGGGCAAGAAAGATCTGATTCTGATGCCAAACCATCTGATGCTGACGATTCATGAGAGCGTGGCGCATCCGACAGAGCTGGACCGCGCGCTGGGTTATGAGGCGAACTACGCGGGCACCAGCTACATTACTCCGGCGACGCTGGGCAAGCGTGTCGCGAGTGAGCACTGCACGTTCGTGGGCGACCGCACTTCGCCTCGCGCGCTGGGCACGGTGGGTTATGACGATGAGGGCGTGAAAGCTTCGGAATTCACAATTATCGATAAAGGCATTTTCCGGAATTTCCAGACCACGCGGGAACAGGCGCATCTGGTGGGCGATAAGGAATCGCATGGTTGCAGCCAGGCCGATTCGTGGGCGACGGTGCCGTTCCAGCGGATGCCGAACGTTTATCTGAAGGCGGGGTCGCCGGATACGACGCTGGAGAACATGATTGCGGGGATTGAAGACGGCGTGCTGATTGACGGGCGCGGGAGTTATTCGATTGACCAGCAGCGGTATAACTTCCAGTTCGGCGGCGATGCGTTCTGGGAGATTAAAGGCGGCAAGAAGCGGGGCATGATTTCGGGCGTGGCTTATCAGGGCCGTACCCCTGATTTCTGGCAGGCCTGCGATGCGACGGCGGGTCCTGCGTACTGGCGCCAGTATGGGACGACGGGCGACGCGAAGGGCGAACCGACGCAGATTAATTCGATCAGCCACGGTTGCTCCCCGACGCGCTTTCGGCAGATCAATGTGCTTGTAACCGACTAGGGAGATCAGACATGTTTACACGAGATGAAGCAGAGAAGATCGCCCGGAAGGTGATGAGCTACACGACGTTTGCGGAGTGCGAGGTGAACGTTTCGGCCTCTGAGCAGGCCTATACGCGGTTTGCGAATAACGGAATCACGACGGCGTCTTTAGCGACGCGGCAAAGTGTTTCGATTACGGTCACGCGGGAGTCGCGCACGGGCCAGTTCGCGGCGAATGATCTGGATGACGCGTCGTTGAAGACCGCGGTGAAGAAAGCGGAAGAGCTGGCCTCGATTGCGCCGCCGAATTCGGAAAGGCTTGCCCCGCTGGGTCCGCAGCAGTATCCGCGAACGTTTGATTTCGATGATCGGACGGCGAAGGCTCGCGCACCGGAAATGATTCCGCACATCAAGACGATCATCGATATTGCGATGAAGAAGAAGCTGGTGGCGGCGGGGTTGATTGAGCGGACGCATGGTGTGGTGGCGGTGGCGAATAAGACGGGGCTGTTTGGATTTCATGAGTCGGCGGATTCGCAGTTGACGACCACGATTCGCATGGCGGATGGATCGAGTTCCGGGTGGGCGGGGCAGCCTTCGACGAAGATTGCGGAGATTGACAGCGTGAAGCTGGGCAATGTGGCGAGTGAGAAGTGCGCACGGTGGAAGGGCGCGCAGAAGATTGAGCCGGGGAACTTCACGGTGGTGCTGGAACCGACGGCGGCGGCGGATATTATCCGGCTGATTGCAGGTGGATTTTCGGGGCGCAATACGGAAGAGGGTCGCACGTTCCTGAGCAAGAAGGGCGGGGGGACGATGTTGGGCGAGAAGATGTTTCCGGAGTTTGTGACGCTGCGGAGTGACCCGTTTGATCCGCGCCAGCCGTCGTCACCGTGGACGGGCGATTTGCTGCCCGCGCGGGCGATGACCTGGGTGGATAAGGGCGTGGTGAAGAACCTTTCGTATGACCGTTATTGGGCGACGAAGACGGGGAAAGAACCGACGCCGGGGCCGGGTGGATTTGGTGGTGGTGGACGGGGCGGCGGTGGTGGGGGTGGTGGAAGTATTCAGATGGATGGGACTGATACTTCGCTCGAAGCGCTGATTGGCGGCGTGGAGCGCGGGTTGCTGATTACACATTTCTGGTACATCCGTGGTGTGAATAATCAGACGCTGCAGCAGACCGGTTTGACGCGCGATGGGGTGTTTTTGATTGAGAACGGGAAGATTACGACGCCGGTGATGAATTTTCGGTTTTTGGAAAGCCCTGTGCGGTTGTTGAAGAATACGACGAAGATCGGGCAGGCGATACGGGTTCGGGGGTTGGAAGGCGGGATGATGATTGCGCCGGCGCTGGTGGCGACGGACTTCCCGCTGCCTTCGATTTCGGACGCGATTTAGTTGCCGAACCGGGAACCGGGTGTTTTCCGGATGCGGTCCCTCAAGCTGATGGTGTGATCGAGGCGGATGACGCAGACGCAGACTATCGCCAGGATTACGCGCCGGTTGGTGGACTACTAACACCCGGAGCGGATATAGCTGTTCGGCTCGGCGGCCAGAGGGGGATTTTGGTCCGGATAGCGATCTCGATTTCTGCGTAGTCTTGCCGGACGAAGCTCCTGCGAGTCTCTATCGTCCGGGCGTGCATCGCGCCCTGTGGGACCTAGACCGGATATCTCACAGGTAGTTGGCAAGAGGCCTCGATTCGTGGCATAACTGAGTTTCCCAACAAGCAGTTACAGCCCCAAAAAAAACGACCTCCGCCATGACAGAGTGTAACCAATCCAGCTTCGGATTTGAAGCGTTCGGCACGAGGAAAATCGTAAGCAAGTTCGACGGCGGCACGATCAGTACCGATGGCGGGGCTCTTTTGTTGCGCCAGACAGACAAGCG
>JBBQDH010000131.1:0-16606 GCA_038319515.1 Bryobacterales bacterium
AGTAGCGGATGTGACGGGCGCCGGCGATACGGTAGTGGCAGCCCTCGCGATTGCGCTGGGAATGAGGCTAAGTCTGTTCGAAGCGGCGGAGATCGCCAATATAGCGGCGGGTGTGGCGGTAAGCCATCACGGAACATGGGCGGTGAAGGCGGACGAGATGTTGGCGTACGCGGAAACCCTGGTGAATCAAACGGCGGTGCTGCAATGAGCAGACCATCGGCCCTGAAACGGGCGGTCTTTCTGGACCGCGACGGAACAATCATGCGCGACCGGGGTTATCTGAAAGACCCGGAGGGCGTGGAATTGATTCCCGGCGCGGTGGAGACCCTGAAGGCACTGTGCCGCGAAGGCTGGAAGCTGATTATTGTCAGCAATCAGTCGGGCGTGGGCAGGGGCCTGATGACGGTTGAAGAAATGAATGCAGTGCAGGCCCGGTGCATCCGGCTTCTGCGCGGGCACGGCATTGAAATCGCCGCGTCTTACCTCTGCATTCATAAGCCGGAGGACGAGTGCGAATGCCGGAAACCCGGGATCGCGTTTATCGAAAAAGCTTCGAAGGAGCACTCCGTCGATATCTCGCAATCGTGGATTGTGGGTGATCGGGAAAGCGATATTCTGTGTGGCCGTAATGCCGCGTGCACCACAATCTGGTTCCGAACACCAGAATTTCAGGTGGCCAGCGAACTACCCGATTTTGTGGCGGACAGCTGGGCGGAAGTTTATGAGAAAATCAGCGATGCATGAAATCAGCAACGCTGGTGTTCCTGCTGGCCGGATCTTTATTCAGCCAGCAGTTTGACGTACTCATCCGGAATGGCCGAATCGCCGACGGGACGGGCAATGCCTCGTTCGTCGGCGATGTTGGCATTCTGAATGGAAAAATCGCTGCTCTGGGCAACCTGCCTGGCGCAAGCGCGAAACGTGTGATCGAAGCGTCCGGGCTGGTGGTTTCGCCCGGCTTCATCGATATCCACAACCACTCCGACTACACGCTGGTGGCAGACGGCAATGCGCAGAGCATGATCCACCAGGGCGTCACCTCCATGATTTTCGGTGAGGGTGGCTCGGCGGCTCCTGCGGATGGCAAACAGGGCTGGACCGATTTCAAAGGTTATTTCGCTTTGCTGCGGAAGCAGGGGATCTCGGCCAACATCGGGTCCTATGTGGGGTCCAGCCAGATCTGGACTTACGTCCGGGGAGAGAAACCGGGTCCGCCAACTGCGGCTGAGCTGGCCCGCATGCAGGCTCTGGTGCGGGAGGCGATGGAACAAGGTGCCCTGGGCGTCGCCAGTTCGCTCAGCGGGCCGCCCGGCTCATGGATTGATACCGACACGCTGGTTGCCCTGTGCAAAGCGGCGGCGCCGTATGGCGGTATTTATTCCACGCACATGCGAACGGAAGGGCAGGGGGTTTTCGAGTCCGTGGCAGAGGCGATTCAGATTGGCAAGCGCGCAGGTGTTCCTGTGGACATCATTCACCTGAAGCTGGCGGACCGGAAGCTTTGGGGCCAGATGCCGGAGCTGGTGGCCACAATTCAACAGGCGCGGGCGAACGGACAGGACGTCACAGCGAACGTCTATCCATACCGCGCCGGGCAGAACAACCTTGCAACCATCATCCCGCCGTGGGCGCATGAGGGCGGCGCGCAGGCGATGATCGCGCGGTTGAAGAATCCTTCGTTGCGTGGGCGGCTCCGCGATGAGATTGAGCACGGCATTCCGGAACATGCGGCGGGCGAACCACCCTGGTACAACCACTACACGGCGACCGGCAGTTGGGAAGGCATGCTGCTGGTGTCCCTGTCGAACCCGGCTTACAGGAAGTTTGAGGGTAAGCGGATGAATGAGGTAATCACCGCGTTGGGTGGCGACCCGCTGGATGTGCTGTTCAAAGTGCTGGAAGACAACGGCGGTTCCGTGCCGACCGTCTACTTCCACCACGACGAGAAAGACATGCAGTATGCGCTGGCACAGCCGTTCGTGTCGATTGGGTCCGACGGTATCGCCCAGGCCACGGAGGGCCCCACTGTGGAGGGGCATCCGCACCCGCGCTATTTCGGGACGTTTCCCCGCGTTCTGGGCCGGTATGTTCGGGATGAGAAAGTGCTGGTCCTGGAAGACGCCATTCGGAAGATGACTTCGGCCAATGCGTCGAAGCTGCATCTGTGGGACCGTGGGTTGCTGCGCCCTGGTATGTGGGCGGATGTGACTGTTTTCGATCCGAAAACGATCATCGACAACGCGACTTTTGAAGACCCGCAACGTTACGCGAGTGGCGTGGAATTCGTGCTGGTGAATGGCGTGGTGGTGCTGGATAAGGGCAGGCACACGGGCGCGCGGCCTGGTGAAATTCTGCGCAGGCAATAAAATACACTGTTCCGCTCCGAATAACCAACTGTCACAGTCCGGCGGCAGGGCTAAATTGCCCGCTAAAGGACAATCCATGAGGAAGAGCAGTGTGTTGGGGGGAATTCTGGTGCTCTGTGCCGGAATGGCGCAGGCGCAAAGCGTTCCAAGCTTTGCCACGCCCGCAAGCTATGCGGCAGCAGGGGCTTCGGCCATGGCGTCCGGTGATTTCAACGGTGACGGCAAGGCGGATGTGGTGACCGCAAACGGCATCACAGGGGGCAGCCATGGGGTGAGCATCCTGCTCTCCAACGGAGATGGCACGTTCCAGCCCGCGCGCAATTCCGTGACGGGAACAGACCCCTCAGCGGTCGCCGTGGGCGATTTCAACGGTGACGGAAAGCTGGACGTCGCAGCGATGAATCCCGCAGGCAACACGCTCAGCATTCTGCTCGGCAATGGCGATGGGACACTGCAGGCGGCCACGCTGGCTGTGGCGGGCGATTTCAACGGCGACGGGTTTGTGGATCTCTACTGCGAGATCACGGGCTATGTTTCAGGGGGCGGGCGATCCAACGTCGCTCCTTACGTTTACACCACCTCCACCATGTCCCTCGGGCATGGCGACGGCACGTTTTCGACCGGTGCCACGGTCAGTGACTTTTCCGTGGGTGGGGAGAACCTGGTGGTGGGCGATTTCAATCGCGATGGCAGGCTGGATCCTGCTGCAGTTTTCCCCGGGCCGGAGGGCCGCAGACTGGCGGTCACTCCACCGAACTCGCTGAATATCCGCTATGGGTTGGGTGACGGTCGGTTCGCGCCTGCTGTGAAGTTTATCGCGGGAGCGTCCACTACCGGGTTCACCGGAAGTCCGCTTGTGACGGCCGATTTCGACGGCAATAGCGCACCAGATTTCGCGTGGGCGACGGGCGCGGGCATCAACGCAATCCGCAACGCGAACGGCAATCCGCCGCTGCTTTCGAAGGTTTCGTTGAGTTCCGCTTTCGCGGTAGGTGGCCTGACGCCGGTGACCGGGACAGTGACGATTGGCGACCCGGCGCCCGCAGGCGGAGCAGTGATCGCACTTTCCGCCAGTGACCCTGTAGCCATGAGCTTTCCCGGTGGCGGAACAGTAACCATTCCCGCCGGTGCGACGACGGTCGCATTTGCCGTCTCCACCGCTCAGGTGGCTGCGACTGAGTTGGTCACCATCACGGGCATGTGGAACAGCGTGCCGGCGACGGCAAGCTTCACCGTGGTTCCGCCGGTGGCGGTCTCCTCCGTGACGCTTACGCCGCCGACGGTTATCGGCCTCTTCAGCGGCAACCTGGGCACCAACTTTAACGGCAGCGGGGTGTACGTGGCGCTGAACGGGCCGGCTCCCGATGGAGGCGCGACAGTGAACCTGAGCAGCACTAGTCCGACGCTGGTTTCGGTGCCGGCGACTCTCGCGATTCCGGCCGGAACCATCACCGCGTTTTTACAGGCGAACGTTCCGGGCAACGTCCCTGCCGATACGCCTGTCACCCTCTCCGCTTCTTATCAGGGAGTGGCGCGGACCGGTGTTCTGACCTTTCTGACCGGGACCGACACGATTCGGCTGACCAAAGCAGAGTATGTGGTGAAGACCGGGCAGTGGAAGGTGGAGGCAACCGATTCAGACCTCTCGCCGGCCGGCGTCATGGTCTTCAGCGGGAATGGAACCTTCATCGGTTCGCTCGCCGGAACGCTGGGTGCTTTCAAGGGCCAGGGCGTATTCACGGGCCCGCTAACGACGGTCATTCTGCAAACCTTCAAAGGCGGATTTACAACCGGGGCGGTGGCGCAGAAGTAGGCGCCTCCTGGGTCGGCACCCTCACGCCATCAGTGGTTCCACAACCTGACCGGCTACGTCGGTCAGGCGGAAGTGGCGGCCCTGGAACTTGAACGTGAGGCGTTTATGATCGATGCCCAGGCAGCGGAGCATGGTTGCCTGGACATCGTGAACGTGCACGGGGTCGGCAACAACGTTGTAAGAGAAGTCGTCAGTTTCGCCATAGGTCTGGCCGGGTTTGATTCCGCCGCCGGCCATCCAGGTGGAGAAGCAGCGGGGGTGGTGGTCGCGGCCGTAGTTGCCGTCCATCAGCTTGCCCTGGCAGTAGACGGTGCGCCCGAATTCTCCGCCCCAGATGACGAGTGTGTCATCGAGGAGACCGCGCTGTTTCAGGTCTGTGATGAGCGCGGCGGAGGGCTGGTCGACGCTCTGGCATTGCAGGGCCAGATCGCGCGGCAGATCGTTATGCTGATCCCAGCCGCGCTTATAAATCTGAATAAACCGCACGCCGCGCTCGGCCAGGCGTCGGGCCTGCAGACAGTGTGCGGCATAAGTGCCAGGCTTTCTGGCGTCCGGGCCATAGAGGTCGAAGGTGCTTTGCGGCTCCTTCGAGAGGTCCATCAGATCGGGCACGGAGGTTTGCATCCGGAACGCCATTTCGTACTGCGCGATGCGGGTTTCAATTTCGGGGTCGCCGTAAGTCTCGGCGTTCATTTGGTTCAGCTTGCCGATGCCGTCCAGCATGCGACGGCGCGTTTCCGGGTCAATGCCGGCGGGGTTCGAAAGATAAAGTACGGGGTCGCCGGAAGCGCGGAAGTTCACGCCCTGGTACTTCGAAGGCAGGAAGCCGTTGCCCCACAAGCGGCTGAAGAGCGGCTGATCCGTATTGACGCCGCTGGTTTGGGCGATCATGACCACGAACGAGGGCAGGTTCTGGTTCTCACTGCCCAGGCCATAACTGACCCAGGAGCCAAAGCTGGGGCGCCCTGGTTGCTGGCTGCCGGTCTGGATGAACGTGATGGCCGGGTCGTGATTAATGGCTTCTGTGTTGGTGGTGCGGATGATGGAAATATCGTCGACGATCTTCGCGGTATGCGGCAGCAGCTCGCTGATCCACGCGCCGGATTTCCCGTGTTGCGCGAACTTAAAAATCGATTTGGCGACAGGGAAGGAACTCTGGCCGGAAGTCATGCCGGTGATACGCTGGCCCATGCGGATGGTGGCCGGGAGTTCGGTGCTGTGGAGCTTGTTCAGGGCCGGCTTGTAGTCGAAAAGGTCGATCTGAGAGGGGCCGCCGGACTGGTGCAGGTAGATGATGCGTTTGGCCTTCGGCGGGAAGTGCGGCAGGCCGGGCAGGCCACCAGTATCGGCCTGCAAAAGCGAAGCCAATGCGGGGATGCCGATGCCTGCGGCACCGCTCCGAAAGAAATGTCTGCGGGTTAGGTTCGTCATTGCTTTGTGATCGTTTCGTCCAGATTCAGAATCATACTGGCCACCGTGGTCCAGGCGGCCAGTTCAGATTTATCAAGCTTCGGGTTCACCGGAGATTCACCAGTCTTCAACAGCGCCTGCGCGCGGTCTTCGTGGCGTTTGAAGTCCAGAAGTTCGGTGTTCAGCGTGTCTTTCAAAACGGTGAGTTCGCGCGGCTGCGGGGAACGCGCGGTGGCCAGGCGGAAGCCGTAGTCCAGACGGCTGGCCGGGGTCTTGCCGCCATCCGTCAGCATGCGTTCGGCAAGCGCGCGGGCGGCCTCCACGTATGTGGCGTCGTTCAACAGCACCAGCGCCTGTAGCGGCGTGTTCGTCAGGGTGCGGCGCGCGGCGCATTTCTCGCGATCCGGCGCGTCGAAGGTGGTCATCTCCGGTGGCGGCGCAGTGCGCTTCCAGAACGTATAGAGGCTGCGGCGACGGAGGTCATCGCCATGGCCCTGCAGGTAGGTCTGTGAGGTGAAGCCATCGCCAAACGCAATTTCTTCCCACACGCCGGCAGGCTGATAGGGATTCACGCTCGCCCCGCCGACGTTCTCTTTCAGAAGTCCGCTCAGGTAGAGTTCGCCATCACGCACCATTTCAGCCGGCAGACGGAAGCGCGGGCCGCGGGCGATGAGGCGATTTTCCGGGTCTTTTTCGAGCAGTTCGGGCGTGACCCGCGACGCCTGACGATAAGCCGCGGAAGTTACGATCAGCTTCTGCACACCCTTCACATCCCAGTTGGTGCGGATGAATTCCGTGGCGAGAAAGTCCAGCAGTTGCTGGTTGCTGGGCGGTTCACCCTGCGAGCCAAAGTTTTCCAGAGTCTTCACCAGACCGGTGCCAAAGTACATCTGCCAGTAGCGATTCACAGCGACCCGTGCAGTGAGCGGGTTCGATGGGTCCACCAGCCACTTCGCCAGACCGAGGCGATTCGCCGGGGCGTCTTTCGGCATGGGCGGCAGCACTGAAGGAACACCGGCGGTAACCTTTTCGGTTTGGTTGCGGTAATCGCCGCGGGCGAGGATGAACGATTCGCGGGGTTTGTCAGTCAGTTCGGACATCACCATGGTGGTGGGTATCTGCGCCGTTAGCTTCTTCTCTTCACCGCGCAGGGCCTTGAGTTCAATCCATTCTTTACGATCAGCAAGGTAGTAGTCGCGGATCCAGGCCTTTTGATCCTTCGCACGCTTTTCGGGCAGGATGTTCAGGATGGCGCGCAGAGTTTCCTGACCGCCCAGGTACTTCAGTTCATCAGCCGTCAGAACGCGGTTGTAGACACGAAGGTCGTCCAGTTTACCCTTGAAATCCAGCATTTCGAGCGGGGAGTTGGCTGTGGCGGCAGCGGGCGAAATCTTCGGCAGCACTTCTGTTTTGACGCTGGTCCCGTTGACGAAAACAGTGAGCGCGGCGCCATCGTAGTTCAGCGCGATGTGATTCATATTGTCCGGATACGGAAGCCGGTTCGTGGTGCGTATCTGCGACCCGTCGTTCATGGCCACGTACAAACGCGGCACGCGCTGTTGCACACCGGAGAGCTCAAAGTCATCGATCCAAATTTTGAAACCGCCCTGGTTGAAGATGGTCTCCTGCAACTTGCCGTTTACCTTCAGCCAGAACGCAGTGGCGAAGGGTTTGCCGGTTTCGAATGCCGGAACATGGCTGAAGACCGCCTGCGTTTGTCCGTCGAAATCAGCGCCCCGGTCCACGGCGCCGTTCGAATAGGTCAGATCGCCTTTGGTCACCCGACCGTACTGGTGGTGGCCGCTGGAATCGGTCAGGTTGCCATCGAATTCGTAATGCGCCAGCAGACCGTCACGACCAATGATTTGCCACTTCGCGAGTTCGCCTTTCTCCCACATCGCCTGTTCCGGGGCGACCGTTTCTTCAGGCAGCGCTTTCTCATGCGCGGCGATGGCGGCCTTCAACTGATCCTGTCTCGCTTTCTGTTCCGGCGAGGGCAGTTGCAGGTAAGGTTCAGCATTGCCGTTGCGACCGTCCAGACCCTTCTCATTTACGTTGTTGAAGAACGCGAAGAAGCGGTAAAAGTCCTTCTGAGGAATGGGATCGTACTTATGGTCATGGCAGCGCGCGCAGCCCATGGTCAGGCCCATCCAGGTGGTGGAAGTGGCTTCCAGACGGTCGATCACGTACTCCACCTGATACTCCTCCGGAATCGCTCCGCCTTCGAAGTTGATCATGTGGTTCCGGTTGAAACCACTGGCGAGTTTCTGCTCCGTGGTGGCGTTCGGCAGCAGGTCGCCGGCAATCTGTTCCACCGTGAATTTGTCATACGGCATGTTGCTGTTGAAGGCATTGATCACCCAATCGCGCCAGTGCCACATTTCGCGATGGCTGTCGATGTGATAGCCGTGCGTATCGGCGTAACGGGCGAGATCAAGCCACTGAACCGCCATGCGTTCGCCGAAGCGTGGGGAAGCGAGAAGTGCGTCGACCCGTTTCTCGTAAGCATTCGGGGCTTTGTCGGCCAGGAAGCTGTTGAGTTCGGATGGCGTTGGTGGCAGGCCTGTCAAATCGTAAGACACGCGTCGGAGCAGCGTGGATTTGTCGGCCTCGGGGGAATGCTTCAGACCCTCCTGATCCAGGCGGGCAAGGATGAAATTGTCGATCGGATTGCGCACCCAGGTGGCCTCCTTCGTGCTCGGCAGGGCAGGCCGCTGCGGAGCCTGAAAAGCCCAGTGGGTCTGCCATTTCGCCCCCTCGTCTATCCACTGTTTCAGGGCGTTGATCTGCTGCGGAGTGAGCGTGCGACCGGAGGCCACGGGCGGCATCTTATTAGCACCGATAGAACTGATGCGGGTCAACAGGTGGCTCTCAGCGGATTTGCCGGGCACGATGACACTCTTCAGAAATGCGCCGCCATCGGCCGTGTCGAAGCGCAGGTTCGCCATGCGTTTCGACGCATCAGGGCCATGGCAGGTGAAACAGTTGTCCGAAAGGATAGGGCGGATTTCGCGATCAAAGTCAATCGCCGCGAAGGCGCCGGCGGAACTCAACAGCAGGGTGAAGATTGCATTGCGCATGATGGGGCCGATGTGACTAGTTTATGCCTGTTCCGCGCGTCTGTGTTGTAATGAGTGCCATGTCTGGAACGATCACCCGCAGAGAATCCCTGAAAAACGCGTTGATGGCCTTTGGCGCACTGACGGTTTTTGCGGACGAGGCTTTCCCCGCCGCCGGCGATACAGATGTCACGTTCACTGACATTCCGAAGACGTTCGGCCAGCCCGCACCGAACTCGACCACGCGTTTGCTGGACATCCGTAAAATTGAAGGGCCGCTCACCCCGAAGGACCAGTTCTTCGCGATCCAGCACCTGGGCCGGCCGAAGATTGATCCGGCCACTTACAAGCTGAAAATCAGCGGTCTGGTGAAGAAGCCTGTCGAGCTGTCTCTGGCGGAAATACGCGGCATGAAGGCGATTAACTTGACGGCAGGGTACGAGTGTTCCGGCAACAGCGGCCGGTCCATTCAGGGCCTGTCCTCGAACGGCAAGTGGACGGGCGTGAAGCTCAGTGATGTCCTGAAGCACATCGGGCTTGATCCGAAGGCGCGAGAGGTGGTGTTTTTCGGGACGGATCGCGGCAAGCAGGACGTGGTGTTCCGCGCACAAACCTTCGCGGTGGAACAGCAGTTCGGTCGCAGCATCACGCTCGAAAATGCCATGAAGCCGGAGCCACTGCTGGCTTGGGCGCTCAATGGCGACCCACTGACATTGGAGCAGGGTTCGCCGCTGCGCCTCATCATGCCTGGTTGGTACGGGGTCGCGAATGTGAAGTGGCTGGCGGAGATTCACCTGCAGGAGGACCGGTATCTCGGCAACTATCAGGCGCGCTGGTACCGGTCGGTGCGTGGCGTGGGCGGTGGTGGCGGCGATACGGACCCCGATACGCAGTGGGTGGAGACGGAGATCACGCGGCTGAAGCTGAAGTCAGTGGTCGCGCGTGTGCGGAAGACGGATGCCGGGCACCAGGTGCTGGGGTTTGTGCTGAATGACGGCACTCCGCTGCGGAGCGTGGAAGTGAAGGTGGACGACGGCCCATGGCAGCCGGCGACCATGGATCCTTCGAATTCGAAGTATTCGTGGAAGCTGTTTACGTATAACTGGAAGGGCGCGACGGCTGGCGAGCATACGATTGTTTCGCGGGTGACGGATGCGACCGGGGCGGTGCAACCGACGGCGGATGAGTTGAAGACCAAGAAGACGTTTTTGGAGGATAATTCCCAGTTTGTGCGGAAGCTGGTGATTGGGTAGCAAGGCCGGACGAATCAGCAGATCGCGGCGGAACTGAGCACGCGAACGGCCCGCATTTTGGAGTGGCGTTAGCGCTTTAGCGCGCCGTGGCCAGCCTCAGACGACCTGCCGACCTAACTACGGCCCCAGCGAACCTGCCAATGCGAAATACCTCAGGGCGGTGAGTCAGTTTGACTCTACTGGGATCTCAACGATCTCGCGAAAGCTGTCAGCCTCATTTTGGGGCGACGTGAGGTTTCTGCGTCTTCGGGATTTCCCCCAAGGGAAGTTCCGCTGGTTTTCTTGCGTGCATGATGCCCACGACCAAATTAGCCACGCCAGTTCCTCCCAACGCTCCGGCGACCCAAGGCTGACCGTGAACGGCAACCCAAGTTCCGGCCAGAATCGCTGTCATTGAAATGATGAAGGAAAATATCTGTCCGACGAGAACGTAAGTGCTGGTTCGTTGCGCGATTTCGATATCCGTAGAAAGTGCGAGCTTTTCCTTTTCCACGCGGTGCTCAAACTGCGACTCCGCCATCCTGATAATCCGCTCAGCGAGACCGGGAACAACCTGGTCATATTCAGCAAGCACAGAAGGAGCCGGGAGCGGCCCCGCATGCCGCATTGTTGTTACTTCAGTAGTAGCCGCGAGTACGGAGTTAGCGGCAGAATAACGCTCCGTTGGGTTAAAGTCCGGCTGGCTCGGTACGTTGACTGTATCCTCCGGTCGCAAGAGGGACTTGTCTTTGTCAGGCCTTTTCATCAAGTGCCGGTGCGGCATCATTAATTGCACAAAGCATGTCCAAACCGACGGCACGCCAATCAGAGGCAATTGCATCGGCATCTGAGCACGATGGGACCTCAAGCTTTGCGGGTAGAGTCACCATTGGGAAAATCGACCAGACGCTGCCAGCGCCCATCAGAAATGCTTCAACAGCACGAAGCTTTCTCAGACCTGTCTTCTCACGCATGAATTCCCACCCTCAGTATAGACTGAACTCGATGGCAGCAATTCCGATAGCTCGCTGAAATCGTATTCGAAACTGTATCACAAACTGTGTGACTTGTCTTAACTGCAGGCTACGCGTCCCGCATAGAGAAGGCCCCGATCCAGTGGGAGCGAATGGAAGTGCCGCGACACTTCCCATAAACGACTACGCCGTAATCTTTTCAAATCGTGAACCCGGACGTCGCACCGTCTGCGTCCGCTCCGGACCGGTCGAAATACAGCCGGCTTCCACGCCGGTCAACTCTTCCAGGAACGTCACATACTTCCGCGCAGCCGCCGGGAGCTTGTTCCAATCTGAAATACCTTCGGTGGAAGACTGCCAACCGGGAAGCACTTCATAAACCGGTTCCGCCTTCGCCAGTTCACGAACCGTGGCAGGCATTTCAGTCGTCACCACGCCGTCGATCTTATACGCCACGCAGACCGGAATCTCGGCCAGCTCATCCATCACATCAAGCTTCGTCACCACCATGGTTTCGAAGCCGTTCAGCATGGCCGAATACTTCAGCAGCGGCCCGTCGAACCAGCCGCAGCGGCGGGGGCGGCCAGTTACGGAACCAAATTCCTGTCCGCGATTGCGAATCATATCGCCCTGCGAATCCAGGGCTTCGGTGGGGAAGGGTCCGCCCCCCACACGCGTGATGTAAGCCTTCGAAATCCCGATCACCGCGTCAATTTTCGTGGGCGGCACGCCCGTTCCGGTGGAAGCTCCGCCGGCGCAGGCGCTTGACGAAGTCACGAACGGATAGGTCCCGTGGTCCAGGTCGAGCATGGTTCCCTGGGCACCTTCGAACAGCAGGTTCTTGCCGGCGCGCATGGCGTTTGAAAGCAATGCCGCGGTGTCGCAAACCAGCGGACGGAGGGTCTCCGCGGCTTCCTGATATTTCGCGACAATCTCGTCCGCGTTGATCTCGTCGTCCACACCGAAGGCGCGGGCGCGGGTTACATGGTCTGCAATCAGGGTGCGAACAGCGGCTTCGAAGTACTCGCGGTCCAGCAGATCAGCAATACGAATACCGCGACGGCCGGCTTTATCTTCATACGTGGGACCCATGCCGCGAAGAGTCGTTCCGATGGCCACGCGACCCGGCACCGCCTCGCTGATCTTTTCCACCAACCGGTGGGACGGCAGCACCACCTGCGCGCGATTGCTGATGCGGAGCTGATTTCGCACGTCGATTCCCGCCGCGATCAATTGCCCGGCCTCTTCATGCAACGCCAGCGGGTCAACCACCAGGCCGTTGCCAATCACAGCGATCTTACCGGGGTGCAGAATGCCGCTCGGCACCAGCCGAAGCACAAATTTCTTCGTCCCGATGACGATGGTATGTCCTGCATTGTGGCCGCCCTGATAGCGGACGATGTAGTCAAAGCGGTCGGCCAGAAGGTCAACCAGCTTGCCTTTGCCCTCATCACCCCACTGCGCGCCCAAGATTACGATGTTGCTCATTTTATAGATTGATTCGCCTTAGTTTCGCCCAAACCCGTTATTGTAACCCACTGTGTTACGCTGGCCTCTTATGCAGCTTTCCGACGTGTTCCTGCAGCTCGGTGAAGAGCGCCTGCGGCAACTCGTGCGCAATATCTCCATCGGCAAACTCCGAACGTACCAGCTTTACGAGCGTTTCAAGACCCGCACTCACCTGCAGAAGGTCAATACCGAGAGCCTTCGTGGCGCCGTCCCGAAGTTCTGGACGCGGCTGGAAGCGCACGATGTGGAGTTCACCACCGACCTCTCCCAGGCGATTCTGATCTCTCACCTGGATATGATTTCCACGGTGCTCAACTCCCTGGGGATTCCCAACCAGGAAGGGTTCTTTGAAAAAGACATTGATGCGAAGCCGTTCCTGACGGATGGCTGGCAGGCGCGGGTTTACGAACAGTTCAAGGCGAACTACAACGAAACCCTGCTGCTGTTCTACATCAATCATCTGGATCTGGAACTGGGCGGCGCGCAGCAGATTTTCCTGCCCGCGGCGTAAGGGCTGAACCACATGCAGGATCTTCTCGACACGTCTGTTTTAGAGCAGGCTCTTTCGCGTATTACTGCGTCCACCACGGCTGAGGAACTCGAAGGCGTGCGCGTGGAAGTGCTCGGTCGCAAGGGCGTGCTCGCGCAGCTTTCGAAGGACATGGGCAAGCTGTCCGCAGACGAGCGGGCGGCGCGCGGGAAGTTCATCAACACCGCGAAGCAGTCGCTGGAAAGCGCCTATGAAGGCCTGAAGGCGCGTTTTGAGGCAGAGGCTCTGGCATCACGGCTCGAATCGGAATGGCTCGACCTGACGTTGCCGCCGCCGATGCCACGACGAGGCAGCCTTCACCCGATCACGCAGATTCAATGGGAAATCGAAGACCTGTTTCGTTCCATGGGCTTCACGGTTCTGGATGGCCCCGAAGTCGAGACTGAGCATCACAATTTCGACGCACTGAATATCCCGGCGGATCACCCGGCGCGTGACATGCAGGATACTTTCTGGCTGGAGGGGCATCATTTACTGCGCACGCACACCTCACCCGTGCAGGTTCGCGGCATGGAGAAGCTCGGACCGCCGCTGCGCATGATCGCACCGGGACGCGTATTCCGCAATGAATCGGTGGATGCGTCGCACGAGCACACGTTCTATCAGCTGGAAGGCATGATGATCGACCGTAACGTATCGGTCGCGAACCTGACTTATTTCATGAAGACGCTGCTCGCGGCGATCTTCAAACGTGAAGTGACCGTGCGCCTGCGGCCTGGGTTTTTTCCGTTCGTCGAGCCTGGTTTCGAGCTCGACATCAAATGTCTGATCTGCGGCGGTTCCGGGTGCCCGGTTTGCAAGCAGAGCGGTTGGGTGGAGTTACTGCCCTGTGGTCTGGTGAATCCGCATGTGCTGCGGATGAGCGGCATTGATCCGAATGAGTGGAACGGTTTCGCGTTCGGGCTGGGCCTGACGCGCCTGGTGATGATGCGCTACGCCATCGACGATATTCGCTGGCTGCAGAGCGGCGATCTGCGATTCCTGAGGCAGTTTTAAATGAAGTTCTCGTATCACTGGATTCGCGAATTCGTTCCCGGGCTGGATGTTCCCGCGCAGGCGCTGGAGCGGCTTATCACCATGAAGACCGCCGAGTGCGATGGCATTGAAACCTCCGGTGCGCTGCTTTCCGGCGCTGTGGTGGCGCAGGTTCTGAGCGTGGAGCCGATTGAAGGTTTTCATAACGTGAAAGCTGTGGTGGATGCCGGGCCGTATGGTCACAAGACAGTGGTGTGCGGGGCTTCGAACTGCCGCGCGGGCATCACGACTGTCTACGTCCCGTTGGGCCTGAAGAAGGTCTCGGGCGTGATGAGCGATGGCATGCTGGCCAGCGCGTCCGAACTCGAAATCAACAGGGACCACGGCGGGATTCTCGAACTTGATGGCTCGGAGGCCCTGCCCCCTGCCGATTCGATCATCGAAATCGACAACAAGTCCATCACGCACAGGCCTGATCTGTGGGGGCACTACGGTATGGCGCGGGAAGTCGCGGCGATTACCGGCAAGGCGCTGCGGGATCATGTGGATCTTTCGCGTTTACCCGCTGCGGGTGGCCCGGTGCAGGTGGAAATTGAGGACCTGAATCTGTGCGCGCGTTACTCGGCGCTGGTTTTTGAGAACGTCACCGTTCGACCGTCGCCGATGTGGCTGCAGGCGCGGCTGACGGCGGTCGGGCTGAATCCGATCAACAACATCGTGGACCTGACGAACTTCATCATGGCGGAACTCGCGCAGCCGATGCACGCGTTCGACAGGATGAAGCTGAGTGGCGATACCATTTGGGCCAGACCGGCGCGCGAGGGCGAAAGCATTGCCGCCCTGAACAAGGAATCGTACGCGCTGACGCCGGCGAATCTGGTGATTGCGGATGCGGCTGGTCCCATTGCGATCGCCGGGGTGATCGGTGGCCAGGATAGCGCGATTTCAGAGGCGACCACCACCATCGTCCTTGAAAGTGCGAACTTCCACGCCTCCAGCGTCCGCAAGACTTCGTCGGCGCTGAAGCTGCGCACCGACGCTTCCATGCGTTTCGAAAAGGCGCAGGATCCGCTCAATACGGTGCGTGCCCTGGCGCGTGCGCTGGAACTGCTGCCACTGATTTCGCCCGGCATTCGGCTGGTGGGTGGCCTTGCGGATAAGAGCCGCGAACTGGCCGCGCCCGCGCCCATCACGCTCAATCTGGATTGGCTGGCCCGCAAGCTGGGCCGCACTTTGGAAGCAGCGGAAGTGCGTCGGATTCTGGAGAGTCTGGAGTTCGGAGTTTCTGAGCCCGACGCCGAAAACTTCACAGTGACGGTGCCTTCCTGGCGTGCGACTAAGGATGTCGCAACGCCTGAGGATCTGGTGGAGGAAGCAGGCCGGATGATCGGGTATGACTCGATCACGCCCTGCCCGCCGCTGGTGCTTTGCAAGCCTACGTTCGATCCGCCGGAGCGCGAATTTCTGCGCGGCGTGAAGCGGTATGTGGCGGCGCAGGGTTTCACCGAAGTTTCGAATTATTCCTTCATCAGTGAAGAGGAAGCGCGGCGTTTCGGGTTCGCGGTGGAGTCGCATGTTCGGGTGCTGAATCCAATTGCCGCCGGCCAGGAACTGATGCGGACCTCGCTGCTGCCAGGCGTTCATCGCAACATTGTTGAAAACGCCAAACATTTCGAGGCGTTCGGGCTGTTTGAAGTGGGCCGTGAAATCCACAAGGTGGAAGGCAGCAAGCCGAACGAGCGAACCCATCTGATGATTACCGTCTTTGCCAAAGACGACGGGCGCGCCGGGTTGACGGAGCTGAAGCGTGTGGCCGAAGGCCTTGCGCCTGGCATGCACGTGAAGCCCACCGAACCGAATGCCTGGGAGCACACCAAACGCGCAGCTGAGCTTTGGTGGCAGGGTCGGCAGATCGGCCGGTTGAGCGAACTGCATCCGAATCTGCTGGAAGCCGGTCGGGCTGCGGTGATGGATCTCGACCTGGATTTGCTGCTCGAAATGCAACCGGAACGCGGGAAATATATCGCCGTGCGGCGCTTCCCCACCAGCGCCTTCGATCTCTCCATCGTGACCGGGGAAAGGGAACTGGCGGCAACGCTGGAACAGGAAATTCGCCGGTTCGCCGGAGAGCTCGCGGAAGCCGTGGAATACGTTCGCGAATTCCAGGGCTCGCCTCTGCCGACAGGTCGGAAAAGTGTTTCGTTCCGCGTGGTGGCCGGCGCGCCCGACCGGACTTTGTCGAGCGCGGACATCACCGGCATTCGTCAGCAGATTATCGACGGGCTGAGCGGCCTGGGTTACGAACTGCGGGTTTAAGTCGATTCGATCTCGCCGCGTCGCAGATATTCGTCGTCCTTCGCAAGCCAGTCCTGGCGCAATGGCGAGAAGATGTCGACGTCCAGAGTGTCTTCGAGCGCTACCGCCCGATGCGGCACCCAGGACGGAATGTGCAGCACTTCGCCCGCGTGCACAGTGACTTCCTTGCCCTGCAACTCAAACTTCAGCGCGCCAGTCAGAATGTAGGTGATCTGCTCACTTTCATGCGAGTGCAGCGGCACCACGGCGTCTTTCTTCAGAAAGACCTGGGCGACCATGGCCTTTTCGCCGGTGAAGAGCTTGCGGCTGATCACGTCGCTCATCGGTTCGAGCGGGATAGACTCCCATTTTGCGTGTTTGAATTCCATGAGGCGATTCTACTTCCCCGTTTTGTTTGCGCTC
>JBBQDH010000132.1:0-16423 GCA_038319515.1 Bryobacterales bacterium
AAGTTACGTCCCCGCAGGCGTTTTCCGGCCTGCGTGCGCGTGGGCTCAAGGTCCGCCGCCCGGATCTGACGGTGGCCACCACCGATCACAGCATTCCGACCACGGACCGTTCCCTGCCGATTCTCGACCCGATTGCACGCAATCAGGTGGAACAACTGGCGAAGAACTGCATTGAGTTTGGTATTCCGCACTATGGCGTACATTCCGAGCATCAGGGAATTGTCCATGTGATCGGACCGGAACTGGGCTTCACACAGCCCGGCATGACGGTGGTCTGCGGCGACAGCCACACGGCGACGCACGGGGCTTTTGGTGCGCTCGCGTTCGGCATCGGCACCAGCGAAGTGGAAAACGTGCTGGCCACGCAGTGCCTGCTGCAGCGCCCGTCGAAGACTTTCAAAGTGAATGTCGACGGCGTGCTGAGGCCCGGCGTGACGGCGAAAGACATCATCCTCGCGTTCTGCGCGAAGGTGGGTGTGGGCGGCGCGACTGCCACGGTTCTGGAATATACGGGTTCGGCGATTCGCTCGCTCAGCATGGAAGGCCGGATGACGGTCTGCAACATGTCGATTGAAGCGGGCGCGCGGGCGGGTTTGATTGCCCCGGACGATACCACTTTTGAATATCTGCATGGGCGTCCGTTCGCTCCGAAAGGCGCGGACTGGGATGCGGCGGTTGCCCGCTGGAAGCAGCTTCCGACCGATACGGACGCAATGTTTGACCGCGAAGTGGCGATTAACGGCGACACTCTCGAACCGATGATCACCTGGGGCACCAACCCCGGGATGGGAGTGGCCATTAATGGCGCGGTGCCGGACCCGGCAGGAATTTCGGATCCGCTGGAGCGCGAGAACGTGATCAAAGCCCTGCAATATATGGGCCTTGAAGCAGGTAAGCCGATTGCCGGCCGACCGGTGAATGTGGTGTTCATCGGCAGTTGCACCAACTCGCGTATGAGCGATCTGCGCGCTGCCGCCGCCATTCTGAAGGGGCGCAAGGTGAACCCGAACGTCCGCGTGATGGTGGTCCCTGGCTCGATGGAAGTGAAGCGTCAGGCGATTGCTGAAGGCCTGCCGGATATCTTCCGCGCCGCCGGTTGCGACTATCGGGAACCCGGCTGTTCCATGTGCATTGCCATGAACGGCGATCAGCTGCAGCCCGGTGAATACAGCGTGTCTACTTCTAACCGTAACTTTGAAGGCCGGCAGGGCAAAGGCGGGCGCACGTTCCTTGCTTCCCCTTTGACCGCCGCCGCGACCGCGCTGACAGGCGTTGTTACTGACGTGAGGACAATACTTTGAAACCCTTTTTACCTTTCGATTCCCGGTTGGTTCCGATGGCGAACAACAATATCGATACCGACCAGATCATCCCGGCGCGCTTCCTCAAGACGACGTCTAAAGAAGGCCTGGACAAGAACCTTTTCTGTGACTGGCGTTATGAGGCGGATGGCAGCGAGAAGCCCGATTTTATTCTGAACACGCCGCGCGGCAAGGGCGCGGAAGTGCTGCTGGCCGGAGACAACTTCGGCTGCGGCAGTTCCCGCGAACATGCTCCGTGGGCGCTGACGCAGTTCGGTTTTCGGGCGGTGATCAGTACCTCGTTCGCCGATATCTTCAAGGGGAATGCGCTGAAGAATTCGCTGATTCCGATTGTTGTTCCGGCGGATATTCACGCGCAACTGTTCGCGCTTCCGGATGACGCCAGGGTGACCGTGGATCTGGCAACGCAGACGCTTGGCCTGCCGGATGGGCAGAAAGTGGAGTTCGCTGTCGATTCGTTCTCGAAGACCTGCCTGCTGGATGGCACAGATGAACTGGGCTGGATCCTGAAGCAGGCACCGGCTATTAAGGCCTATGAAACGACGCGGGTTTCCACGCTGAACACACTGGGATAACGACACAAAAGCGGGCAGGGCCGGAATGTTGATCGACAGTGAGTTGTATCGGTCTTACCCCAGCATCTGAATCAGTGCCTGGATATAGCCGAACGCAAAAGCGAAAGCCTGCGCTCCGCCTTTATCGCCGGGGATCTGCGGCACGTGATCCGGCATCAGCATGTAGGGGTAGCCCACTTCCTGGTAAGTCCGGATGGCCTCGATCATGTTCACGCTGCCCGCATCGGGGAACGTCTCCTGGAAGTCACTGAACTTGCCGTGAATGTTGCGGAAGTGGACGTTGAAGATCTTTTTGCGTGACCCGAAATAGCGGATCAGATCGTGGATTTCCCTGTTCGGATCCTGCAGCATTTCGGAAACCGTCCCCTGGCAGAAATTCAGGCCATGGTACGGACTTTCGTGCATGGAGACGAATTTCTTCAGGCCGGCCGGACTGCCCAGAACTGTCTGGACTCCACGGTAGCCTTCGGGCGAGGGCATCCCCGGATCGTGCGGGTGGCAGGCCATGCGAACCTTCACTTCATTGGCAACCGGCACCACGCGGCTCAGGTAGTAGTCAATACGCTCCCAATACTGATCGGGCCCCACAACGCCCGCTTCAGTGAGTTTGTCTTTGTCCGGCGCTTCCTGATAATTCCAGGTGCTGTACATGCTCTCGCCGCGGCCTTTGGTGCGGTTCGGCAGACGCACAACGCCCAGGATGCTCATGTTGTATTTCACGGCGGGGATGCCGGCCTTCGCACAGTTCCGCAGCATCTGCTGGATCTGTTCAATCTGGCGATCACGTTCCGGGCTCTTACCGAGCATGACCGCGCCCATGGGAGCCTTTCCGATGGCGGCCGATGGCAGCGGCACAGGGACCATGTCGAGCTTGAGGCCGTGCTTTTCGACGCGCTCCCGCAGCCGCGAAAGACCGTCCACTGACCAGTTCTCATCCAACTGGGGCGCAATTTCGCCGCTGCAGATGTGGTTCACGCCCAGGGATGACATGACAGTGAGCACCTCATCAGCATGAGAATGCTGGGTGCCGCAGTGCATGGTTGCCTTGCGTTTCGGTTCATTTGAGGTGAGCGCCGGCGAATTCAGTGAGGGTCGGGGACTTTGCGCCACGGCGGCTTCGGCAAGTGCTACCGCGCCTGCGGCGGTCCGGAGGAAGTTTCTTCGTTCCATACAGTTGTCCGTTATCGTATATCAGAGAATGGCGTGGGGCGAACAATACTGTTACTGATGTTGGAAACGATCTCCGAATCAGACAGGCCGGGCTTGACGCGCAGCTTCTGCCACTCCGGGTCTGCACCAAACGCTTTCCACGCTTTATCGCGGTGGGTGAGGTCGTCGAAAGCCAGCATGTAGGTGAGATGCGGCAGTTTGCTGCCCACGAGAGCTTCGCCAAAGAACACAGGATTCATACCCAGGCGCTGGAAGATCTGCATTTCACCGTTGTTGAACATGTCGATCTTCTTCTGCAGTGAGACGGCGTCATTGGACTCGTAACTCCGGATCTCGAAAATATGATTGCCCGGAGGTGGCAGTTTCAGTTCCGGCATGCCTGCGAAGGCCCGCAGAATGGTGCGTTCATAGCGGATGTAACCAGTGATGTCGGAGAGCTTTTCATCGGGATGCTCCGCCTCGGCGAACGAGGCGCAGGTGAACAGCAGCGTCATGAACGGACTGTTCTCTGCGATAAACGAAGTAAAGGCCCCAAAAGGGGCCTTTACAGCTGGTGGAAGTCCGGCAGGCCTTGCGGAAGGCATCCGGGCGGACACACCATTTCGTAACTGGTACGTCCGCAATTCGTAGTATTGAGCGCTCATTTTCCGGTTGTGTTGATGGCGAGGTTGACTGCGTTGCTCTGTGCGCCGTTCACCACAATCGAAACGGGGACTGCCGGGCCCAGGGTGACATCCGCGGGGATGATTACGTTGAGCTGGTAGAGGCCTGCCGCTGAAGGAGTCAGCCCGGTAAACGAGGAGGCTACCGTGCTGGCGCGACCGAAGAAACCACCACCGAACGTCACCATCACATTCGAGATGGTCTGCAGCGGGCGGGCACTGGCGGGGTCGCCTTCGACGGCGGCGGGAGTGGTCTGGCCGAGCCCGATCGCGTAGATCACGATGGTGTCACCGGGCCTGGCGGGATGTGTCGCGAAGACGGGATCGGGCATGGCGGAGGGCACGACAAGGCTGCCGTCAGCGGCGTTCACAATGGCGCCATAACCGGCATTCTTGGTGAGCAGGCGGGGCAGGCTGACAGATACCCCGATGGAGCGGCTGTTGCCCATGGTGGAGCCTGAGACGACCTGCACAGTGTTTGTCTGACTGCCTGTCAACGAGTACGGAACCTGAAAATTGATCTGCCCGGGTGAGACGTAGAACAGCGGAGCGGGGATGCCGTTGACGAGAACCTGTGTATTCGCGAGCGTCTTTGGCAGCGGCACTGCGGCTGCGGCTGCGGTTGAAGACGCAAACTGGGTGCCGAAAATCGCGGCAATATCACCGGGCGAGAGATTTTCCTGGGCGTAGGTAGAGATGTTGACGATACCACCCGTGAGAATGGAGGGCATGCTGGCGGGAGCGACAACAAGCTGCACAGGAATGGACACCTGCGCGTTATTGACGGCATTGGACGTCACCGTGACGTTGGCGCTATAGATGCCTGGCGTCAGGCCCGTCGGGTCGGCCGTGATCAGGAGGCCAGTGGAACCCTGCACCGAAGCGGTGAGGAAGCTTGCGGAACCCGCCGCAGCCGTGACGTTCAGCGCCGCCTGCCCCTGGTTCGTCAGATTAAGAACGGAGTACTGTGGGGAGCCGCCCTGCACGCCGGCAAGCCGGATGGTCTGGCTGTTATTCAGCTGAATAATCGGAGCAGTGGTCACCACCATGGTGACGCCCACCGACTTATTGTCTGTGGCTGCGGACGAACTGTTGATCGCGATGGAACCGGTGTAGGTGCCGGGAGCCTGACCAACCTGGGCAGCCACCTGAATCAACCAGGGAGAGGGCGACTTGATGAGCCCGCTGGAACCATCGAGGAACGATAACCAGTTGCCGCCTGAAGTGGTGGAAACGGTACCTTTCACGCCGGTGCCGGTTGTAAACACGTTGAAGAGCCGGGTGGGTGTTATACCACTGGTCGGCGTCACATAGGCGGTGAGCGAAGACTGGACGCCCGTGGTGTTCACCGTGACCGCAAGATCCTGCGGAGAATCCACAGCGTTCAGATCGCTGAGAGTAATGAATTCTGTGTAGGTGCCGGCGGGCACTGCGGCTGTATTCAGCGCGATGGTGACCGCGTAACAATTACCACCATTTCCGGCACAGGTACCGCGGGCTCCAACGGTGGCGGAGAGCCAGGGAGCGGATGCGGTCGCGGTCAGGTTCAACGCGCCGTCCCCCAGATTGAAGGCCTGCACGGTCTGGGAAGGGCCATTGGCACCTGGAGTTGTGTTGATAATGCCGATGGCGGTGGTATTCAGACCGAGGCGCGGCGCGGCGCTCAGAACAGACGTCAGACTCAACAAGAGGTCAGTCGCGAGGTTCGATTTCATATAGGCCATTTAAGTATCGCTCCTTAACACTAAAGTTATATACTCCCCTCCTGCGGAGCACGTTAAGGACCAACGTTAAGGACAACGTTAAGGAGCATAGATGAAGCCAAGCTTCTTCAGCGTCGCGGCGGGCTCCTTGTCTTCAAACTGCAGGATCATGCCTTTGGAATAGCCGTTCTCCAGTGCCACTGCGGCGGGGGGGAGGTCGAAGGGAAAGAGCTTCTTCAGCACGTCGAGTTCGCGGGAGACAGGGCCTTTGTCGGTGAGGCCCGCCTTGCCCATAAACCAGCCAGCAAACTGAGGATTCTCAGTGGGAACGCCGATGAAGCGGGTGTCGCCCCAGTTCATGGCGGCCAGTTTTCGGCCGGCTTCGAGACAGTGCAGGCACTGCGGATTGAAGAAATAGACGAACACCTTTCCCTGGCTCAGTGAGATGGAGGTGCCGTCTTCCGCCTGGACGAAGTCCGGCGCTTTGGTCCCGGTGTGGCGAGTCAGATTGACACCATAGGACACGCCGGCGAACACGGTCACTGCAGCCAGAATGATGGCAGCGGGACGGAGCCCGTCAGACTTGCGCGCCCACCAGCCCGCCAGAATGGAAAGCAGCAGCATGATGCCGTCGCTCAAGAAGAAACCCGGCCCCACTGCCCGCTTGAGCCATGGAAAACAGGAGCATTCCGCGCCGCGCAGTTCGTTGTAGTGGATGCCGATGAAGATCATGAAAGCGACAAGGAGGAGGCTGACAATCCACGCGCCCCAGCGGCGAAAGCGCGGAACGAGAAGCAACGCGGCCCCGAACGTCTCCGCAATACCGAACCCAATGGCTCCGGCAAGGCTGAGCGATTCCGGCACTTTTGCCTGGGCCAGCCGTGCTGCGGCGCCCACGGGATCGGTAATCTTCCAAAGCCCGGCTGCGAGGAAGACGATGGACATCAGGATGGCGGCGGTCCAGTTGGCGGCGGTGCGCCACTGGGGTGGTGCCGTCCGTAGTTCAGACATATCCCTTCAGTCTAAGGGGTCAGTCCAGAGCTGTGGTCAGTCTAAGGCGTTGGCGTGCGCGATAGTGGGATGAAACGGTGCCTTCGAGGCGTCTCTGGAAGCTTGAGGGAAGTTTTGGAAAAGAAGAACATATGATTCGGCGATATTCCATTTGGCTGATGGCTTTCCTGGTTCTTGCGGGGGGCGTTTGGCTCAGTTGGCCCTGGGTGGCACACCGGCTTGCCATGAAGATCCTGGAGGCGCGTTTGCCGGAGGTGGCGAGAACAGCGCCGGATTTCAGACTCGAAAGCAGTTCGGGCGCCCAGGTCCGGCTGTCAGATTTCGAAGGGAAAGTGGTGCTGCTGAATTTCTGGGCAACCTGGTGCGGACCGTGCAAGACAGAAATCCCGTGGTTCATTGGGTTTCGGAATGAATTCGGGGCGCGGGGATTTGAGGTTGTTGGAGTGGCGATGGATGACGAAGGCTGGGAAGTGGTGCGTCCCTTCATCGCGGCCCGGAAGATGAACTATCCGGTGTTGTTGGGGAACGAGACGATCAGTGCGTTGTATGGGGAGGTGGAAGCGCTGCCAACCACGTTTGTAATCGGTAGAAACGGGCGAATCGCGGCCATACACAGAGGGCTGATTGACAAGGCAAAGTTTCGGGAGGAGATTTTGCAGTTGTTGGCAGGGCCCAGCTAAGCCGCCGCTCACGAAGGCCTAATCGTCGTCTGACGATTCGCCAACCTTCAGCACAGCGAGGAACGCTTCCTGCGGAATTTCCACGCGACCGACGCGCTTCATGCGCTTCTTGCCTTCCTTCTGCTTTTCCAGAAGTTTGCGTTTGCGTGAGATGTCGCCGCCGTAGCACTTGGCGATGACGTTCTTGCGCATGGCGGAGATGGTTTCGCGAGCGATGATTTTGGTGCCGATGGCGGCCTGCAGGGCGATTTCAAACATCTGCCGGGGGATCAGCTTGCGCATCCGCTCGATGATCAGTTTGCCGCGGTCGAAGGCGTAATCGCGGTGGACGATCATGCTGAGCGCGTCCACTTCTTCCCCGGCAATCAGAATATCGAGGCGAACCATGGGCGAGACGCGATGGCCCGCCAACTGATAGTCGAGCGAAGCATAGCCGCGCGACACGCTCTTCAGCCGGTCATAAAAATCGAGAACGATTTCATTCAGGGGAAGCTCATAAACCAGCTTCACGCGACCGGACCCGATGTACTCGAACTTCCGCTGCAGTCCGCGCTTATCTTCCATCAGCGCCAGAATGCCGCCGATGTACTCTTCGCGGGTGATCACTGTCGCGTCGATGATCGGTTCTTCGGTCATCTGAATTTCGGTTGGCGTGGGGAAGCGGGTCGGGTTGTAAACTTCCAGAACTTCGCCGTCCGTCTTGGTGATCTTGTAGCGCACGCTGGGGGCGGTGGTGATCAGATCGATATTGAACTCGCGCTCCAGACGTTCCTGCACGATTTCCAGGTGCAGAAGACCGAGGAAGCCGCAGCGGAAACCGAAACCGAGTGCCACGGAACTTTCGGGTTCAAAACTGAGGGCGCTGTCGTTCAGGCGAAGCTTTTCAAGAGCTTCACGCAACAGCCCGTGTTCGTGGGATTCGATGGGGTAGAGCCCGGCGAACACCATGGGCTTCACTTCTTCAAAGCCAGGCAGCGGCTCGATGAAAGCGTTCCCGGCCTCCATGATGGTGTCGCCGATCTGCGCGTCCTGAACGTTCTTGATGTTGGCGTAGATGTAGCCGACCTCGCCCGCGACGAGTTCCGGAAGCGGAACCGCTTTCGGGGACTGGTAGCCGAGACCTTCCACATCAAACGTCTCACCGTTCGAGAAGAGTTTAATCTTCTGGTTCAGACTGAGTTTGCCATCGACCACACGGGCCAGAATGATGACGCCTCGGTATGGATCGAACCAGGAATCAAAGATCAGCGCGCGGAGCGGTGCGTCCGGGTTACCACGTGGGGGCGGGATCTTCAGAACGATGGCTTCCAGAATCTCGTGAATGCCAATGCCCTGCTTGGCGCTGCACGGAATCGCTTCGCTGGCGTCGATCCCGATCATGTCCTCAATCTGCTCGCGGATGCGCTCAGGGTCCGCTGCAGGGAGGTCGATCTTGTTCAAAACAGGAATGATTTCGAGATTGTGGTGAAGCGCCAGGTAGGTGTTCGCGAGGGTCTGCGCTTCCACGCCCTGGGAGGCATCGACAACAAGCAGAGCGCCTTCGCAGGCCTGCAGGCTGCGGGCAACTTCGTAGGAAAAATCGACGTGGCCGGGGGTATCAATCAGGTTGAGCTGATACATCTGGCCGTTGTCGGCCTTGTAATCGAGCCGGACGGCGTGGGCCTTGATGGTGATGCCGCGCTCACGCTCCAGATCCATGGAGTCGAGCACCTGCTCCATCATTTCGCGCTGCTGGAGAGCGCCGGTGGTTTCAAGGAGCCGATCAGCAAGCGTGCTTTTGCCGTGGTCGATGTGCGCGATAATAGAGAAATTCCGTATGAATTCGGAGACCATGCGGTAAACTGGGGGCCTGAAACTCTTAGTATCCCATATGCTTCCAGCCTCAGCGCTGTCCTAACCATGACCGATTCCAAATACAAAACTTTCGAAGGCGGGCTCAACGCCCAGGGGCTGCGTTTCGCCATCATTGTCAGCCGCTTCAACAGCTTCATCACAGACCGTCTGCTGGAAGGGGCACTGGACGGGATTGAGCGGGCGGGCGGGAAGTCGGCAGACATTGAGATTGTGCGGATTCCGGGTGCCTGGGAGTTCCCGGTGACGGTTCGCGCGGTTGCGGCGCGTAAAGCGCATGATGCGATTCTGTGTCTGGGCGCGGTGATTAAAGGCGACACGCCCCATTTCGACTACGTGGCCGGGCAGGCAGCAAGCGGAATTGCGGCGGTGGCGGTGGAAACCGGCATCCCGATTGCATTTGGCGTGCTGACGACAAATACGGTGGAACAGGCGATTGACCGGGCGGGCGCGAAGAGCGGCAACAAGGGCTTTGACGCGGCGATGACGGCGATCGAGATGGCCAATTTGCTGAAGCAGTTTGAGCAGACGCAGCCTGAGAAGAAAAGCTGATGGCGCGGCACAGGGCGCGGCAGCAGGCGATGCAGTTGTTGTTCGAATGGGATGTGCGGCGGACGCCTGTCGAAGAGATTTTGCAGGGCTATTACGAGAGTCTACTGATCAGTGAAGACAGCGTGGGTGAGCCGGTGCGGGATCCGTTTGCGGAAACGCTGGTGCGCGGGGTGATTGCGGAGATTACCGAGATCGACGAGATGATCACCAGGCACGCGGCGCACTGGAAGATTCCGCGTATGCCCACGGTGGACAGGAATCTGCTGCGCATTGCCGTGTTTGAGATGCAGCGGACGGAGACGCCTGCGGCGGTGGCGATTGACGAATCACTGGAGCTTGCCCGGCAGTTTTCCGGGGAAGAATCCGTGCATTTTATCAACGGCGTGCTGGACGCTGTTCGTAAGGAACTGGCGGCGAAAACACCGGTGGAGTGATATGCGATTCGTCCTGTTAGCGCTCCTGCTCACGCCGTTCCTGGCGGCTTCAGAACGCGCGGTGGCGGAGTGGGTGCTGCGGCAGGGCGGACGGGTGATGGTGAATGGAGAGCGCCGTTCACGGTCACTGCCGGCGGAACTCCCCGAGGGCCAATTGCAGCTGACTGGTGTGGATCTGATGGGCACGACCATCGACCCAAAAGAACTGGCGCGGCTGAGCGGCCTGACCGGTTTGAAAGAGCTGTTCCTGCCCGGCGCAAGCTGGACGCCCGGTGCCGGGAGCAAGCTGGATGAAAACGATTCACTCAAATATCTGGCCGGCCTGAAGACGCTGGAACGGCTGGAATTCTCTCTGCATTTCCTGCCCTATTTCAATGTGACGGATGCGGGTTTCGGGCAGATTGCCGGGCTGACGCAGTTGAGGGAACTGCGCTGCACGCAGTGTCGCGTGGCGAAGATGGGCCTTGCGCCGTTTGTGAATCTGGATTCGCTGGATCTCAGTTATTCGGCATTCGGAGATGAAGGGATGCCGAGCCTGGCAGGAATGCACCAGCTGCGCCGTCTGTATCTGCGAGACACGCTGGTGACTGATAAGGGCCTGCGGGAAATCGCGGGCCTGATGAAGCTGGAAGAGCTGGACCTCTACGGCACCAAGGTAACTGATGCCGGGATCGCCTATCTGAAAGAACTGGTGGCGATGCGAAAGCTGATCCTGCTGGGCGCGCCGGTGACAGATGCGAGCGCCACTGTCTTCGCGGGCATGCCCCATCTGCGCGAACTGAATCTATATCGCAGCCAGCTGACTAACAGCGGGCTCAGCATGCTGGCCGGTCTGAAGGAAATGCGGGTGATGGATCTGCGATACAGCCGGGTGACGGCACGCGGAATCGCTGCCTTCCGCAAAAGCGTGCCCGAGTGCGACGTCGAATTTGCGGGCGTGGGTGGGGTGCCGGTGAGCGATGATCCGCTAAAGAACCTGGGCAAGCTGCAGGAGCCGGCGAAACTCGACTTGCAGGCGACGGAGGTCGGCGATGAGGCAATGAACAAGGTGGCGGGAATTAGTTCGCTTCGTGAGCTCGATTTGAGTGGGACCACGGTGTCTGATGCAGGGCTGGCCCGCCTGGCACCGCTGCGGGATTTGCAGGTTCTTCGGCTGCGGAATACCTTGTCGAAAGGCCTGACGCTCACTTTGCCCGGCCTGAAAGAACTGGATGCGGGCGGTTCACCCATATCCAACGCGGGCCTTGAAAAGATCGCCGGGAACACCGGGATTGAAAGCCTCTCACTGGCCTGGTCTGAAGTGACTGACGACGGGATGGCGGCGCTCAGGAAGCTGCCCGCCCTGCGCGCGTTGAATCTTTCGGGATCGGACGTCGGTGACGTTGGTTTGGCAGATATCGCCATGCTGACGGAACTGCGGGAACTGAAGCTGAACTACGGGCGCTTCACTGACAAGGGCTTCCCCGCCCTGAAGACACTGCAGAAACTCGAACGGCTGGAGCTGGTACGAACCCGTACCGGGACGGTGGCGCTGCCGGTCATCGCCGGGATGAAAACGCTGCGGGCGCTGAACCTTGACTATACGGCGGTGGATGAAAAAAGCTTCGCGTTGCTAAAAGGCCTGACAGGCTTGCAGGAACTGTCCCTTGACTCGGCGAATCTGGGTGATGAAGCCGTGGAGACGATTGTGGCCTTCCGGGAATTGCGGCAGTTGAATCTGTATCACACGCAGATTTCGCAGGCCGGAATTGACAGGATCAGGGCGGCCCTTCCGACTTGCCGGATTACCTGGGAACGGGATGCCACCGCACCCGGCCGGAGGCGGACATGATCGCGCCGGCGGGGATCCTGTTGCTGGCGGTTGCCGCCGACCCCGGCTGGATTGTGCGGGCTGGTGGCGTGGCCCAGGGCAGCTCTGTGGACCTGCGCGCCAGTTGGGTGACTGATTCCGATATTTCTCTGTTGGCCGCAATGCCGGAGATCCGGAAACTGGATCTGTCGCTGACCAGGATCTCTGATCGCGGGATGCGTGGGCTGAGAACGGCTCCGGGGATTGAGGATCTCAACCTCTCTTTTGCGGAGATGGTGGGGGATGAAGGCACTTCAGCGCTGCGCAACTGGAAGCACCTGAGGCGCCTGAATCTGCGCGGGACAAAGATCACTGACGCAACCCTGGAAATGCTGGGTAACATGACCACGCTGGAATCCCTCGATATTGGGTATGCGCAGCTGACGGACGCGGGCCTGGAATACCTGAGTTCGTTGACGAAATTGCGGTCTGTTTCGATGGGCGGAAATAAGCTTACGGACGCGGGCCTGCAGTTCCTGCGCCAGTTGCCGCAAGTGCAGTTCCTGGACATCTCAGGCGCGCAACGGACCGATTCCGGGTTATGGTCGATTACGCTTTCCGAGCAGGGCGTGGACGCCATTGCAGGCGTCAGCGAACTGAAAGAACTGCGTGTGGGCGGAACCGCACTGGCCGTGAACGGATTGCGTAAGTTCGCGGCGCTGCCCGGGCTTGAACGGCTTAGCCTGCAGGGTTGCAAACGAATTGGCCATGAGTCGGTGCCGGTGCTTGCCGGGATGACACGGCTGCGGTGGCTTGATCTGAAGGATACCGGCCTGGGAGATGAGGATATGGTGGCTCTGCGGAAGGCACTGCCGCTGTGTGAAATCCTGCGATAGTTCTTATGAGGATTACCGAATGGAACCGAACAACGGTGCGCTGGAAACAGCCGCAATGCCCGTCGCGAGAAAGACCAGCGTGAGGAAGAACATCGTCTTGACGGGACCCTCCGCCTCAGAAAACTCTTTCCAGTAAAACAACCCGCAAAGAATCGTGAGGAGCGGCGCAGACTGTGACATGGCGTAGTTGAGCAAGGGACCAGCCTGGGCTGCGCCCTCGGCCCTGGCGGCAACCAGACTTGCGACGGAACCAATGGACCACATTGCGCCACCCGCGATGCCGAGCAGATGCTGACGGGCATTCCCTTTCAGGTACTCCCCCAGATCGAGGGGGTTGCCCTGAATGGGAAGGTTCATGAAAAAGAGGTTGTAGACAAAAGTGGTTGTGAGGACACCCAAAGCAAAAACAAACGCGAGGGAATAGGGCCCCAGACCCGCGTTCACATCCTGTGCCAGTTCCACCAGCGGGTAGAAAGAACCGAGAACCAGACCTGCAATTGCAGCGATAATCAAACCCTTGAGCGGAGACGCCTTCTTCGCCCTCTTCCCCTTCGACGGGGATGGCGAAGCGGCTTCTTCCTTCTTTAGAGCCTCAGAATGAATCCAGAATGCTGCCGCGGCAAGGCCGGACGCAATCACAATTGACAAGCTGCCGAGACCAAGAAACACCGGGCTGCCGGCTGGATGGGAAGAATAGCTCCAGATCACGGCCACGACAAGGCCGAGCCCCGCACCCACGGGCAATGCAACGGAAAGACCGGTGAGCGAAATGGCACCCAGCAAAAGCATGTTGCCGAGGTTGAACATGGCTCCGGCAAGGAAGGCAAACAGGTCCTGCCTCTTACCCGCGTTACGCACGTCATCGAGGAACGAGAACCCGTCCCAACCCATGCTGCCCACGGTGAGGGCGGCGAGCAGGGCAGCAAGAAAGACCCCGATGGCGAAATCGAAGCAGTACAGTTCAAAGCGCCACTTGCCAACGGCCTTAAAAGTATTGGCCCACGCTCCCCAGCAAAGCAAGCCGAGGGTGAGGATGAAGATGGTGAAGAGATAGCTGCCTGGAAGAATCATGTTCCTTTATTCTTTGTAAAGGATATCGCACGGAGGGAGTTCGCGGCGAGCGTAGTAGTTCAGCCCGTAAATGAGGGTCCGGCGCAATTTCGGCGCACAGTCGGGATGGCCGGAATCCCACAGACCGCGGGCCGACGCCACCCGGTCAATTTCAGGAAAGACGCGGGTTTGAAACCAGAGGAACGAGAGTGCCGCCAGAACTGACGCGGCCAGCAGTGAATGTTTCTTTGCGGCGAACGTGAGCAGGGTTCCGGCCAGAATCCCGGCGGCAAGCCAGAGCGGAAAGGCCATCCAATTCATGGGAATGGACCGGAGGCCGGTGGAAAGTGCAGCGGGAATAAGAGAAGCGGCAGGCGGGAGCAGGGCCAGCAGCGCGACGGAAACCGCGATCAGGCGGTTGGGGCGGGCAGCGCGGGCAACGCCGATGCCCGTGAGGATACAGATGGCAGGCAGGAGCGGCAACAGATAACTGGGGAGTTTGTTGACGGCGGCGGAAAGAAAGACGAAGCCGAACAGAGTGACGGCCAGCAGCGTTCGGATGCGCGGGTCGGCGCGGTCACGGGGAATCAGCAGCAGCAGCGGGAACCACGGGTAGAGTAGGAGGAGCAGCACCGGAAGGTAGTACCACCATGGCTGGATGTGTTGCAGAGCCCCGCTGCTGAAACGCCCCAGTTGGTGTTCCACGAAGAGTACGCGCAGGAACTCCCCTCCGTTTTGCAGGGTGCAAAGTATGTGCCACGGCAGGCTGACGGCCAGAAACGCCAGAATCGGCGCGGGGCGCAGCCACTGGCGCAGGCGGCGATAATCGAGCGCTATGACGGGCAGAAACAGCACCAGCGGCGGCAGACTCTTGGCGAGCGTGGCCAGGCCAAGAAGAGCCGCGATGGCAGTGAACCGGGTATTCCCGCGATCCAGTGCGAGCAGGAGCGCCGCTGAGAACAGGACCGCCATGGGGATATCCGTGATGGCGACATGACTATAGGCCAGCCATCCGACAGAGGTGGCAAGAATCGCGGTGGACCAGACTGCCACCGTGGAGTCAAAGAGCCGACGCAGACGAAACCAGAAGAACCCCAGGAACGCGAGGGCAAGCAGGGCAACTGGAAGGCGGGGGGCGAGTTCTGGGCCCAGGCCGAACTTGAAGCCGGCTCCAATCATCCAATAGAGCAGCGCGGGTTTCTCGAACCAGGGCTTACCCCAAAGGCGCGGGGTGATCCAGTCGCCCGTTTGAGCCATGGCCCGCCCGATATCGGCGTAGCGCGGCTCGTCCGGCAGGATCAGGCCCATGGTGGAAAGATTTCCCAGGTAAAGGGCAAGCAAGATTGCGACTGTGGCGACGGCAGCGATTTTGCGACTGAGGCTCAATATACGAGTATGGATGGTGGGATGAAGATTACCGGAATCAGAACTGTCGTGTGCAATGCCGAGATGCGGAACTGGGTATTCGTCCGCGTGGAGACGGACCAACCGGGGCTCTACGGGTGGGGCGAGGCATCACTGGAATGGAAGACCCGGAGCGTGGTGGGTGCGGTGGAGGACTTCGCCCCGATGCTGATTGGCGAAGATCCGACGCGCATTGAGCATCTTTACCAAAAGATGTACCGGCAGTCTTTTTGGCGCGTCGGGGTGATTGGGCTCTCGGCGATTTCCGCGATTGAGCAGGCGTGCTGGGACATTCTGGGCAAGAGCCTGGGGCAGCCGGTTTACAAACTGCTGGGCGGCGCGGTGCGGGATCGGGTTCGAATGTACACGCATCTGGGCGGCGGCGACATGAAGGCCGTTTACGAATCGCAGTATGCCGCGGATCCTGCTGTATTCGTGGATCGGGCTCTGGAGGTGGTGGCGCGCGGCTACAACGCGGTGAAGGTGCTGATTACGCCCCCTACGGAGTCTCTGAATTCGATTGCGGCCTACCGATATGCCGAGCGGATGATGGGAGCGCTGCGGCTGGCGGTGGGCGAGGGGGTCGACATCATGGTGGATTGCCATGGGCGGCATTCGCTGGCGAATGCGCTGGAGTTCTGTCGGGTACTGGCGCCGTTTCGGCCGTACTTCGTGGAGGAGCCTGTGCCACCGGAAAATGTCGACGTGATGGCCGAGGTGCGGAAGGCGAGCCCGGTGCCGATTGCCACCGGCGAGCGCCGGGTGACGCGGTTCGAGTTCCGCGAATTATTTGAGAAACAGGCCTGCCATGTGATTCAGCCCGACCTGTGCCATTGCGGCGGACTATGGGAGGCGAAGAAGATCGCCGCGATGGCGGAGGTTTATGGCATGGGCGTTGCGCCGCACAATCCTCTGGGGCCTATAGCGAATGCGGTGGCGCTGCATTTCGATTTGAGTACGCCCAACTTCCTGATTCAGGAAGACATGCTGACGGATGTGCCGTGGCGCTGGGAAGTGGTGCAGCATTCGCTGCGGAGCGAAGGCGGGTACTGGCTGCCGACGGATGCGCCGGGACTGGGGATTGAGGTGAACGAAGCGGCGGCGGCACGACATCCGTTTCAGCAGGAAGTGATTCATGCGAACACGGTGCGGGCGCATGACGGGGCTATTTTGGATTGGTGATGCCGAGCCATTCGATGATTTGTTTGAGCGCCTGATAGGCAGCCAGACGGGCATCGGCGGTGCCTTCCGCCTCAGCCGTCGAGATTTTTTCGCGCATCTGGCGGAAGACGATGGGGTCCAGCGACAGGAGTGCGTCGGAGTT
>JBBQDH010000133.1:0-16383 GCA_038319515.1 Bryobacterales bacterium
CCTGGACGCCGACGGGGGAAGGGAAGGACTACAAATTCTCCCGTATTCTGAAGCCGATAGAGAGTTTCCGCGAAGACTTTTCCGTGCTCTCCGGTCTTGATCATCATCAGGCCGAAGCCCTGGGAGACGGCGCGGGTGACCATGCCCGCGCGGGCGCTGCATACCTGACCGGCGTCCACTGTAAGAAGACGGGTGGCACGGACATCCACTGCGGCATTTCGGTGGATCAGATCGCCGCGAAGAGAACCAGTTCAGAGACGCGCTTTGCTTCGCTTGAACTCGGCTGCGACGACACGCGTACGGTTGGAGCCTGCGATTCCGGCTACAGTTGCGCGTATCAGAATACGCTGTCCTGGCGAACGGAGACGTCACCGCTGCCTCCGGAAACGAATCCCCGTGCCGTTTTTGAACGCCTTTTTGGCGCGGACGATCTGAGCGTTCCGGCCGATGTGCGGGCACGCCGGTCGGCGGAGCGCAAAAGCATTCTGGACCTGGTTCGTGAAGACACGCAGCGCCTGCAGGGCAACCTGGGGCGCGCCGATCGCCGTAAGATTGACGAGTACCTGTTCGCCGTCCGCGAAGTGGAAAAGCACATCGAATCGGCCGAGAAGGACCACAAGGAATACGCCGGGATTATTGAAAAGCCGGCCGGCGTACCGGTGCTTTTCAAGGACTATCTCAAAGTGATGTTCGATCTGCAGTTGCTTGCACTGCAGGGGGATCTCACCCGCGTCATCACGATGATGTACGGACGGGAGGCCAGCCAGCGGACTTATGGCGAAATCGGAATTCCCGAGCCTCACCATCCCCTGACGCATCACCAGGGCAATAAAGAATGGATTGAGAAGTTTACCCGCATCAACGTTTATCACGCCGAGAATTTCGCGTATTTTCTGGGCAAGCTCAAAACCACGCAGGATGGCGATGGTTCCCTGCTGGATCATTCCGTGCTGATTTATGGCAGTGGCCTGAGCGACCCCAATGCGCACAGTAAGATCAACCTGCCCACGGTGATCGCGGGCCGCGCCAATGGACGCCTGAAGCCTGGCCGCCATATCGTGTACCCGAAGGGCACGCCGATGGCGAATCTGTTCATGAATGTGCTGGATCTGATGGACGTGCGCCCGGAATCCATCGGGGACAGCACCGGGAAACTGGAGCACTTAAGCGACTTATGAAATTCGGCGTAAATACTTTTATCTGGTCGGCGAGCTTTGAGAAAGAGAACCTTCCCCTTCTGCCTCTGGTGAAAGAGAAAGGTTTTGACGGCGTGGAACTGCCGCTGTTCCGGCCCGCCGATTTCCTGACTACTGAGATCCGCCAGGGCCTCGAAGCGAACGGTCTGGAATGCACGATCTGCTCGGTACTGGTGAGCGGATTCAGCCTGATCAGCGACGACGCGGAAGTTCGCACCCGCACCATCGCGCACATGAAAGACTGCGTGAGAACGGCGTCGGACGTCGGCGCGAAGATCATCGCGGGTCCGCTGTATAGCCCGGTAGGCTTCCTGCCTGGCCGGCGGCGCACGCCGGATGAATGGAAGTGGGCAATCGAAGGCTATCAGGCGCTGGGCGACACCCTTGTTGCGAACAACGTCACGCTCGCAATCGAGCCCCTGAACCGTTTTGAAACGTTCTTCCTCAACACCGCCGCCGATTCGGTTGCACTTTGTGACGCCGTGAATCATCCGAATGTCGGCATCCTGTTTGACACGTTCCACGCCAACATCGAAGAGAAGGACATCGCGGCGGGTTATCGCACAGTGGCGAAGCACCTGAAACATGTCCACACCTGCGAAAATGACCGCGGGATTCCGGGCAGCGGCCATGTGGAATGGCCTGCCGTATTTCAGGCGCTGCGGGATATCCAATACGATGGCTGGCTCACTATCGAAAGTTTCGGGTTCGCGCTGGGAGACCTCTCCTCCGCAGCGGCGATCTGGCGGGACATTGAAGCGACGCCGGAATCCATCGCTTTCGAGGGCGTGAAGTTCCTGAAGCAGAATATGGGCTAAGTCCGGGGCAAGGTTCGGAGCAGCGCGGTCACGCCGTTCCAGATAATCTGCACACCAATGCAGACCAGAATAAACGAGGACAGGCGCAGGAACACGTTCATCGCCGTTGCGCCCAAAGCCCGTGCAATCTGCGCGGCGAAGCGATAGCAAAGGTAGATACTCAGGGCGACGATTGCCGCCCCCGCAGCGCCGGAAATCAGGGCCGACGGCGTCATGGCGCTGCCCTGCGGTCTGTTGGCTCCCATCGTAATTGCCACCGAAATGGATCCCGGCCCGACAGTCAGCGGCAGCGTCAACGGGTAGAAGGCCTCTTTCACCGCCTCTGAAGGGGTCATGCGGCGACGCTCGACCGTCTCTTCATTGGAATGGTGCAGCAGTTTCCAGCCCGATGACAACAGCACCAACCCGCCACCCACCTGCACCACCGGCAGAGAAATCCCGAAGAATGCCAGGATGTGTGTGCCAATAAAAATCGACGCCAGCAGCAGGAAGAAGCCATTCAGCGCCACCTTGCGGGCCAGCATATTTCGTATGGCGGGTGACGCGCCGCTGGTCAGCGTGAGGAACATCGGGGCGCCGCCGACGGGATTCACAATCGGGAACAACGCGCCGACAATCAGAAGCACCTGGCGAACAACGTCGTTCAGGTGCGCGTGGAGCAAGTCCGGCTGCATGTGACCAGCATAAGGGGCCGCCAGTGCGAGATAATGCGACTGCCCCTATGGAAGCTCTCTTCGAAGTTGCCGATCACGTCGCCACCATCACTTTGAACCGGCCCGACAAATTGAATGCCTGGACCGCGCAGATGGCGAGAGAGACACGCGCCGCGATGCTGGCCGCCGATGCGGACCCCGCTGTGCGGGTGATTGTGCTCACCGGCGCGGGCCGCGGGTTTTGCGCCGGGGCCGATATGTCGCTGCTGAATACGATTGTTTCCGGCGGTCTGGATGAGAACACTTCGCCCGCCTCCCGACGCGCGCCAATCCCGGAGGTGAGCAAGCCCGTAATCGCGGCAGTGAACGGGCCCGCTGTCGGGTTGGGCCTGGCGCTGGCGCTGTTTTGCGATTTACGTCTGGCCACCGAATCCGCCCGGTTCGGCACTGCCTTCGCGCGGCGCGGTTTGATTGCAGAGTTTGGTTTGGCGTGGATTCTGCCGCGCATGGTGGGGCTGGGCAATGCTCTCGATATGCTGCTGACCGGTCGGCTGGTGGATGCGGCAGAGGCTCGTCACATAGGGTTGGTGAGCCGTGTTCTGCCGGATGAAGGCTTCGCCGAAGCAATTGCAGCTTACGCGAAGGAGTTCGCCGCAGGGGTGAGCCCGCGTTCTGCACGGATCATCAAACGCCAGGTATTCGAGGCCCTCTCCACAGATCTGGACCAGGCCTTCGACACCGCCGAAAGGGAAATGCACGCGAGCCTGCAGTGCGAAGACTTCAAGGAAGGCATCGCGCACTTCATGGAAAAGCGCCCGCCCTCCTTTACGGGGAAAGACTAACGTGACTTTAGCTTTTGGTAAACAAGGCGTTGTGGTGGATTTGCCCGCGGGCTTCGACTACATCACGCTCGATGCGAAGTCCGTGCGCACTCTGGATGACCCTCTGGCCGCCATTGAAGCCGCGCTCGATGCCCCAATTGGGTGTCGTCCTCTCGGGGAAATCGCGAAAGGCAAGCGATCGGCTGCCATCTCAGTTTGCGACATTACGCGGCCGGCTCCGAACAGCCTGGTCTTGCCGCCTGTGCTGCGCCGACTGGAAGAAGCGGGCATCCCCCGTGCGGAAATTACCATTCTGATCGCCACCGGCCTGCATCGTCCGGCTACCGAGGCCGAGATCCGGGAAATTGTGGGCGAAGCGGTGGCGCGGGAATATCGGGTGGAAAATCACGATGCCCGTGAGCTGGAACAGCATGCGTTTCTGGGCAACTCGGCTTCGGGAACACCGGCGTGGATCGACAAGCGGTTTGTCGGCGCGGATCTTCGGCTCACTCTGGGCTTTATCGAACCACATTTGATGGCCGGCTTTTCGGGCGGTCGCAAACTGGTGGTGCCTGGCCTGGCCGCGCAGGAGACCATCAAGGTGATCCACAGCCCGCGCTTCATGCGGGAAGCCCGCGCCGTGGAGGGTTCCATAGCAGATAATCCGCTGCATCGTGAACTGGTGGAAATCGCAGGCATGGCCGGCCACCAGTTCATGGTGGATGTGGCACTTTCACGTGATCGCGGCATCGCGGGGGTCTTTGCCGGGGAACCCGTGGCGGCGCATCGCAAGGGCGTCGCGTTCGTCTCAGGGGAGCTGCTCCAGGAACTCGAAACACCGGTGGACGCCGTGATCACCACCGGCGCGGGCTATCCGCTCGATCTCACCTGGTACCAGTGCATCAAGGGCATCACGGCGGCATCGCATATCGTGCGGAACGGCGGCAGAATTCTGGTGGTTGGCGCGTGCACGGAAGGCTGCGGCAGCCCGGAATTCACCCGAATGCTCAGTGAGCATGCCAGTCCGGGCGAATTCCTGCGCGCCATTGAAGGAACGCCTGTCACGGTGGACCAGTGGCAGCAGGAAAAGCTGGCTCTGGTGGCTCTGCGCGCAAAGATCTACTACGGAGTGCCTGGTCTTGCGGCGGACCTGCGGGCGAAGCTTTGGGGGCCGGCTTTCGACAACGTGCAGGCCGCCGTGAACGCCGTCCTGGCGGATCTGCCCCCCCGGGCCAGAGTGGCGGTCATTCCGGACGGCCCCTACGTCCTGGCCAAGATTCTTCCATCCGCCGCATAGTGATCGCACGTACAAAGGGATAGACATGTTTCGAAGACTCACGCTTTGCCTTCTGTTCGTCTCGGTTTCTTCATCCTTTGCACAAAAGCAGGAGACGATCTGGAGCGAGCCGGAGAGACCAATCCTGCAGCGCATCCGGACTTTGCGCCAGGTGCCGGACGAGAAGCGCGCCGCGGCGACCAGGGAAATCGCAGGCCTGATCAGGCAGTTGCCTGCCTCGGCTAACAAAGTCAATCTGGCCAGCGGCCTGGCCAGTCTCTCGACGGAAGGCGACTTTGGGCGTGACACACTGCAGGGCGTTGCCTCCATGCTGGCCGACGCCCTGCGTGAGCAGGCCGCGTCCCCGAAAGGCCCGATTGAGGAGGCCCCGTGGGTGGAAATGGCGCAACTGATTCGCTACGAGCACGTCAAGGTTCCGCTTGACGGCCCCCTGCTGAACACCGCGATGGCCCGTCTGCAGGCGGAAGACCAGCAGCGCGAAAAGGCGGATTTCACTCTGACCGATCTGCAGGGTAAAAGCTGGACCCTGAAGCAGCTTCACGGCAAAGTGGTCCTGGTCAACTTCTGGGCCACCTGGTGCGCGCCCTGCCGCAAGGAAATGCCGGATCTGGACACTCTCTACAAGCGCTTTCAGAGTCAGGGTCTGGTTATTCTGGCTATCTCCGATGAACAAGACGCCAAAGTGCGACCGTTCATCGCGGAAAAGAAGGTTTTGTACCCCATCCTTCTGGATCCCGGTTCCAAAGTGAACAAACTGTTTGCCATCGACGGCATTCCGAAAAGCCTGCTTTACGACAGGGAAGGGAAGCTGGTCGCGCAATCGATCGACATGCGGACCCGCGGGCAGTTTCTGGAAATGCTGGGGCGGGCGGGTCTGAAGTAGTCAGCCTTCGTCCGCCACCGCCAGCAAACGGTAAAGAGTGGCGCGGCTGACGCCCAGAATTTTGGCCGCTTCCACCTTGTCACCGCCCAACAGTTCCAGCACCTTGCGCGCGTGCAGGCGGCACATCTCGTCGACGGAAACCAGCGGATATTCCTCGTTGGCCCCGGTTTCACCTTCGCCCGTCAGGCTCTCCGGCAGATTGTGCAGGTCGATTTTCCCCGCATCCGTCATCATGCAGGCAAATCCGATCACGTTCTCCAGTTCGCGCACATTGCCAGGCCAGTTGTGTCGCAGCAGGCGCGCCTCCGCGCGGCGGGTCAGCCCGTCCACAGTTTTGCCATACTGGCGCGCGTAGTGGTCCACAAAGTGCCGCAACAGGAGGGGAAGATCGTCGCGCCGGTCCGCCAGAGACGGCAACTTCAGTTCCACCATGGAAAGCCGGAAATACAGATCTTCCCGGAAAGTTTTTTCCCTGGCAGCCGTGCGCAGGTCCCGATTGGTGGCCGCCACAATCCGCACATTCATGCGTCGTACCGCCGGTGAACCCACCCGCTGCACCTCCTGATTCTGGACAGCCCGCAGTAGTTTTGCCTGCGCCGCCAGAGGCATTTCGCCAATTTCGTCCAGAAACAGCGTGCCGTTATTGGCATGTTCAAACAGTCCGGGTTTGTCCGTCACGGCGCCCGTAAAAGCACCGCGGACGTGCCCGAACAGTTCGCTCTCCACCAGATTTTCGGCGATAGCCGCACAGTTGCAGACCACCAACGGCCCGTTCGCCACAGGGCTCAGCTTGTGCAGCGCCTTAGCGACCAGTTCCTTGCCGGTTCCACTTTGGCCGGTCAACAGAGCCGAACGGAAATGCGGGGCCACCCTTTGCACCCGCGCGAAAACCTCAATCATCAGGGGGCTGCGGCCAATAATACCCTGAAATGAGTTGGCGTCCAGCACCTCGCGATCCAGCAACCGGGCGCGGCTTCTGCGTTGCGCCTGGGCGATTAATTCGCCCACCCGGTCCTGTAACCGAAGAATATCGATGGGCTTATTGAAGTAGTCGCAGGCTCCGCGCTGAATAGCCTGCACTGCCGATTCCGTGGAATAGTGCGACGTCATCAGCATCACGTCGATCCCGGGGTCTGTTTTAACGATACGGTCCAGAACTTCGAGGCCGCTCACGTTCGGCATGATCAGGTCGACCAGCACGATGTGAGGCCGCCGTTTCCGGGCCGTTTCAACGCCGCGCACCGGATCGCTCTCCGTCAGGATCTCCAGCCCGTCCTGCGCCAAAGCCGCTTCCACAAGGGCCAGCGATTGCGGGTCGTCGTCAATGGCGAGTAAGGTGACCATTGCCATTCAGTGTCTCACTGGTGAGACACATCTGGGAGGAAACTCATTCGTGCGATCAATCGCGTTTTGTTCGCCTGCGCCAGTGCGTACCCAAGTATGACAACATAGGCGCCTTGCCTGTCGAATTCCGAGCTGTCGGGTTTGGCTTCGAACGTGCAGAAAATGGTCCGGCCCGGGAATCCGCGCGCCACTCTGAATAAATCAACCGAATGAACACTACAGATCGACAAGTTAAAGTCCGGCAGGTCCTGATTGCCGCCTGCATCCTGCTGTCGGGGATTTGCCCGCAGAGCTCCTTCGCCGATCAGATCATTCTGAAGAATGGCGACAGGATTACCGGCAGCATCATCAAGAAAGACGACAAGAAAGACGACAAGAAAGACGACAAGAAAGACGGGTCCACTCTCACTATCAAGAGCGATCTGTTTGGCGTGATCACCGCGCCCTGGGACAAGGTGGAATCCGTCAAGGGCGACACCATCCTGAACGTCGCGACTGTTGACGGCAAGGTGCTCCAGGGCACCATTTCATCCAACAACGGTGCCATTGAGGTGATGTCCGGCACCACGAGGTCTGTTTTGCCCGCCGCTGAGATCGGCGCCATTCGCAACGCGGACGAGCAAAAATTGCACGAACGCATGTTGAAACCGGGCTGGGGGGACCTCTGGGCCGGCAGCGCAACAGTCGGCTGGGCGGGCAGCAAAGGCAACGCGCAGACCCTCACCTTCACCACCGGGATGAACGCACAGCGAGTCACGAAAACGGACAAGACTGTGGTCTATTTCAACTCGATCAAGGCTTCGGCATTCTCCAGCGGAAAGAATTCATCCACCGCACAAGCCGTGCGCGGCGGGATCGGGTACGACCACAATATCCACCCGAAGGTTTTTTTAACCACCTTCAATGACTACGAATATGACAGGTTCCAGAATCTGGACCTGCGGTTCGTCATCGGCGGCGGTCTCGGTTATCAGCTCTACAAAAAAGAGAATTCCTCGCTCAGCATTGTGGGTGGTGGCGCGTTCAACCATTCCACCTACACCACCCCTGCCACTACGCAGACGGCTGAAGGTTACTTTGGCGACGACTACACACGCAAGCTGGGCAAGGCCGCGTCGTTCATCCAGACGGCCAGAATGTTCAACGATTTGAAGCACCCGGGTAACTACCGCATCAATTTCGACGCGGGCACATCGGTGCGGCTCACCAGATGGCTGAACTGGAATGTTTCTCTTAGCGACCGCTATGTGACGCCGCCTGCGTTTGGCAGGAAATCGAACGACATCCTGTACACGACTGGCCTGGGCTTTACCTTCGCCCGTTAGCTCTGTCTGCCAACTCAATTTTTCAACTGTTAAACGGGATCAAAATGAATATCGATTTCAACGCGCCGGCGCAGACGGTTCTTACCGTATTGACCCAGGCAGGCAGGAAGATTGTGGGTGTCGCAGTCCTGTGGTTTGTCGGTCGGTGATTGATTCAAAATTGCATCCAACATCATTTTGAAGGCGCGCAACAAACGGCATCTGGCAGCCGCCGGTATCGTGATCTGCGCGGCATGGTGGGCACTGTGACTGCCGTTGGCTTGTTCGGGACCACCATCAATACGCCGGACGACGTCCGGACGATTGTCGGCAACGCGAAGATCTTCCCGGATACGATCCGGAATTTTTCCACCAACGCGTTTCGGCGCGTGGATCTGGTGGCACAGCTGGACCAAACGGTCGACCACAATGTGGCGATTGGATTGCTTAGGGAAGGCTTGAACCGGATTCCGAACTTGCTCAAAACGCCGGTGCCAGATATCGAAATTCTGACGTTCACGCCGGCAGGTACTGACTTGGCGGTCCGACCGTACTGCGCGCAGCAAGACTACTGGCAGATTTATTTCGACACGAACCGATTCATTCGCGAGAGTTTTGGCGGCACAGGTTTCCCGGTGCCCGAAAAGCAACTCGCGGTTCGCAGTATTTCCGTCTGATGGGCTGCGGTGAGTGCGTTGACTGAATGTCTGTACCGCCCTCAGTCTCAGTCTCAGACGCGGGACAGGGGGCGGATATTTAGTGGAATATGAGACGCTTCTGCTTTCCGGCTCGCGGGCTTCAGTCGGCTCCGCCCTGTGCAAGTGTTTCGTAATCAACCGTTTGCGTCCATGCTTTGGGTGAAAAGTGAATTGGTCCTGCACGCGCATAGCAGAAAACACCAGGAGAAAGAATTTCAACATGTATATGACAGACACGCACGAACAGTTGCCCGGCGCTAACCTTATGGCCGCATTTGGGACGGCAATTTCCGTTTCCGTTGAGAAAAAGGTTCTCTCAGCTCGCTCTCGTTGTGGACGCAAGCGATTTGGGTATTACCCCGGCGAAAAAGACGTCGTCAACAGGATGGTCCAACTGCGGGCACAAGGGGCGGGCTTCGACCGAATTGCCAACCATCTGAACACTGAGGGGGCCCAATCACGCTCTGGTAAACCGTGGCACGGACGGGTTGTCAACCGAATTTTAAAAGCCGAGCCGGCCGTTCGGGCGCCGGGGCTTGCCCTTACGCTCGGGCCGGAAGGCGGAAGATAAAAGCGCTGCCGACGCCCGGGCTGCTCTCCACACGGATATTGCCGCCGTGCTGTTCCACCAGTTGGCGCGTGATCGCAAGCCCCAGACCCGTTCCTTCCTGTGCGTGATTGGCCTGGTAGTAGCGCCCGAAAATCGGGTCCAGGCCCTCTTTTGGGATGCCGATCCCGGTGTCCTTCACACACACTTCCAGCCACTCAGGGCCGACCGCGGCAGATATTGCGATCAGCCCCCCGCCGGCAGTGAACTTCAGCGCATTGCTGAGCAGGTTATAGAGGATCTGGCGAAACCGGATCCGGTCCGCATGCACCATGTGCTGCCCCGGCGTGGTTTCAATGGTGATGCCCTTTGATTGCGCCAGGGGGACGATGGAGGCGAGCACCTCTTCCAGCGCTTCGTCGAACGCAAAGATCTCGCGCCGCAGTTCCAGGAAGCCAGCCTCAATTTTCGACAGATCGAGGACGTCGTTAATCAGGTCCAGCAGATGGTCCGCTGCGCGCATGACATGGTCCAGGTAGCCTTTTTGCTTGTCGTTGAGTTCGCCGGCCCTGCCCTGCAGCAGGAGAGTGGAAAAGCCCCGCATGGCGTTGAGCGGCGTGCGCAGGTCGTGGCTCATCCCAGCCAAAAAGTCGCTTTTATCGCGCACCACCCGTTCCGCTTCCAGATTGGCTGTCGCCAGTTCGCGGGCCACACGTTCCAGCTTCTCGTTTTCGAGGCCCCGCTGCCGAGAACGCTGCAGAACCCGCTTGCGTTCGTCGTACTTTTCATCCAGCTTTTCGATCAGCAGCCAGCGCCTGTCGTCCGAGAGGACAGCCGTTGCCCTCAGTGCGAGGTCGTTTCCTGACTGGTCCGCCTGCACCCAGATATCGGACAGGAGCGGGCCCTGCTCGCGGTTGTCCCACCAGGCGGTGGCGACCTGCAGAAACCCGGACAGAAACGGAAATGTTTCTTCGACGGGGAAAGGTTCCTGGACAAGGCAGAGACTACGCAGCCATGCCGGTACAGACTGGTCAGGGCTCAGGCAGCCCGGGCGCACGGATTCGAAGACCGCAATATTCAGTGCAGCGAACAGCATGTACCACTATCCTAATGGCGGGGCGCGATCCGAAGGGGCGGGATCTTACGGGTGAGAAAGACTGTGTCTCATAATTGAAGGACAACTCTCAGAATGAAAACCGCTTTTATTTTTCCAGGACAGGGCTCTCAATCCGTCGGTATGGGCCACACTCTCGCGCAGAACTTCCCCGCCGCACGGTATTGTTTCGAGGAGGCCGACACAGTGCTGGGGTTTGGCCTGTCGAAACTCTGTTTTGAGGGTCCGGAAGACGAACTTCGCCTCACGGAGAATCAGCAGCCGGCACTGCTCGCTGTCGCGATTGCGGCCTGGACTGTGCTGACCAGCGAAGTCGGCCTCCCGAACTACCTCGCCGGGCATAGTCTGGGTGAATACCCGGCTCTGGTTGCTGCCGGGTCGCTCCGGTTTGCCGACGCGCTGCGGCTGGTACGGAAGCGCGGCGGCTATATGCAGCAGGCGGTTCCCCCCGGAGTTGGCGCCATGGCGGCGATTCTGAAAATGCCGGCGGGTCGGCTGGAGGGTGTTCTGGCTGAAGCGGCGCAGGGTGAGGTGGTTTCTGCCGCGAATCTGAATTCCCCCGACCAGGTGGTGGTCGCCGGACACAAAGGCGCTGTGGAGCGGGCCATGGAGCTCGCGAAGGCGGCAGGAGCGCGGCGCGTGGTTGCGCTGCCGGTGAGCGCTCCCTTCCACTGTGCGTTGATGGAGCCTGCGCAGTTGCGGCTCAAGGCCGATCTGGATGCAACGGAATTCACGGCTTTGAGCATTCCTTTGATCAACAACTGGCAGGCGCGGGAGATCAGCAGTGGTGCCGCGGCGCGCGAGGGTCTGTACCAACAGATTCCGAACACTGTTCGGTGGACGGAGTCGATGCAGAAGCTTGCTGATCTCGGTGTCTCGAACTGGTATGAGGTGGGTGCGGGCGCGGTCCTGAGTGGGCTACTTCGGAATATTCTTCCCGGAACCACTTGTGTTTCGTTTGGCGAGGCGCAGGATATCGAAAAGCTGCCGGCCCGGGCATAAATCGCCGGGCAGCGTGACGGCAAAGCGAGCTCGCCCCACAGGATTCGATGCGGAAGAACTGCCAACTGCACGGGGTGCTCTCATCCGCAGCACTTATCTGCTACTATGGTTCTGGCTTCAAGTGCTCCCTTAGATTGTTGTGTTGTGGGCGGTCTGACCATCCATTACAACTGTTTGTTGACAAGGGAGTTACAAGTTCGCTATTGTATAAAAGTTTGGCTGTAGCTTAATCAGTTCCTGGCTACCATCTCCGGCGTCGGAGATCCGGCCGGGGGCGAGGTCCCGAGGTTCTTAGTGGACGAATGTGCTGAAGTTCATGGCCATTTGACATCTGCTGATGGACATGGACCTGTCTAAAGCCTGAGCGATCAAGCGTTTACGCTGCGCTCGAATCAAGTAACGACGCGGTAATTCAGAATTCTCTCCCGTTGGAGTTCCGGCGGTGAGCAGGACTACTTAAAAAGCTTTTAGTTTAAAACCCTGCTGTGATCAGCAAGGGCCGGCTTGATCCGGGAATAAGTTTGAGTAAGGAAAAACGTGCCGACATTCAATCAACTTGTGCGTAAGGGGCGAAAAGCGCCCGCATGGAAGACTGCCAGCCCGGCATTGCAGAGCTGCCCGCAAAAGCGTGGCGTGTGCACGCGTGTTTATACCTCGACTCCGAAAAAGCCGAACTCGGCGCTTCGTAAGGTTGCCCGCGTCCGCCTGACCAACGGCATCGAAGTCACCACCTACATCCCCGGCGTCGGCCATAACCTGCAGGAGCACTCGATTGTGCTGATTCGCGGTGGTCGCGTGAAGGATCTCCCCGGTGTTCGTTACCACGTGGTCCGCGGTGCGCTCGACACCGCTGGTGTTGCCAACCGTAAGCAAAGCCGTTCGAAGTACGGCGCCAAACGGCCTAAAGCCGCAACGAAGTAAGGATTAGGAATCAGAACGATATGCCCAGACGCAGAGGCGCAGATAATCGTGAAGTAGCCGCCGATCCGATTTACGGTTCGACGCTGGTGGAAAAGTTCGTCTGTTCGATGATGTGGGATGGCAAGAAGCAGACCGCTCAGAAAATCTTTTACGCTTCCATGAAGAAGCTGGAAGAAAAGGGCGGGGGGGAAGAGGCGATCAAGCTCTTCAAAAAGGCCGTCGAAAACGCCAAGCCGCTTCTGGAAGTGAAAACCCGCCGTGTCGGTGGCGCCAACTACCAGGTTCCGATCGAAGTCCCGCAGAACCGCCGGACCAGCCTTGCAATTCGCTGGATCCTTGGCAATGCGCGGGGCAGGGCGGAAAAGGGAATGGCCGACAAGCTTGCCAACGAATTAAACGACGCTGCAAACCTGCGCGGCGGAGCAATCAAAAAGCGCGACGATGTGCACCGCATGGCGGAAGCCAACAAGGCGTTTGCGCATTATCGCTGGTAGTTCGATCTCTTACCTAAAGACCACACAAACTCAAAATGCCACGCACTGTACCACTTGAGAGGATGAGAAATATCGGCATCGCTGCACACATTGATGCCGGTAAGACAACAACCACTGAACGCATCCTGTATTACACCGGCAGAAGCCATAAGATCGGTGAAGTCCACGAAGGCACCGCCACGATGGACTGGATGGAACAGGAGCAGGAACGCGGCATTACGATCACCTCCGCTGCAACCACCGCCAGCTGGCGTGACATGCAGATCAACATCATCGACACCCCCGGCCACGTGGATTTTACGGCCGAGGTGGAGCGCTCACTCCGCGTACTCGATGGCGCTGTTGCAGTGTTCGACGCCGTCGCGGGTGTACAGCCGCAGTCTGAGACGGTTTGGCGTCAGGCAAATAAGTATAAGGTCCCCCGGATTTGCTTTATCAATAAAATGGACCGCGTTGGTGCGGACTTCTTCTTCTCAGTCGGAACAATTGTGGATCGACTGAAGGCGCGTCCGGTACCCATTCAGATTCCGGTAGGCGCGGAAGACAAGTTCCTGGGTATCGTCGATCTGGTCGAAATGAAGGCTGTCATCTGGCAGGATGAGACGCTGGGTGCCAAGTTCGACATCGTCGAAATTCCCGAAGATCTGGTCGAGAAGGCGCAGGAATACCGCGCGCTGATGATCGAAGCGGTCTCTGAATCAGACGATGTTCTTTTCGAAAAATACATCAACGGCGAAGAACTGACTGTGGACGAAATTCGTGCCGGTATCCGCAAGGCCACCATAGCGATGAATATCTTCCCGGTTGTCTGTGGTTCAGCGTTCAAGAACAAGGGTGTGCAGACAATGCTCGACGCGGTTGTCGACTACCTGCCCTCTCCGCTCGATGTTCCCTCGATCAAAGGTACCGATGTGGATGACAAATCGATCATCCTCACCCGCGAAGCTTCTGACGATGCCCCGTTCTCAGCGCTCGTTTTCAAGATCATGACCGATCCCTACTCGGGTCAACTGGCCTTCTTCCGTGTCTACTCAGGGAAGATGTCCGCCGGCGAGTCGGTCTTCAACGTGGCAAAGGGACGCAAGGAACGCGTGGGGCGCCTGATGCGCATGCACGCCAACAAGCGCGAAGATATCACTGAAATCATGGCGGGTGACATTTGCGCCGCCGTCGGACTCAAGACTGTTTCGACCGGAGACACGATCTGCGACGAAGATCAGCCGATCATTCTTGAAAAGATCGACTTCCCGACACCCGTGATCCAGCTTGCGGTGGAGCCGAAGACCAAGGCCGATCAGGAAAAGATGGGCATGGCGATTGCCAAGCTCGCTCAGGAAGATCCCACGTTCCGCGTGGCGACCGATCCGGAAACCGGTCAAACAATTCTCTCCGGCATGGGCGAACTCCACCTGGAGATCATCGTGGATCGCATGATGCGCGAATTCAATGTGGTGGCGAACGTAGGTAAGCCGCAGGTCGCTTATCGCGAAACCATCCGCCAGATGGCCGAGTTCGATTACACCCACAAGAAACAGACAGGTGGCAGCGGTCAGTATGCCCGCGTGAAGTTGCGCGTGCAGCCTAACCCGGACAAGGGTTATGTCTTCACTAATGAAGTGAAGGGCGGTAACGTCCCCAAGGAATTTATCCCGGCAATCGAAAAGGGTGTGGCCGAGGCCCTCGAAGGCGGCATCATGGCCGGCTTCCCGATGGTCGACGTCGCCGTTGCGGTTTACGACGGCGCGTACCACGATGTCGATTCGTCGGAAATGGCGTTTAAGATTTGTAGCTCGATCTGTTTCAAGGAAGCGTGCCGCAAGGCTAAATCAGTGCTCCTTGAACCGATCATGGGTGTAGAAGTGGTGGTGCCGGATGAATATATGGGCCCGGTCAACGGCGATCTGATTTCTCGCCGCGGACAGTTGGAGGGCACGGAAATTCAGGGCAACGCGCAGGTGATCAAGGCCAGCGTGCCGCTGAGCGAAATGTTTGGTTATGCAACTGAACTCCGCTCGCGTACGCAGGGTCGCGGCAGCTTTACGATGACCTTCTCACGGTATGAAGAAGTGCCGAAGAGCATTGCGGAAGAGATTGTCACGCGGCACCAGGGCACCAGCAGGTAGTCAGGCAATTCGCAGCAAAGTATCAGTTTACTCAGGAGATTGGTGGCAAAATGGCGAAAGAAAAATTTGACCGCAGTAAGCCGCACGTCAATATTGGCACGATCGGACACATCGATCACGGCAAGACGACGCTGACGGCAGCAATCACGAAGGTGCTTTCGAAGCATAACCCGAAGGTTTCGTTCCGTTCGTTCGACTCGATTGACAACGCGCCGGAAGAAAAAGCGCGTGGTATCACGATCGCGGCTTCGCACGTGGAATACGAGACGAAGAACCGGCACTATGCTCACGTGGATTGCCCGGGTCACGCCGATTACATCAAGAACATGATCACCGGCGCCGCCCAGATGGATGGCGCAATTCTGGTGGTTGCCGCGACCGACGGCCCCATGCCTCAGACCCGCGAGCACATCCTGCTTGCCCGTCAGGTGGGCGTGCCGTATATCGTCGTCGCGATGAATAAAGTGGACATGGTGGATGACGGGGAATTGCTGGATCTGGTGGAACTGGAAGTTCGCGAACTGCTGAGTTCTTATAAGTTCCCCGGTGATGATCTGCCGGTTTGTCGGGTTTCCGCACTGGGCGCGCTGAATGGCGAGCCGGAGTGGGAAGCAAAAATCGACGAACTGATGGAAGCGGTCGATAAGTACATCCCCATGCCGGAGCGGATCATCGATAAGCCGTTCCTGATGCCGATTGAAGATATCTTCTCGATTCAGGGTCGCGGTACCGTTGTGACGGGTCGTATCGAGCAGGGAATCTGCAAGGTCGGCGAGGAAATGGAAATTGTCGGCTTCAAGGACACCCGGAAGACGGTTGTCACAGGCGTCGAAATGTTCAAAAAGCTGCTGGATGAAGGTCGCGCGGGCGATAACGTCGGGCTGCTGCTTCGCGGTGTGGATAAGGACGATGTGGAACGCGGACAGGTTGTCGCGAAGCCGAATTCGATCAAGCCCCACAAACTGTTCCGCGGTGAAGTTTATGTGTTGAGCAAGGAAGAAGGCGGACGTCACACTCCGTTCTTCAAGGGCTACCGTCCCCAGTTCTACTTCCGGACCACGGACGTGACGGGTGTGGCGCAGTTGCCGGAAGGCACCGAAATGGTGATGCCTGGTGACAGCGTTCAGCTGGTTGTCGAGCTGATCACGCCGATTGCGATGGATAAGGG
>JBBQDH010000134.1:0-16252 GCA_038319515.1 Bryobacterales bacterium
GGTCCAGTCCCAGGAGACGGCGCCGGGGATATGGCCGCCTTCGTATGCTTTGGTATCAACGTCGACCTCAACCAGGCGGACTGAGGGGTCTGTCAGGTTTTCGGCCACCCAATTGGTGGAAACGAGGGTTTCGGGATGGGCGTATTCCATTTACTTCTTCCTCTGCACGGATTGGGCCACTTTCAGACCATACTCGCGGGCTTTGGCGAGAATCGCCGGTTGGTCGAGGGTCAGGATATGGCGGTCGCGTACTATTTCGCGGCCATTCACGATAACGTCGGTGACGTTCGAGCCCTTCAGCGCGTAGACCAGTTGCGAGTAGACATCGAACATGGGAGTGGCGTTGGGGACGTCGAGATCGAGCGCGATGAGATCGGCGCGTTTGCCGGTTTCGAGAGAGCCGATTTCCTTTTCGAGACCGAGTGCGCGGGCGCCTCCCATGGTGGCCATTTCGAAGGCTTGGGTGGCGGGGAGGGCTTCGGGGTCGTTGCGGATCAGCTTTTGGAGTTTGGCAGCGAGGTCGGCTTCTTCGAGCATGTCGAAATCGTTATTGCTGCCTGCGGGGCCGTCCGGGCCGAGGCCTACGGCGATGCCACGTTTGAGGAGTTCGACCACTGGTGCGGCACCGCTGGCGAGCTTCATATTGCTGCTGGGGCAGTGGGCTACGCCGACGTTTTTCGCTTTGAGAATGCCCATGTCAGTGGGGTCGACCCAGACGCAGTGGGCGGCGACGGTGCGGCCGTTGAAGAGGCCGAGAGCGTTGAGGGTTTGGGTGGGGCTTTGGTGCCGCTTCGCCTGATTATCGTCATTTTCCTTCTTCGTTTCGGAGATGTGGATGAGGAGCGGGGCGTTGTATTTATTGGCGAGGGCACGCGTCGATTTCAGGGTCTCGTCGGAATTGGTGTAGAGGGCGTGGGGGGCGACGGCGGCGACGATGAGGGGGTCGTTGCGGAAACGTGCAAGGTATTTTTCGGTGAAGGCGAGGGCGTCGGCGGGGGTTTTGGCGTCAGCCACGGGGAAGCCGATGATGGTTTCGCCCAGCACCCCGCGCATACCAGCTTCTTTGGCGACCTCGGCGACCACGTCTTCGAAGTAGTACATGTCGGTGAACGTGGTGGTGCCGGAGAGCAGCATTTCCAGGCAGGCGAGGCGGGTGCCCCAGCGGACGAAATCGGCGGTGACGTTTTTGGCTTCGGCGGGGAAGATGAAATTGTTGAGCCAGTCCTGGAGCTTCATGTCGTCGGCAATGCCGCGGAAAAGGCTCATGGCGGCGTGGGTGTGGGTGTTGACAAGGCCAGGAGCGAGGAGGGCATTGGGGCGGTCGAGGCGCTTCCTGGGCTGCCAGTCGCGGTCGATTTCGGCTTTCGTACCAACGCCAACAATACGGTCGGCGCGGATGGCGAGGGCGCCGTTCTGGATGACGCGCTTCTGGCCGTTCATGGTGACGACGTAGCGTCCGCTGACGATCAGGTCGCAGGAGGCGGCGTGCAGAGTGGCGGCAGCGATCAGGAACAGACTAGAGAAACGAAGCATCGAAGGCCCTTGGGAAGAGTGTCGCGAGTTGAATGGATTCGGTTTTGCCGTGCAGGTTGAAGAGTGTGACTTCGATATCGCCGCAGAATTCCCAGAGGATCTGGCGGCACGCTCCGCAGGGGGGCGTGAGCTGATCGGTATCGGCAACAATGGCGATTTTAACGAAGTGCCGCGCACCTTCGGAAATTGCCTTGAAAACGGCGATTCTCTCGGCGCAGACGGTGAGCCCATAGGTGGCATTTTCGACATTGCAACCGGTGTGGATGCGACCGGAATCGTCCAGCAGCGCTGCGCCTACGCGGAATTTGGAGTAGGGGGCGTGCGCGTTTTCACGCACTGCCAGGGCGGCGGTAATAAGTTCGGGCTTCATGTCAACTGCGGGAGTATCCGCCGCAGCAGTTCGATCAGAGTGCCCTTCATGCGCTCGCCCACTTCGAGCACTTCTGTGTGATTCAGCTTTTGGTCGATAACCCCTGCGGCGTGGTTGGTGACGCAGGAGATGCCGAGGACCTTCATGCCCATGTGGTTCGCGGCGATGGTTTCGGGGATGGTGGACATGCCGACCAGGTCCGCTCCGATGGCGCGCAGGTAACGGATTTCTGCGGGGGTTTCGTAGTTGGGCCCGGGGACGGCAGCATAAACGCCTTCCTGGAGATCGACGCCAATCTGGTGGCCGGCAGCGCGGGCGAGATCGCGGAAATGGCGGGAGTAGGCCTCGCTCATATCAGGGAAGCGGGGGCCGAGCAAGTCGTCATTCGGGCCGGAGAGGGGGTTCTGGCCGAGCAGGTTGATGTGGTCAGAGATCAGGACGAGATCGCCGGGCATCCAGTCGGGACGGATGCCTCCGGCGGCGTTGGTGAGCACTACAGACTGCACGCCAAGAGCATGCACGGTACGGATGCCGAAGGCGGCCTGCTTCGCCGTATAGCCCTCGTAGAGGTGAGCGCGACCGGCGAGCGCTGCTATGGCCACACCATCCACCTTGCCGATGACCAGTTTGCCTGCATGGCCGATGGCGGTGGATTGAGGCCAGTCCGGAATGTCGTGATAGTGGATTGTGGTCTGTTCGTCGAGGGTCTCGGCGAAGGCGCCCAGGCCGCTGCCCAGCACGACGGCCACGCGGGGTTTCAAGGGGGTGCGCGCGGCGATGAATTCGACGGCGGTTGGCATATGTTTAGAGAAGCATGCCGGCGATGCAGGCAGACATGAAATTTGCCATGGTGCCGGCGGCCACGGCGCGCATTCCCATGCGGGCGAGATCCGATTTACGGGTGGGGGCCAGGGCGCCGATGCCGCCCACCTGAATGGCGATTGAACTGAAGTTGGCGAACCCGCAGAGCGCGTAAGTGGCGATGGTGAACGACTTAATGTCGAGCGTGGTGCGAATCTTGCCCAGATCAATGAAGGCGATGAATTCGTTCGTCACCAGACGTTCCCCGAGCAATTGCCCGATGGCGGCGCAATCTTTCCAGGGTACGCCCAGGAGCCAGGCAACCGGCGCAAAGACGAACCCAAACAGTGTTTCCATGGAAGACGGAAACCAACCGGCCAGCGAATGGATACCAGCGAAAATGCCATTGACCATGGCGATCAGGGCAAGGAACGCGATCAACATCGCGCCAATGTTCAGGCACAGCTGAAGCCCGTCACCAGCTCCCTGCGCCGCGGCGTCAATGATGTTGACCGCGGTCGTTTCGAGCTTGATATCGATCTTCCCCGCCGTGACAGGGGTGTCGACTTCAGGTTCAAAAATCTTGGCCAGCATGATGGTGGCCGGGGCGGTCATGATGACGGCGGTGAGCAGGTGCTGAATTTCTACGTGGGCGAACAGGACGTAGGCGGCCATCACGGCACCCGAGACGTGCGCCATCCCGCTGACCATGACGGTGAACAGTTCGGATTGAGTGAGCCCGGCGAGGAAGGGGCGAATGGTGAGGGGTGCTTCCGTCTGGCCCATGAAGATGCTGGCCGCGACGTTGAGCGATTCCGCGCCGCTCGCGCCCATCACTTTCTGCATGCCGACCGCGAAAACCTTGACGATCTGTTGCATGACGCCCAGGTAATAGAGGATGGCGAAAAACGAGGCGATGAAGATGATAATCGGCAGCACCTGGAAGGCGAAAATGGTGCCACCCAGCTTTGCCTGGGAGTTGGCCTGGGAACCGAGGACGTCGCCAAAGACGAACATGCTGCCCGCCTGGGCGTAACCCAGCATGGCATTCACACCACCGGCGGCGGCCTGAAAAATCTTACCGAAAGAAGTTTTGAGGACCAGGACTGCGAAACCAAACTGCAAACCCATCCCCCAGAGGATGATGCGCAGCTTGATTTCTTTGCGGTGGCGTGACAGGAGCCACGCCACCAGAAGAATTGCCGCGATTCCGAGAAGACCCGTAAAGCGGCTCATGAATCAGCCGACAACTTCGAGGATCAGTTCGCGCTCTTCGGGGCGCGTGCCGGAAATGCGGAAGGCATCTTCCACCAGGTCCGCCGCTTCGTCCAGATTCTCTTCGCCGGTGTAGTAGAGGCGGCAGAGAACGGAACCCGATTCGACCTTTTCGCCCACCTTGACTTCCAGAATGACGCCGACCGCGGGATCGATCACATCCTCTTTACGGGACCGGCCCGCACCCATCATCTGGGAGGCGCGACCAATGTCTTCGGCCATAATGGCGCTGACAAAACCAGAGCGTGGCGAGAGGATCTCGCGCATGCCTGTCGCGTTGGGCAGGAGTTCGAAACGGTCGAGAGCCTGCGGGTTTCCGCCTTGTGCGGCGACGACCTGCTTGAACAATTTATAGGCGGAACCATCCATCAGCTTGTCTTCGGCCAGCTTGCGGGCTTCGTCCAGCGTGGGGGTGATCTTGCCCAGGAAAATCATGCGCGCGGCAAGTTCGAGACTCAGGCGGGTGAGATCCGCCGGGCCGGCCTTCTGCAGCGTTTGCGAAACTTCCATCACTTCGAGTGCGTTGCCGATGGCATAGCCAAGCGGCTGGTTCATGTCGGTGATGAGCGCCTGTACTTTTTTATCGAGACGGCGGCCGATGCCAACCATGGCTTGCGCCAGGCGGCGGGCGTCCACCTGCTTCTTCATGAAGGCGCCGTTGCCGACCTTCACGTCGAGGACGAGAGCGTCGATACCCTCCGCCATCTTTTTCGACATGATGGAAGAAGCGATGAGCGGGATGGATTCGATGGTACCGGTGACATCGCGCAAGGCATAGAAGCGCTTGTCGGCAGGGGAAATCTCGTCACTCTGGCCGATGAAGCAGAGGCCGAGTTCTTTGAGCTGGGCGCGGAACTGTTCAACGGTGAGATCTGTCCGGAAGCCGGGAATCGCTTCGAGCTTGTCAAGCGTGCCGCCGGTATGGCCCAGACCGCGCCCCGAAATCATGGGGACGATAACGCCTGCCGCCGCTGCGATGGGAGCGCAAATCAGGCTGGTCTTGTCGCCGACGCCGCCGGTGGAGTGTTTATCCACCTTAACGCCGGGGATGTCCGACAGGTCAAGAACTTCACCCGACGACATCATGCACTCGGTCAACGCACTGAGTTCACGGTCCGTCATCCCGTTAAAATACGTGGCCATCAACAGGGCAGCCATCTGGTAATCGGGAATATCGCCGGAAGTGTACCCGCTTACCAGGTACTGTAGTTCTTCCACACTAAGCTCTTCACCCCCGCGTTTCCGCAGGATCAGGTCAACTGTGCGCATGATAATCATTTAGGGTATCATGTTAACCCTTTGAAAGTAAAAGAGAATCGTGAGGTTTTTGGAGGGCTGGACTGGAAATGGCGCTGCGTATGTTGCGTAACGGCCAGTAGTCAGGTCACAATGGCCTGTTCGGCGAGGGTACAAAAGAGACGGAGACTACACGACGGGGGCGACGTCGGTTTTCCTGAAGTCATCCCCTTTGAACAACAAGGGGTGAACCTTAGGTGAAGGCCAGGGAAAAGGCGACGCAGTCGCCGAAGTGGCCTGTCCTGATGAAGCAGTGTTCTGCTTCGTGGATGATTTGCGCGCAGAGCCCGGCCTCGGGTTCAGTGGCCAGGCCGGTGCGCTTCGGCGTCTTTAACTCTCAGGCTCGCGGCCATGTTCTGCTTTTCTGTTGAGAATGGAGGGTATTGTGTGTGATGACGGTTCACGCTCCGGCTCCAACTGCAGGCTCCAAAACACACAGATCTCGTTTCGGCAGTAGTCGGCGACAAGATCGCCGACTACACTGGCGCGATCAGACTTCGTAACCCTTGCGGTACACCGGGCGCGTCAGCATCTTCGTCGCCGCGATATCACCCGTGAATTTCGGGCCGGCTTCGAGTGCCAGCTTGTGGCCGGTGCGATAGCTGATGTTCGCCAGATGGCAGAGAGACGCGCTCTGCACCGCATTATTAAGACCGTCATGCAGTTCACTGTAGTTCCGGCTGCGCACGGCGCCGAGGAAGTTCTCCATGTGGAGGCGGGTAGCGTCTGCGCCACGCTCGGACTTCTCTTCAGCGATGAGCTCGTTGCTCTCACCTTTGTAAACCTGATAGCCGGCGTCGCTCATGCTCATCCAGCCTTCGGAACCATAGAACAGGTTCCCGACGGTGATGTTCAGCGGGTTTGACGGGGTGGCGGGAGCTGCGGGTGCGTTGGCACCGCGGCGCGGAGGCGGAGGCATACCTTCGCCGCCCGTCAAATTGCCTCGCACTTCGAACACCAACTGGGCGTTGCCATAGTCGAACGCCGCCGTCTGCGTATTCGGCGTTTCCTGGTCGTCTTCCACGCCGAACTTGCCACCGTAAGACACGGCGGTCTTCGGCCATTGCGGATCGCCCAGACCCCAGCGCGCGATGCCCATTTCGTGCACGCCCTGGTTGCCGATATCGCCGTTGCCGGTATCCCAGAACCAGTGCCAGTTGTACTTGAAGCGCAACGCATTGAAGGGGCGCATGGGGGCAGGCCCCAGGAAGAGATCCCAGTTCACGCCGGGGGGCGTCGGCTCGTCCGCCTTATGGCCGATGGAAACGCGGCGCTTGTAGCAGAGGCCCTTCGCTTCATAAACCTTGCCGATGATGCCCCCGTGCAGCGCCTCCATGCCCTTCATTTTGAAAGGCGTGCTGCGGTGCTGGGAACCAACCTGTACCATTCGTTTGGTTTCCTCGGCGACCTTCATCATCATGAGGCCTTCGTGGATGTTGTAGCAGGCGGGCTTTTCGCAATAGACATCTTTACCCGCTTTGCAGGCCCAGATCGTGGCGAGCGCGTGCCAGTGGTTGGGGGTGGCGATGGATACGGCGTCGATGCCCGGGTCAGCAAACGCTTCGCGCATGTCGACGAATTCTTTGGCTTTCTCCCCCGTGTTCTTCATGAGTGTGGTTTGCGCCACTTCGCGGGCCGCCTGATTCACATCGACCAGGCCAACGACCTTGGCGCCCGGCAGTTTCGAGTAGATATTGAGGTGGTTGGTGCCGCGACCACCGATGCCGACGATGGCAACGTTGATGCGGTCGTTCGCGCCCCAAACGCGCGAGGCGGCCGCTGCCGTGGCGGCTCCGATGAAGAATCTGCGGGTTGTTTCGTTTGCCATAGTAATGAAGATCTCTCTGCCGGGCGATTATATCAACAGTTCCATTGACAACCGGAGCGGGGAGGATTATCTTAAGTTGCCGATATGCCTGATTTTGAACTTACACCCAAATTTCTGACCAGGCCGGTTGCCATCCATGTTGCCGATACTTCAGCGGAAGCGCAAAAGCTCCTCACTAACGAAGCGCCGGGGTCCACGCCCGTAGTCTTTGCCGACGCGGATATTTCGCTGCCTGCGGGGACGAATATTTCCTTTCTGAGCGCGGGTTCGCCAGTCACCTTCAACGCGGGAGCTTCAGTGAAGATTGAGATTCTGCCGGGCCCTGACGCGCTGGCGGCGGAGGTATCAGCGGGGTTCGATCTGGCCGAACAACTGGTGCCGGTATTGCAATTCCCGACTGTGGCAAATACGCATTATGCGCTGCTGCGCTGGGGTTACAACGTGGCCGCAGCGGGCAGCGGCAGCATTGCTCTGGGTGTTGGCGGGTCTGTCACGTTTGGCGGCGATGCCCGGCGCAGCGGGATCTTCGCGGTAGTGCGGCAGGTCCCTGACGGGCCAGGTTGCCGGGACATTCTGCTGGATCTGGTGGCGAGCTGGCAGTTACCGAAACAGGTGACGTCGCCCGACAGCCTGCCGGAAGGCACGTGGCTGGTGGCGGAGACAAACGGGCATCTGGGGCTGAACGTCTCGGCGTCCTATGGCTACAACTTCAACTGGATTCGCCAGGCAACGCTGAATACGCTGACGGGCGATATCGGGCTGAAGATACAGAGCGGCGTGGCGGCAAGTCTCAGCTTTGATGTGACCGGGAAGCATGCGGTGGTGTTGAGCCGCGGCACAGGGGCCGATGCGGCAAAGATTCGCTTTCGGCTTTACCGGCTGCGGATTCAGGACCTCAAGGCGGGCTTTTCGGCAACCGTCGGTGTGACCCCGGTGACCGAACTGCTGCCGGCCGGCTTTGACGAGCTGATCGCGGGAGCGCTGGGGACGTCGGGCGCGCAGATTGTGAAAGCGCTGAAAGATGTGGATAGCTGGACCACGCCGGGAGTCCCCCTGTTGGGGCCGTTCGTCGGAGTAAGCGAGGAGTATCTGAACGGTTTTGTGAGGTCCGTGACCGGCCAGGATCTGCATCAGGACTTGACCATCGTGAAGGGGCAGATCCGATCCGCACTCACCCTGTGGGATGGCCTGCCGAAGCAGACGACGGCGTTGCTGTGGCGGCACCTGCCGGAGAAGGCGATCATTGGTGAGATTGCCGGCCTTGCCGGGCAGGTGGCGGATGCGTCGGAGGGTACGCTGTCGGCGTTTCTGGCGGACAAGCTGAAGAGTGTTGCGTTTCTAAATTCGCCGGAGGGCCAGTGGCTGGAGTCGATCACCGCGAAGGGCGTTTTCTTTGCGCTCGGGAATTCCAGTGAGCTCAGCAAGATTCAGTCAGTGGCGGGGGATGTACGCAGCGTGCTGGATGGTTCGAAAGTGCAGGAATTGCTGACGAACCTGCAGACGGAAATCAACAAGCGGCTGAATCTGGCGAAGCTGAACGAACTGGTGGATCAGGCAAGCGTCGCCAATCTGGATGCCTGGCTGACAAAGAAGCTGACCGCGTTCCTGGGCCACGACCCAAAGGGCCAGGCGGCGCTGGACGAACTGACGAATCTGCGGGATCAAATTCATCGGCTGGCGGCCATGCGGGACCAGTTTTATGGCAAAGCGCTCGCCGCGCTGCAGAGGACTTATACGTTCTCATTCGCGGCCACTTATCAGAACACCACGACCACTGACGCGCTTTTAGACGCTGAGTTCGATTTTGCGGTGGACGCCGCGGATGCGGAGAAATGCCTGGCGCTGGCGCTGGACGGGCAGGTGTCTGAACTGATGTCGTCAGCGACCGCGCACCCTTCGGTGACGCTGAACCAGGCAGTGCTGACGCATGGTGTGAAGCGGCAATCCACGGTGGAACTCACTCTGCCGTATTTCGTGCAGATCGATAAACACGTGAACGATGTGCTGGCGTCGATCAGCGCGATTGACCACGGGGAAGGGCGACTGCTGACGGTGAGCGCTTCGGACAACGTGAGCACGGTGGTGAACAAGCGCAATAAGCGAGACAGCACGCTGACGTTCTCGCTCAGCCTGAAATCGGCGGCGAGCACCGGGCTGGTCATCCATGAGGAACCGACGGCGACGGCGTCCTACACGCTGACGGAAACGTTTGTGAAGATGGCGCGCACGCGCTTCATTGCGCGCTATCAGCCGGAATTGACCACCTATTTCCCGACGACGTTTGGCACCGGTCAGCCGACGGTCAGTGCTTGGGCCGATGCGTTGACCACACCGAACCAGATGCTGGGTGAGGGGAGCATTTCGCTGGAAGTGACGGTTCCGCCCGCTGTGCTGCTGGCGTGGATGAAAGCGCCGGCCGGCAGGACCGACCCGCTGTACAAAGATCTGGCGATAGTGCTGGTGAGGGAGTTCCGGGCGATCCTGCTGCAGCAGTATTTCGCGGATATTTCGCGCTACGAAAACGTGGCTCCACAGAGTCCCGCGCTGGCGTTGCTGGCATATTCCGGCGTTCCGATGCTGTTCACGAACAACGGCCTCCCCGCCCTGACCAATACTTCGCGCCTGGGCGGCCCTGGCGGGCTTTTGATCGCCGGCGATTCGAACTCGGAGCACCTGCACTGGAACGACGCCGGGGACGGGAATCTGACCATGGCGATGTTGAACTGGAAGGAAACGGCCGCCAGGATGGAGGAGACCCTAACGGGTGTTCGTGAGGTGGTGACGGCGGAAGGCCTGAAAATCAATGGCCAGAATGCCGCCGAATTCTATATGGATGCGGCGCAGTTGATTGGAAGCGGCAGCCAGAACCCGCATATACAGAGCCTTTTCGATACCGAGCGCGACCTGGTCAACAACGCGCGCACCGCAGGGTTGAAGATAGCGGCCTTCCTGAACAGCGACGCCACCCAGCAGGATGTGTTCGCCACTCTGGAAGACTTCGCCTCAAAGCTGACTGAGACTTTCAGCGCCGGGCTGAAGACCTGGGCCAGCGACACTCTGTTGTTACCGCTGGGACCGTATCTTCTGCAGGCCGCGGCGGGTGTTTTCGACCCGCCGGTGAAGCGCCTGACGCCGAATGCAATTTTCACGGTGGACGCAAAGACGCTTGCCGCGCCGGAGAGACTGACACAGATCGCGCCGGGTTCGGCTTTGGGCGCTGCGGTTATTTAGTGATGGGCCCAGGATGCTAAAATTGCGTTAACCAGCAGGGGCTCCACGTCTTAAACCCATCCGTCTCCGTGCGACGGGAAACCAGGCCTTCACGGAGATTTCATGCCTTTTAAAAGTCTTTTCCTCTTTCTTGCCGTGGCTGCATCGCTCTGCGCACAGTCATTTCGGGGCAGCCTTTCCGGCACTACAACAGATCCGTCCGGCTCCGCCATCGCGGGCGCTGTACTCAAGCTTGAAGACCCGGCAACGGGCAGCGTGCGTTCTGTCTCATCTGCAACCGACGGCGCTTTCACCTTGATCGATCTGCCTGTCGGCGTCTATACGCTGACGGTTTCGAGCCCGGGGTTTGAATCGAAGAAGATCGGCAATCTCGAAATCACTGTTTCAAAGACCACCAACATCACTGTGCAGTTGGGCGTTGCGCAACAAAACGCGGTGATTGAAGTTTCGGCCTCGGCTGTGACGTTGGAAACCACATCGACCGCGCTGATCGGCCTGGTGGACCGCAAGACTGTTGCGGATCTGCCCCTGAACGGCAAAGATTTCCGTCAGATGATCAAGCTTTCGCCTGGTGTTTCGCCCACCACCACTTCGGTGAACGGTATGCGCACCAACGGGAACAACTTCCAGATTGACGGCGCGGACAATAACGACGCGTTTCAGAACGCCGCGGCGGTGAATCAGGGCGGCGTGGCGGGCATTGCGGGAACGCTGTTGCCGACCGAAGCGATTGACCAGTTCTCGGTCCAATCGAACGCGGGGCCGGAACAGGGCCGCAATGCGGGCGCGGCGGTGAACATCGTGCTGAAGTCCGGCACCAATACACTGCACGGCAGCCTCTATTACGACAACAGAAACGAAGCCCTCGCCGCCCGTTCGCCCATCCAGGTGGCGGGCTCGCCGAAGCAGGTGATTCGCAACAACCAGTTCGGTTTCTCAGTGGGCGGCCCGGTGATTAAGAACAAAACGTTCTTCTTCGTGGTGGGCGAAAGCCAGTTGGCGAATGCGAACAACTCATTGCTGGATACGTCTCCGTCTGACGCTTACGTGACGTTGGCGAAGTCGGTTCTGGCCAGGAATAACGTGACGATGAACCCGGTTTCGCTCAACCTGCTGAACTTCTATCCCGCCGACAGCCGGACAGGCGCGGCTGCGCCGAACAACTTCACCAGCACGGGTCGGAACAACTACAACAGCTTTAACGGCGTGATCAAAGTGGACCACCGGTTCAACGACAGGCACACCATTTTCGCCCGCTATTTCGGCGGCACCGGCACGCAGACCGCGGACGTCGGCTCGCATTTCCGGGACTACTTCCAGGTTGCGCCCAGCCACATGCACAACGTGTCGGTGGTGGAGAATTCCATCCTGACCCCGCGCATGGTGAACCAGGTGACGCTTGGCACGAACTACTTTCTGCAAACATTCAACGATGCGAACACTGGCTTCAATCCGATTGCGGCGGGCCTGAACACGGGCGTGACCGAAGCGACTTTGGCGGGGGCACCGCGCATCAACATTACCGGTTTTGACTACACGGGAGCGAGCAACCCGCTGGGCCGCATCGATACGACCGGCCACGTTACCGACAACCTGACCTATACGGCGGGCAAACACTTGTTGAAGTTCGGCGGCGAATACAGGCGCGCGGTGCTCGATGTGTTCTACGACATCAACAAACGGGGTACGTTTACATTTGATGGCTCGCGCGGACCCTGGTCGACCGATACGACGCTCACCACCAACGTGCGCGCACTGTCTGACTTCCTGGCCGGACTGCCGAGCAACTCCAACGGGGCAACAATTGCGCGCGGCCAGTTGCAGCGGCTGTATTTGCAGAACTCGTTTGACTGGTGGGCAGGTGATACCTGGCAGATCAACCAGCGCCTGACCGTGAATTACGGGGTTCGTTATACCTACCAGGGGATTCTGCACGACGACAAGGATTCCATCACGAACTTCATTCCTTCGAAGGGTTTCGTGACGCCGAACAAGGACTTCGGCCCGCTCTATCCGAAAGACTGGAACAACTATGCGCCGCGCGCGGGTTTCGCTTTCACGCCGACCAGGGATTCGAAGACCGTTATTCGCGGCAGCTTCGGAGTGTTCTTCGATGTGCCAAGCCTGAACTTCTTCACCGCCAATACAGGTATTCCGAACGCCGGTGCGGCGGGCGTGAATGCCAATCCGGGTGGTGCGAATCCGGTCTACACGCTGTCCGTCCGCAACGTGACCATTCAGAGCGGTGTACCGATCTTCGGCACGGCGACCCCCACGCCGCCGTTCGGTGTGTTCGCCGTCAGCCAGGATTACCGGACTCCGTATGTTCTGAACTTCAACATGAACGTGCAGCATCAGTTCTCACGCAGCACGCTGCTGCAGGTTGGCTACGTGGGCAGTCAGGGGCGCAAGCTTTCGGTGCTGCGGGACATTAACCAACAGGTGGTCACCAACGGCGTGGGCGTTCGCCCATACGCGGCGCAATATCCGAATCTGGCCACCATCAACGAAGCGGAATCGATTGCCAATTCCAACTACAGTTCATTGCAGACACAGTTGCGGCAAAGCTTCTGGAAGGGGCTGACCGGGACTTTCAATTACACGTGGGCGCATGCCATTGACAACACATCGGACCTGCGCAACACGGTTCCCACCAACAGCTACAACCTGGCGAATGAGCGTGGCAACAGCACCTTCGATATCCGCCGGATTATGACCAGCTTCGTGAGTTATGAAGTGCCGGCTTTCTCGGGCAAAGCCCCGCGCCTGACCAAAGGCTGGCAGCTGAATTCGCTGTTTACGTTCCATGGCGGTTCGCCGCTCAACATCCTGGCGGGCAGCAACGTCAGCCTGACGGGCGAGAACCGCGACCGGGTGGATCTGGTGGGCGATCCGTTCGCCAACGTTCCGGTGCTGACCAACACCACGGCGGTGCAGTACTTCAATAAGGCCGCTTTCGCCAAGCCGGCCAGCGGGAGTTTCGGCAACCTCGGTCGCAACGCGATCTACGGGCCGGGCTTCGGTTCAGTGGACTTCTCCGTGTTTAAAAAGACACCGATCACCGAGCGCATCACAACTGAGTTCCGGGTGGAAACTTTTAATATTCTGAACCGGACCAACTGGGCAAATCCGACTACCAGCTTTGCCAGCGGGAGCTTTGGACAGTCGACGTCGACACGAAATGGCGGTTCTGCTCCGGGTCTTGGCTTTGGGGAACCGCGCAACGTGCAATTGGCCCTGAAGGTGATCTTCTAAAGCATTTTCAGGATTTGCGTAGACCGAATCGGCAACGTCTTCCCGGTCTGCGTCCTGTACCGGACGCCTTCGTGGGGGAAACGCCGCCGCTGCCGGAATGAAGAAGAAATTCCGGCAGCGGGCGCAGTCTTATTTGTGATCAGGACGGGGGCCGTGCTGGCCGCCGGGACCACCGAAACCACGGTCGCCACCGGCCTCAAGCGTGTAGCCTGCGGGAACCATGAAAAGCGACGGGCTCGGCTCAGACTGCACGACGTTGGTCAGTTCCATGTTGGTGGTGCCGAAGCGGGGGTCCGAACTCTTGATCTGCACAGGGACCTTCAGGTCATTCGAGATCCACATGGTGCGGGTAATCTGAATGGGCCGTTCGTTGCCAATCTGGCCGGCAGCAATGGTCTGGACGTGGTGAGTACCGGTTGCCATGATGCCGTTGATGGCCTGCGGTGCGAGCGTGGTGCGGGCAACCATCGCAGATGCGGGGCCTGACCCTGGAGCGCCGGCAGCCGGGCCGTCCGGGCCACGCGAGCCACGAGCCATCGGGCCTGCTGCACCAGAACCCTGACGGGGCACGCGGAGCGGACTCTGATGGGCAATCATGGTGGACGAATCCAGCTGGTAGCGGTAGCCGCCGACGTAATCGAGGATCGTCACAATCGTGTGGGGCTGCTTGCCGGAAGCTGCGGCAGGGGTAACGGTCTCTTCGGTTCGGACGCGGCCCTGGCTATCGCGGAAGACATTGCTTTGGCGTTTCGTTGTGATGGAGTTTCCGTCAGCGAAGGACTCCTGCGTCTGGACCACCTCCACAGCGGAATAGGGCGCACCGGTGACGTAGGATTGCGGCCCGCCAAACATACCTGCACCACGGCCCCCGCCAAATCCGCCGCCCGGGCCGAAGCCTCCGCGTGGCGGGCCCTGCGCAAACAAGGCAGGGAACGCAATCAGGCAAATCAGGAATGATTTTTTCATAAATCCTCTCTAAGAACTACTGTCATCGGCACTTTCTCTCGAAACTCTCACCGCTCTGGGAAAGCCGTCCTGCCCGACGAGAAGATCCGCAGGCAGTTCGGTGGTCCAGGAGGGGTCTACATTCACGCCCAGGCTCGCCAGTTCGGCAGGCTGCAGGGCGGTATGAACCACCCGAACCATCTCGCCCTGGGCAAGCGGGGGTACGAATGGCACATCGATAAAGCCCTCTTGTTGCGATTCCGATTCCGCGCTTACGGCAACTTCAACTGCCGGAGCGGGGCTTGTCATATCGCGCGTTAAATCACGAAAGAAAAACGCCCCGAGAAGGAAAACCGCAGCGGCAGGAATAGCCCACAACCAGCGACGTCCGCGAGGGGCATGACTTTGCACGGTAAATTCTTTCAGGATGGCGGCGTGCGCTGCCGGAGAAGAGCGCTGGCTGGAACTCTGAATCCGCAGAAGCCGCAGGTTCGCGGAGAGCGACTGCTGTTCGTCGCGAAGTTCAGAGCAGGCGGCGCAGACATCGAGATGAGCCTGCAGATCAGCATCCATCAGGCCACGCCGCCGTGCCGCTTCCATCAGTTTTCCGCTCGCTGTTTCGCAATTAATTCTATTCATCGGGCCACCAGCTCCATCGGCTTCAAACGTCTGAGTTTCCCGGCCAGCAGAGCCCGCGCCCGGTGCAACCGGCTGCGAACTGTCCCGACCGGGCAGCCCATAATCCGGGCCGCTTCATCGTAATTTCGTTCTTCCAGATCGCACAGCACCACCGTTTCCCGGTAGGCTTCGGGAAGCTCCCGAATCGCTGCGTGCAGTGAAGCCATGGTCTGGCCATCAATCAAATCCCCTAAAATGTTGTGGTGTACAGCCTGATCCACAGGCTCTTCCACGGGCCCTTTGCGGCGCAACGCACGCACCAGGTTTCGGGCAACCCCGTACATCCAGCCTTCCAGCGCACCGCGTTCGTCGTCGAACCGGCAGGTGGGGGACATGATCTGGATAAAAACATCGTGCGCGACTTCTTCAGCCGCCGTGGCGCTGCCCGTCATATGCATCGCATAGCGATACAGCCCGGGCTCACGACGCTCATAAAGTTCCGCGAATGCACCTTGCCGCGTGTGGCTGGTATCGCCATTTTTCATGAGCCGAAACAGTTGCTCATCAGACCTTTGCATGCTGGCGTTCATCTTATATTGCATTGCATTACAGGAAAGTTCCAGCCCGCTTCAGCGATTCTTCAGGCAGTTGAGATACGCTCATCGACATGAAATATTTCGTTGCCCCCGCTTTCGGTGGATTCGCTGCCGGCCTATTGCTGTTGAGCAGCCTGGCGTCTGCCGCCCCTCCCGCTTACAAGGTGCTCAGCAAGATTAAGATCGGCGGCGGAGCCCGCTGGGATTACGTTTTTGTTGACAGCGCGAACCACCGCCTGTATGTTTCGCACGGTACACAGACGGAGGTGATTGACACCACCACGGACAAGCTGGTGGCCACCATTCCCGACACGAAAGGCGTGCACGGCATCGCAGTCGCCAACGATCTGGGCAAGGGCTTCACGAGCAACGGCACGACGAATGACGTCACTATCTTCGACCTGAAGACCAGCAAGGCCACAGGGAATGTCAAGACGGGCGCGAATCCGGACGCCATCATCTATGAGCCGGTGACCCACCATGTGCTGACTTTCAACGGCCGCA
>JBBQDH010000135.1:0-16172 GCA_038319515.1 Bryobacterales bacterium
CGTGTGAGCCAGAAGCATAAACGGCTGGATAGGAGGAGACCAGCGCTGTGCAGGATTGCCGACGATCGGTTGTGCAGGATTGCCGACGATCTGTGTACTATTGCCGGTGACCTATGTGCAGTATAGGCCGACGATTGACACCATAGCCGGTCCCCCAGTTTCTCGTACACTATCAAACTCTCCTGGAGGACGGCAATCGCCCGGGCGTGATCCGCCTGCAGCACGGCCAGACGGCCGAGCTCCAAGAGTGCCTCCGCGATGCCATAGGCATGGTCGACCGTTCGGAAGCGGGCCAAACTTTGCTCCAGGAGATCCATCGCGCGTGACGCGTCGCCCTGAGCGCGCTCCACCACGGCCAGCCCGAGGAGTGCAAAGCCGGCTCCCTCCGCATGGTCCTGCTCCTGGACGAATGCCAACGTATCCTGGAAGTGGAGCGCTGCTGCCGCGTAGTCTTCGCGATCGAGCGCCTGACTGTTTCAGGGTTTGGGGGGCGCAGGCTTATCCAGCAGCGGCATATCAATTGGTTTGTCCGCTGGTTTGTCAACCGCGGCTTGTGGCCGGAACCGCTGCTGAATCACCGGTTTTGCACTGGCCAGTTCCACGTACGCCTTCAGGATCTTCTCCTTCTGGCTCGGGTCACCGATCAGTTGCTGGTGCTTGCCGTTGGGGGAAGCCACAAATGAAGTCGAGCCGTCGTCACGAACCGTGATCGTCCCTGGCTCAGAAACCTTGAAATAGCCCTCTTTGGGACGAGCGGCATGCAGGGCAGCGGCCAGTGCGCCGGATGGCGAGTCGTACGGCATCGGCTTCCATGCCCGATAGAGCTCCGCGACGGGATGCTCCGGTGCAATCGCGAGGAATTCTTTGTCAATACTGGCTCCGGGGAACGGAAAGGCAGTTCCAATCTCCGGCCCCACCGATATAACCGGTTTTGGCCACTCGGCAAACACTTTCCTGGCTGCGGTCGGATCGCCCGCGAAATCGGCCATCACCAGATACTTTGTTTTGGCAATGATCAGTTCCTTCATCCCGCGAAAATCCAAAGCCGCCGCAAGGTTTCCAGCCGGGCCTGCCAACACGAAAAACGCATTGTCATCGTTCTGCGCCTCCAGATAGTTACGGAAGAGCGTATTTGGATCCCCGGTGTCAATCACAGTACGAACTTTGTTCACATGCAGTGGCTGGCCGTCGGGCCCGGTCTTCCTGAACGGAGCTGTAATAGCCGCCGGTGTCTCGCCCGGAGCCCCAACCGTCCGCATACCCATCGGAGGCACCTGCGCAAACACTGCCGCCGCTCCGCGGTAGTAACGCTCCACCGAATCTGTGAAACCAGCCACCGCCAGGTTCGGTCGGCTCATGGTTACAATCGCAACGCGGCAATCGTTTTTGCTCTGCAGACCGTGCAGCAAAGCCTGCGCGAGGAATGTGTCTATGGTTGTAAAGTCGGAGTCAAAAAAGGCTCCTGCCGATGGCTTACCGCCTCTGCCGAATTGCATGGGTTACGCCAGGTCCAGACCTTCGAGTCTGCCGTTCGAATCGCCAAAGTTCTCCACATTGACGCCCATCCGGTCCATCATAGTAAGGAACAGGTTGCACATCGGCGTCTCCCGGCGCGCGATCACGCGGCGGCCCGTCTTGAAGTAGCCGCCACCTTTGCCCACCAGAATGGTCGGCAGATCTTCATGCAGGTGGGCGTTGGGGTCGGAGAGACCCGCGCCGTAAACCAGCATGCAGTTATCGAGCAGCGTGCCGTCGCCATCTTTCGTGGACTTCATCTTTTCCACAAAACTGGCGAACTGCTGCACGTGATAGGTGTTGATCTGGCGAACCTTTTCGATGAGATCGGCCTGATTGCGGTGGTGCGTGAGCGGGTGATGGCCATCGGGAATACCCAGTTCGCGATAGGGGCGCGACGAGCCTTCACGGGTCATCAGGAACGTGATGATGCGGGTCTGATCGGCCTGGAACGCAATGGCCATCATGTTGGCCATCATGCGGAAATGCTCCGCAAAATCGGCCGGGATGCCATAAGGCTTGTCCATATTCGGCTCAATCTGCGCGTTGTCCTTCTCAGCGCGGTCGATCTGCCGCTCCACCTCGCGGATCGACGAAAGGTATTCGTCGAGCTTTCGCCTGTCAGTCGGTCCCAGCGTGGCTTCCAGTTTATGGGTGTCTTCGGTGACGAAATCGAGAATGCTGCGGCGATACTTCGACTGGCGTGCGCGTTCCTCCGGCGTCATCGGCAAACCCTTGCCGAACATGCGCTCGAACAGGGCGCGCGGGTCCAGAATCGGGGGCAGCGGCTGCGTTTCGCTGCGCCATGACAGGTTATTCGTGTAGGCGCAGGCATAGCCCGAATCGCAGTCGCCTGCCTGGCGCGCGTCTTCCATACCAAGTTCCAACGACGGAAAACGGGTCTGTTTCCCAATCTCGTTCGCAACAATCTGATCAAACGAAATGCTGTTCTTAATGTCGATCAGGGACTTCTTGACCTGCACACCGGTCAGGTACGAACCCGAGCAGCGCCCGTGGTCCCCCGCGCCATCCAGCAACGCCCTGCCGGTGTTATGGGTCAGGTTGCCAATCTGAATGAAGTCGTCCTTATAAGGATCGAGCGGCTTCAGGGCACGGGGCAGCTCCTGAAACTTACCCTCCCAGGTGGGATTCCAGCCATCCATGATCATGCCGTTTGGCACATAGAAGAAGGCCATACGCACCGGCTGCTTCGTTGTCGCCGCGAAAGCGGGAGCCATGGCGTCAAGGAAGGGCAGGGCAACGGCTGCCGACCCCATCCCGCGGAGGAACGTACGGCGCGGCAGTGCTTTTCCGGTGTTGATCATTTCCGTGCAATCTCCTTCGGCTTCAGTTCTTTCTTGCTGGTCACCAACTCGCCGCGGCGCGACTGGAAGGGCAGGCTGCGGACCACTTCATAAATCAGGGTCTGGAAGTGATATCCCTCGCCCTGCAGTTTCCTGTTAATGTCGTCAATGGCCTTATTGTCGTACGTCTGCATGCCGCGCCCAAGCGCGTATGTCATGACCTTCTCAACCAGGCTGCGCGATACCTGCGGCATGCTGTCCGTCAGAATATCGCGCATTTCCGCCGCTGTTTTGAACGATTTACCGTTCGGCATCGTGCCACCCACATCGATGGGGAACTTGCCATCCAGCGTGCGCCACTTACCGATGGCATCGTAGTTTTCAAGACCAAATCCAAGCACATCCATCTTGCTGTGGCAGGACGCGCAAACCGGATTGTTTCGATGCTCTTCGAGTTGCTTGCGCAAAGAAACTTCGCTGCCAACCTTGGCATCGTCCAGGGCAGGAACATCCGGCGGCGGCGGGGGCGGGGGAGTCCCCAGAATGTTGTTCAGAACATACTTCCCGCGAATGGTTGGCGAGGTACGGCTGGGATAGCTCGAAACGGCCAGCACGCTGCCTTGTGAAAGAATCCCCCCACGCTGTTCTGTGGTCAATTCCACACGGCGGAAATCAGGCCCCTTCACGCCATCAATTCCGTAGTACTTCGCCAGGCCCTCATTCAGGAATGTGTACTTCGCATTGATGAAGTCTGACAGAGGACGGTTCTCGCTTAGCACATGCCGGAAGAACATGCTGGTCTCCGTGCGCATTGCGTCTTTCAACTCGGGCGTCCAGAGCGGGAACTTCTGTGGATCGGGCTTAATAGAATCGAGGTTGCGAATCTCAAGCCATTGCCCGGCAAAGTTCTCCGCGAACGATGCGGCTTTTTTGTCCTGCATCATCCGCTTTACCTGAGCGTCCAGCGTGGCAGGATCTTTCAGCTTGCCGGCTTCGGCCAGCGTCAACAGCTCATCATCCGGCATCGAACTCCACAGGAAATAGCTCAGCCGCGCCGCGAGTTCGGTGTCGGAAAGCCGGTGGATCTTGTCAGGATCGGTCGGATTGGGATCTTTTTCCACGCGGAACAGAAACTGCGGCGATACCAGCATCGCTTCAAGCGCCAGCTGGATTCCCTGTTCGGTAGATTGCCCCTGGCCTTTCGCCATCGCAACGAACTTCATGAGGCCCGCGACTTCATTTTTCGAAGCGGGCCGGCGGTAGGCGTGGTGGGCAAGGTTCGCGACAATCTTCTCGACGCAGGCCTGACCGGTTTTTACATCACAGATCAGAATTTTCTTTCGGCTGGCTTTTTCCACCTTAGAGGGATAAGGGCCAACAAAAGTCATCGAGCCGATGAACTTGTTTTTCTTGTCGCTGTAAGCGTCCTTGGGGTCCGTGATGGTCTTGATGAACTCGTCATTCTGGAATGCCGCACGGAACACGTGGTCGCCTTCCGGAAGGTAAACCTTGACCTGGGCGTCAGAGAACGGATTAAAGTAGACCAGCTTCGAAGGCTTCGTCTCCACGTCAATGGTTTGCAGCAGTTGCCCATCCATCCAGAAACTCATCTTGACGGGCTTGGCGTCGGCGGAACGCTCACCGGGAAATCCGAAGATGACCGTGTATTCGCCATCGAAATCGACGCGATGGGAGGCTTCCACGGTGCTGAAATCCAGCCTGCGAATATTCTTGGTTTTCAGTTCGTACGTGACTTCGATCGGCTTTTTCGGCAGCGGATCAGCGCCCATGGCTCGCGATGCAATCGTTTCCGCAGCGTTCAGGTACTTCTCCATCAGCACCGGGGAAATGGTCAGAATGTCGCCGATGTTGTCGAAACCATAACCCGAATCATCGGTCGGAAAGTCCCGCTCGGCGCGGAAGTCCACTGCCACCAGATCGCGAATCGTATTGCGATATTCATTCCGATTCATGCGGCGGGCGGTAACGCGACCCGGATCCGGCTTTACTGACGCATCGGCCTTCGCAAACTCGCCCTTCAGGAAACTAACCAGGGCAGTGACCTGAGCCTGGGGCGGGCGCGGCATGCCTTTCGGCGGCATTTCGCCCGATTCAATCTTCTGAACAATCTTGTCCCACGCTTCCCTGTCACTGGTCAGCGTGGAAGCCTCCGCATAAGGCAGAAGGTTGACTCCGCCAGACATATTAGTCGCGTTGTGGCAACCCGAACAGTTGTTTTTCAAAACAGGCTTCACCTGCTTGTCGAAGCCGGCGGCATCCAAAGCTGGTTTGGGGGGCGTATTGGGGGCCGCAAAAAGGGCCACGCCTAACGTTAGTGCGGCTGCCACCCCTGCCTTGAGTAGGGTTTTGCCTTCGGACTGGTGATTCCTCTGCATGTTGGCTGTTCTATTGACGTTAGCGACGGAAACCGGGGTTACCGCCGGGCTTAATTATATACGCTTTCAGGCACGAATTTTGGCTCCCTGATACAATTCGGGCCGATGCTTAAGTTTGGTTGTCTGTTCGCGCTCGGCCTGCTGGCCGTTCCGTCGTTCTCGGCGGATAAATTGGACGTCGAATACTCCCGTCCGAACGGCAAATCTCTGCTTCTGGATATCCATGTGCCGGAAGGCAAGGGTCCGTTCCCCGGTGTGGTCGTGGTCCACGGCGGAGGTTTTGATCAGGGTACGAAAAAGAGCTACGTGGGGCCTGTTCTGGAAGTCCTGACGAACGCCAACTACGCCTGGTTCTCGATTGATTACCGATTGGCTCCGGATTTTCGTTTCCCACAACCCGTGGAAGACGTCAACGCCGCAATTCGGTGGGTAAAGGCAAACGCCAAAAGTTACAACGTCGATCCCGCGAAGCTGGTGTTGCTCGGCGAGTCCGCCGGTGCCTACCTGACCAGCTACGCGGCGACCCACGAAACCGCTGAGACCCGCCTCGCCGCCAACGTGGAAATCTATTCACCCAGCGATTACGCGCGCCTGGCGTTGTTGCGCCGCGATCATCCTGAACGCTTTGAAATGACTTCTGCCAATCGGCACCTCGCCAACGGCGGAGGCATTCACTTTTTTGGCGTGGACGCGCTCGATGCTCCCGGCCTCGCGAAGCTCAAGGACTTTTCGCCGATCAACGCCGTTCATAAAGGAATGGCGCCATTCCTGCTGATTCACGGTACGGCTGACGATCAGGTCGCCTACGAGCTTTCTCCTGATTTCTGTGCCGCCATCCGCAAAACAGGAACGCCCTGCGAACTGATTACCGTAGAAGGTGGGAAACACGGCATGGCGAGCTGGGCTAAAGCCCCCGAAATGCAGCACTGGAAACCGGAGCTGGTCACCTGGCTGAACAAAACTCTCGGGCTGAAATAGCTTTTCTCAGCCCGGCGTCTTTAACCAAGCATGCGGGCTGCGGGCTTCGCAAAGTACGTCATGATGAAGTCCGCGCCGGCGCGCTTGATTGACGTAAGGCTCTCCATCATCGCCCGGTCGTGGTCAATCCACCCGTTCGCCGCCGCCGCCATGATCATGGAATACTCACCGCTCACCTGGTAGGCCGAAATCGGCACGTCAAACCGGTCGCGCGCCTCCCGGATCAGATCCAGATAGGGCATCGCCGGCTTCACCATAATCATGTCCGCGCCCTCTTCCAGATCGAGCGCGATCTCACGCATCGCTTCACGGGCATTCGCCGGATCCATCTGGTAACTGCGCCGGTCGCCAAACTGCGGTGCTGATTCAGCCGCCTCACGGAACGGCCCGTAGAACACGGACGCGAACTTTGCAGCGTACGACAAAATCGGAGTGTTGTTGAAGCCATTCTGATCGAGCGCGCTCCGAATCGCCCCGACGCGTCCGTCCATCATGTCGGAGGGCGCAACAATATCCGCACCCGCCTTTGCATGCGACACGGCAGATTTCGCCAGCCATTCCAGCGTCGGGTCGTTCGCTACATCGCCATCCACAATCAGGCCGCAATGGCCGTGGCTGGTGTATTCACAGTTGCAGACATCGGTGATCAGCAGAAGTTCCGGGACTTCTTTCTTGATGGCCCGCAGAGCACGCTGTACAATTCCCTGGTCGTCGTAAGCGCCGGTGGCCATCTCGTCCTTTGACTCCGGAAGCCCAAACAGCATCACGCCGCCAATGCCCAGGGAATGGATCTCTCGGCACTCTTCCACCGTCACATCAATCGACATCTGGGCCTGCGGCGGCATCGAACTGATGGGCCTGCGGATCCCTTCACCAGAGCAAACGAAGAGTGGAAGAACGAAGTTCGCCGGATCCAGGCGGGTCTCCCGAACCAGCCGGCGCATCGATTCTGAGGACCGCAGCCGACGGGGGCGATGAATGGGAAAAGGCATCTGATTCCTACTTTACTGCCAGCGTCACCGTACTCTGGCTGCTGCTTTTCCCGATGGTGATCACCACCGGAATCGCACTGCCGACCGGTGCGCCTGCCGGAATCCGCGCATTCACCTGCAGCAGTCCCGCCGTGGCCCCCGGTGCGGAGCCGCAATACTGCACCGGCGCGTCCACTCCGCCAATGGTGACGGAGCACGGAAGGGTGGGAGCGGGCAACAACTCGCTGGAAATTCTCCCGTTCACGCCCGGAATGTTCGTGTTCCCTTCGCCCGTGCCATAGAGGGATACGAATTCGCCGCGTACCGCCGGATTGGCAGCGCTGTTCCGGCAGCCCGTTAACTCCGCACCGCATCGCCCGAGGTCGCTGACATTCAGAATGGCGCCTTGCCCGGCACCCGTATAGTCGAGCGAGAACAAGGCCGGGTGCGCCGCCAGCAGCGGTACTGCGAAAGGCTCCGATGCATTGCCCTGATACTCCACAATCGTCGTCACAGTCCCGGCAGCCAGTTGCGCCAATTCATAGGGAACGATCGCCGCCAACTGCTTGTCGAAAGAGTAGATGAGCGGAGCGGGGATGCCGTTGAACCGCACGGTCGTTCCCGCCAAACTGGTGGCCAGCACGCCGTTCGCGCTCAACTCCAGGTTCCGAACTTCAACCGGTCCCAACCCCTGGCCAAAAATGGCGACGATCTCGCCCGGCGCGACCCCTGCCGCGTCATAGGATGCCGCACTTCGGACGCCTGTTACCAGCGGCAGGGGAACTGCCATGGCGTTTTGGATACGTGGAATCACCAGCAGTGTCATGGAGTATGCAGGAAAGACGGTGTTGACCAGATTCCCCGCAATGGCCGTATCAGTTTGCCGCACAATACCCTTCAGGTTCGCCCGGCTATACTGCCAAACTTCCGCCATTTGCGAGGCCTGAAAGCCTGGCAGGCTTAGGCCGGTACTCACATCCGCAGTTGTCTTGTTGATGACGAGGACAGTCAATGCGGAATCAGACCGCTGGGACGCGAAGACGGAAAGGCTGTCGGGATCCTCCGTGGTGGCGGACACGCTGGTGTCACCAAACTGCCCGCCCACTCCGTCATAGTTCAGAAACACCTTGAAAGCGAAAGCTCCCGGATCAGTCGGGTTGATGGTGGCCCAAACCGTACTCAGATCCAGCCCCTCGCGACCAAAGATCCCAAGAATATCCGCCTGCGCCAGAGCTCCTGTGATGCTGTTCAGCGCGCCCCAGTTATACTCCGTGATACCGGTCATTGTCCCTGGATAGTTGTCGTTCACCCACTGCCGCAGCCGTGGAACCATGGCGGGCGAAACCTCTTTCCCGGTGGCATCCCAAAGCTGCCCGTTGGGCACGACATAGTTCGGGTCCCAAAAGGCCCGGGTAGACGTCAGCCGGAGCTTTTCCATCGCGGCATCTCCCGCCGAACCGCTCAACCCACCCGGCGCGATGTACGCGTGAACATCCAGCATGTCCAGCAGACGCTTGCCCTGCTTTGCTTCCGCGGCCTTCATTTGCTGCAGGTAGTAGACCACCCAGGGAATGCCGCCATGTGCCCGTTGATCCACCGGATTATCCCAGTACTGGTAGGGCTTTGTGCCCCAGCCGCTTTGCATGTCGATCTTCGAAAACAACATGCCGGACCAGCCGCCCGGCACAGGGCCCGTGACCAGCGCACGCGGATCTGCCTGCTTCACTGCCGCAGCCCATGTCAGATTGCGCTCCAGCATGTCGTCATATCCGGCACGCTTCGGATAAACATCGTAGTGGTTCGAATCCCACCACTCCGGCTCATTGTCCAGGCTCCAGAGCCGAACGCCGCTTGCCGTGGCCGGACCGTATGCGGCGTTCATATGCCGCACCCAATCCTGCGAAAACGCAGACGTCACGGGAACATAGGCGTCATTCGGATCGTTGGCCACCGCTGCGCCGTTCAGCAGAACGCCATTGCCGCAGTCGCTGTTATCGGGGCTGACGGCTTTTTGTTTTCCATATTTAGAGACGCTGAAACTACAGGCGCGCGGTGTTCCCGGCGCCCAATCCATCAGAGAAACAGTGCCCAACGTTGTTGTTCCGGTACGCAGATTAGTTTCGTGCAGACCGTCGAACCCCGGCGTCACCTGGTAGTTCTGATAGACCCAGGGGTTGTCGCCCGTATTGTTCTTGACGCTGGTCTTCCAGTTGTAGCTGGTCGCGTCATCACCGCCCCACCGCACCAGCGGGATGCGCATCATCTTCTGGATGCCGGTGTCTTTCCAGGTGTTGACGCCGTAGATCCAGGGGTTTATGGTGTGCCGGTTTGCAGAGGCATCCACCACAAGGCGGGGCTGTGCGGTGAGCGGCCCGGCACCGGCAATCAGGACGAAAATTATGTAGCGCAAGCGCTATTGTCTCAGGAAACAAACCCGGACCCTTGACACCGGCCCCCCCGGCACTAAAATAAATTAATATCCGGCATGGCAACGGACTGTGAACATCAAAGAACAACGATATTAGCCCGCAGAGAAGGTGTCGACTACGTGGAGTGTCTGGACTGCCGCCAGATTTTCGACGCGGAAGATCTGGAACCTGTCATAGCGGACGCAGACGACGAGTAGCAGCCTGCACCCGTTCCCGGGCCACTTCCAGGCCGCTCAACCCGCCTGTTAGCATACGTGTATATGCATGATCTGGGGACGTTTCGCGCCAATCTGGACGCGATCGCCGAACGCCTTTCCACTCGCGGACTGACACTGCCACTTGATGAGTTCCGCGCTCTCGATACCCGTCGCCGCGCCGCGATTACCGAGTCCGAGCAGTTGAAGGCCGAGCAGAATTCGCTGTCGAAGGAAATCGGAAAACTGCGTCGGGAAGGCGCCAATACGGATGATCTGCAGACGCGTTCCCGTGAGATGGGTGACCGTGCGGGCGAGCTTGGCAAGGTTGTCGATGAAGTGGACGTGCAGTTTCGTGAGATGCTGGCGGGAATTCCGAACATCCCGCATGAGTCGGTGCCTGCCGGGAAATCCGCGGACGACAATGTGGAGGTTCGCGCGTTTGGTGAGCCCCGGAAATTCGATTTCGAGCCCCAGGCGCATTGGGATCTTGGTCCTGCGCTGGGCATTCTGGACTTTGATCGTGCGGCGAAAATCACCGGTGCCCGTTTCGCCATCTACATGGGGCTCGGCGCGAAGCTGGAACGCGCGCTGATCAATTTCATGCTGGATACGCATAGCAATCACCACGGCTATACGGAAGTGTTACCCCCGTTTGTGGTGAATTCGGCCAGCCTCTACGGAACCGGCCAGTTGCCCAGGTTCGCCGGTGATCTGTTCAAGCTGGAAAACACGGACTACTGGCTTATCCCCACCGCGGAAGTGCCCGTGACGAATCTGTATCGTGACGAAACCCTCGATCCAGACCAGCTTCCCGTGAAGTTCTGTGCGTTCAGTTCCTGCTTCCGCAGTGAAGCGGGTTCCTATGGGCGCGACGTCCGCGGCATCATCCGGCAGCATCAGTTCCAAAAGGTGGAGCTGGTGAAGTTTGCGCGCCCCGAGCAAAGCTATGAAGAACTGGACAAGCTGACTGACGATGCGGAAGACATCCTGCGCCGTTTGGGCTTGCCGTTCCGGACCATGCTGCTTTGCACCGGCGACATGGGTTTCAGTTCCGCGAAGACTTATGACATTGAGGTCTGGCTGCCAGGTCAGAACGGCTTCAAAGAGATCTCTTCCTGCTCGAATTTCGAAGCCTTCCAGGCCCGTCGCGCGAACATCCGTTTCCGTGGAGGCAAGAAGGCCGAGCTCGTCCACACGTTGAATGGCAGTGGGCTGGCGGTCGGTCGAACCTGGGTGGCCATTGTCGAGAACTATCAACAGAAGGACGGCAGCGTGGTGATTCCTGAGGCGCTTCGCCCCTATCTGAATGCCGAGGTAATTTCCGCCGGGGCGCAGCTCAAGTAAAGTTGTGACGACGCAGGTTGCACTGCCGTCCGACGTTACGGCGATGGAACGAAGTTCTTTCAAAAATCGCTGAATCGGTGGAGAAGCTGCAGATGCGCGACTATACGCCGGAGCAGAGGAAAGCCAGGCTCGATCCCGCCAGTGATTAGGCGAGGCATGGAATTGCGGCCCGGATACCGGAGGCCTGTGAAGACGCCGCGCGCGACGGCGGTTTCCGGAGCGCCGAACTGGTGGCAACCGTCACTGGTGAGGGCCTGTATGCGACCGGGGGCTATACGGTGACCCGGAGGTTCGAAAGGACTACGGTGAGCAGCATCGCTGCCCGTGATTGCGGTGTGGAAATCGTTAAGGCAGCACTTGCAAAGTAAAGCTCTCCGTCGCAGAATGGCCCGCAGCGTCCTCTGCCGTGAGTTTGTATTCCGTGGTCTTCGACGGTTTCACCTGCAGGCAATGGCTGAGCGCCGGCCAAACCTCCTCCACCGGCGGCTCCAGCTTCAGCTTCTTCGCGCCCACCACGCCGTAGCAGATAGTCGCCGTCGAGCCCTTCTGCACCGCACCAGGGCTCGAATAAAACTCATTGATTTTTAACTCAGTTCCGCCCACCAGCCGCAGCGTTTTCTGCGCCATCACCTGTTCCCGCTCTGCGCTCAGCCGTGCCGTTTCCCGTACGGCGCTCCAGCGTGAATAGAAGATCCAGCCGTCATAAACCAACGCAATGGCGATTACAACGCCCAGCCAGGGCAGGATTCCCTGCAGAATTTTCATTTAAAACGGACAGCCCCTTCGTAACCAGTCATTTCGAGATAGCCGACGCCCTTGTGTGAGCCGGAATAGTCCACCGCGCCCTCCCAGTAGCTCGGGCCGCTGCCTTTTGTACGCAGGCGTTGATTTTCCAGTACCGCCCTGCATGTCAGCGCGATCTTCAGCGACGGGATTTCCAGCCGCCACGCCACCGGATACTTCTGCCATGTGGAGACGGGTTGCAGCGTGAAGTCGTTGCGGCGCAGATGATGCGCCTTGCCGTCTGCGTCGATGTAGGTGCCGGAGGAATACGGGTCAATCGATCCGTCTTTGCGCCGCAACTGGAAGAGCATCAGTTCCGTGTGATTTTCCAGTTGTACGCTGAACCAGTCCCAGCCGACCTGATCGCTGCCCAGTTGCTCGCTGAACCACTCGTGATCCATCCACGCCGAGCCCCGCACCGGATGGGAGGTGCCGCCGGTTTCAATATTGCCACTCACACGCAGCCGCGGGAAAGAAACATAGTGGGACGCCCGGCCCCTGCCCTCGGCCTTCTGGCTCACACCGTTCTCACCCTGGATCACGAAGGGTTTTTCGGGCTCCAGTTTGAGGTGAAAACGGAAGTGGTCCGTGATCGCGTCGAGAGTCTGGCTCTCGCCGGACCATTGCGTGCTCCAGTTGCCGTTCCAGATCCGTTGCTTTGCCAGGCTTGCGCCTGCCACGCCAGGTCCGCGCCGGTTTAAACGCTCTTCAAACCAGAACTTCTTTCCGTCGGCATCTGTCAGCGCCGCATGGGCCAGATAAAGATTTTCCACACTCCACGCCGACTTGTTTTGAGACCCGGATTTTGCCCCTTGCCGGAAGAAAACCAGTTCGAAACCGAACCGTTTACCCCCCGTATCTGTCACGTTACCCGTGTAATACCACCATTCCGTGCGAAAGTCTTCGTGTTCGAAGTGGTCGCGGGGAAACTGATAGGAATACCCCGGCAGCGCCTCCCGGTAGGCAAAGTCGCCGGCTGAAGTCAGGGGAACAAAGAGCAAGAGTGGAAGCAGCCCGAAGGCCCTGTAAATGCTTTTCATCCTGTTACCATGAGGTGACGCTGAATGGTTGTTGAAACAAAGTCTGCCCAATTCGACAGTATCGCGCTCGACTCCGGCGCGACGGTTTCCCCCGTCGAAATCGCTTACCAAACCTACGGTAATCTGAACGCGGCGAAGTCCAACGCGATCCTGATTACCCATGCTTTTACAGGGGATGCGCACGCTGCGGGCATCAGTCACGACACCGGCAAACCAGGCTGGTGGGACAACATGATCGGCCCCGGCAAAGCTTTCGACACGGATCGCTATTTTGTAATTTGTTCGAACGTGCTCGGCGGCTGCCAGGGTTCCACCGGACCCGGTTCTGTCAATCCTCTCACCGGCAAGCCGTACGCGATGACGTTCCCGGTGATCACCATTCGTGATATGGTTCGCCTGCAGCGCATGCTGGTCGACTTTCTGGGCATCGGGCAGTTGCTCAGCGTAGCGGGTGGATCCATGGGCGGAATGCAGGCGCTCGAATGGGCAGCCAGTTACCCCGACCGCGTGCTTTCCACCATCCCGGTGGCCACCACATGGCGGCACAGTGCCCAACAGATTGCCTTCAACGAAGTGGGGCGACAGGCCATCATGGCGGACCCTGACTGGGCGGATGGCGACTATTACGACAAAAAGCCCCCGGCGCGAGGTCTGTCAGTTGCCCGGATGGTGGGCCACATTACCTACATGAGCGACGAGTCCATGCGTGAGAAGTTCGGGCGCCGGCTTCGTGAGAAAGAGAAGTTTGGTTTCGACTTCGGGGTGGATTTTGAGGTGGAAAGCTACCTTCGCTATCGCGGCAACCAGTTCGTTTCGCGCTTCGACGCCAACTCCTATCTCTACATCACCAAAGCGGAAGATTATTTTGATCTCACCAGCGGCACGGGAAAGCTTTCCGACGCATTTCTGAAGTCCGATACCCGCTTTCTGGTCATCAGCTTTACATCGGACTGGCTCTATCCGAGTTATCAGTCACAGGAGATTGTCCGCGTGCTGCGGCGCATCAACGGCGACGTTGCGTATTGCGATCTGCAGTCGAATTATGGGCACGACGCGTTTCTGGTCGATGTTGCCGAACAAACGGAACTGGTGCGGGGTTTCCTCGCCAGTACGGCCCGGACGGCGGGACTGGCGAAGACTGCTTGATGGGAACTCATAGCGTAACGCCCGTTTCCCAACCCGTCACCCTTGCCGAAAGGCCTGATTTCAATGTGATCGGTGAGATCATTCAACCTGGCAGCCGTGTGCTTGATCTGGGCTGCGGGGAAGGCGCGCTGCTTGCCTGGCTGGTGGAGAACAAGCAGGTTCTCGCCCGCGGTGTGGAGATTGACGCGACGCAGGTGCGCAAGGCCATCGCGAAGGGCGTCTCAACCTACCAGGGCGACCTTGATGAAGGGCTGACGGATTACCCCGACAAAGCCTTTGACTACGTGATTCTGAGCCAGACTTTGCAGGAGACGCGCAGCCCGCTGCAGGTGCTGCGTGAGATGCTTCGTGTGGGGCGACGGGCCATCGTTTCGTTCCCGAATTTCGGCCACTGGACGGTGCGCCAGGCGATGCTTTTTACCGGCCAGGCCCCGAAAACCAAGCTCTTTCCGTACGACTGGTATAACTCGCCCAACATCCACTTTCTGAGCATCAATGATTTTGAGGATTTGTGTCGTGAAAGCGGCTTTCCAATTGAGAAGCGGTATTTCCTGTCGGGTTCCACGCGGGTCACCACGTTGCCGAACCTGATGGCGCAAACAGCCGTGTTCCTGCTGGGCTAAGCAGTTCTGCAACGCACGCGTACGGAGATTCGCTGAGGCTCATTTAGGTTCACGCCAGGCCGCAAAGCCCAAAGAAACCCGGTCGGAAGTGCTCTTCTCTTGGTCGGTACCGCCGAACGCGGTTCCGAGGCTTGTAAGAGGCCGCACGGACGGCAATCGTAACAGAGCTATTTGCCGCGCGAATCAGAAACTGAACAGTTCCCTGTTGACGGGGCTTCGGGAAGCTGTCTGTCTTCAGCCAGCTCGGCTGCGACAAAGATGCAGTCCGCCAAATCGGTGGTGAGCAAAACCGGCTCAGCGCCGTTTTGCAGCTTCACGGAAAGCGATTTCTCCGCAGCCTTCGCTTCCACCGTGACCGCAATGCCGGGCTTGATCCCGAGCCGGTCGAGCTCCCGAAGAACTTCGGAGTCCCGATCAGAAACACTGGTGATGATTGCCGGTTCAAGCGCCGGCCACTGCGTCAGCGGTGCGTCATTGCGAAATACCCCGGCTTCATATTTCTGAGGTATGGCATGGCCATGCGGATCGACCGTCGGATTGCCCAGAATCGCCGCCACGCGATCTTCAAACCGTTCGGAAATGAAGTGCTCCAGACGTTCCGCCTCGTCATGCACTTCATCCCAGGAATACTTCAGCACGTCATGCAAAAACAACTCCAGCAGGCGATGGTGCCGCACCAGTTCCCAGGCGCGACGCTTGCCCTCCGCAGTCAAACGGACGCCCTTGTGCTTCTCGTAATGCACCGGCGTTGGATCCTGGCCCGCCAGCTTTTGCAGCATGCCGGTCACCGATGGAGTGCGGACTCCCAGGCGTTCCGCCAGCGCATTGGTACACACCCTCGCGTCTTCCGCGCCACCCAGTTCCAGAATGGCCTTGAGGTAGTCGTCAACTGATTCGGACGTGGAAAGCTGCGAGTCCATTTTTATTGCCTCAATGAATGACTGGAATCGTGTCGCCCGCATACTTCAGCAGGCAACAAAACCCTGTCGAAAGGATTATGGTGAATCGGAGGCAAATCCCGCAGGCGGGCAATGTGGCCGGGTCTTGGCGATAGCGCTGAAGCGTTCGGTTGGTCCCGCATTTCCGTCCACCATGCAGGGAGGTCGCCGACGGCCAGTTTACCTTTCATGGATTTGAGGACGACCTCCCCATACGTCACGAAGCTGACGACATTTCGGCCCTCGTCGATTGCTGCCAGTACCCGCTTTGACAGTCTGGAGGGCTGGATCAGCCCGAGCAACGCGATGTTCGTGTCGGGGAGATATCCCGTTGTCACGTGATTCAGTGGTCGCCTCCAACGAGATCGTCAGGGCAAAACGGGTCGTCCCGGCCGGGGAGGAGCATGATGCGATCCTTCATTGCTCCTAATCGCACCTTCGCTTTCGTGAAAGGAGGCGGCGCTAACTGTGCCACTGGCTTCCCGTTGCCGGTAATGACGATGCTTTC
>JBBQDH010000136.1:0-16103 GCA_038319515.1 Bryobacterales bacterium
GAAGTCCGGCGTTTGGCCCGGTTCGATCCAGCCGCCAGGGCTTCGCATGTGCGCCACGCTCAAGCCTTTGGTGCCGGAATTCACGCGCCCGATGTATTCGTCGATCAGCTTCGGTTTGGTCCCGGCGGCTGCCACGCGGGATGGTTTTTCGATAAGGATGGGTGACATATGTATCGGAAATTGCTCCTTTGGCATCATAACTCTATTGCTTGTCGTCAGGACTCCCCGGGCAAATTTCAGAGTAATACTTGATCCCTTGCACAATCCATGCGTAAAATAGCTTTTTGCTTTGAGGCGTCCGACGCCATGACACCCGAGCGCCCCAGCGCCATGACACAACGAGACGATTCCGATCCATTAGCCCCGCAGCGGGAAGCCGCTTTTTTTTACGGACTGTTCCTGCGTGGGCACCCGCTCGACGCGCTGCGTCAGGATATCGACATTCCGCGTCCGGTGATTGACAAATGGGTCAGGGCAAGGGATTACCAGGGTGCCTTCCGGTCCGATCTGGACAAGGTCTATCAATACCGGAAGCAGGTTCTCGCGATCTTCGACGGATTAGTTTCGAACGATCATGGTCGGGTGCAGGTTCTTCAGTAGTCTTTTTAAGGTAATTTCAGGCTTCCCGTCAGTTCGGAAGATCTTGCCACGCCTAACTCCGGCAGTAATCCGCCCAACTCCCGCGCGATTCTGAGCGGCGCAGACGGGTCCCAAAAAGTTGTCGTTCCGACTTCCACCAGCGATGCCCCTGCTATCAGGAATTCCGCCGCATCTTCACCAGACGCTACCCCTCCGATCCCAATCACCGGGATTTTGACTACCCGCGCCGCCTGGTGCACCATGCGCAGGGCGATCGGCTTGATGGCGGGGCCGGACAGGCCTCCGTATCCCGCGCCAATTCTGGGTTGGCGGGTTTTGGCGTTTATCGCCAGGGAAACAAAGGTGTTGATCAGCGAGATGGCGTCCGCGCCGCTCTGCTCGGAGATCCGAGCGAACGGCTCAATCGCCGCCACGTTGGGCGACAGTTTTACGATGAGTGGCCGGCGGGAAATCGCCTTCACCTGGCTCACCAGATCCGCCAGCGCAGTTTCATCCACTCCAAACGCGAGGCCGCCATGCTTTGTATTCGGGCAGGAGACATTCAGTTCGTAGGCTGCTACGCCCTCGGCGTCATTCAGAATCTGTACCACTTCCAGGTAGTCCTCGGCCGCATAGCCGAACACGTTGGCGATGACAGGGGTCCGGTATCGCCGCAGCAGAGGCAGTTTCTCCGCCACAAAAGCCCGTACCCCGACGTTCTGCAGGCCAATCGAGTTGATCATCCCGGACTGCGCTTCCCAAAGCCGTGGCGCCGGGTTGCCGTGGATCGGTTCGCGCGAGAGGCCTTTGACGATGATGCCGCCCAGGGCGTTCAGGTCAACCAGCTTTTCGAACTCAATTCCGTAGCCGAAAGTGCCGGATGCGGTCAGTACGGGGTTACGAAATGTGATCCCACAAATGTGGGTCTGGAGCGTGGTGGAGGTGAAACTCATTCCCGTCAGGAGTTTAGCAAAGCCCTGGCGGTGCTACACTCTTCAATTCAGGTGATATACCGATGAACGCAGAATTTCCTGACCTCAGAGACTGGCGAAACAATAAGGGCATCACCCTTGATTCCATCGCATCTGCGACGAAGCTCAGCGTCCGCCTTCTTCAAGCTATTGAAACCGGGGACTTTCGCAAGCTGCCCGGCGGCATTTACAACACAAACTACATTCGCCAGTATGCCCGTGCCATTGAGTTTGACGAAACCAGCCTGCTTGCCTGGTACAACGAGGCCTGCCGCAGCGGACTCAAAGAAGCGGTCACGAATAAGCGTTCGGCTCTTTCCTGGGCTTTACTCCAACGGTAAGTGTAGTGTTGCCCCGGGCACCAGCCGTTACACCGAACCCTCAGGATTTCGGTGCTTTTGTCGGCGTTGCCTTCGAACTGGAGCTGGTGCCCTTCAGCAGCTTATCGATTTCAGAGCGGATGTTGACTTCCTGATTGTCCAGAAATTTCTCGTCCCCGATGTACTGTGACCGGATGGTTCCCGTCTTGTCGATAAACACCAGCGCGGGCACAAAGTAGGGTTCGTCTTTGCCCAGCCCGAGGAACTGCTTCACCACCGCTTCAGTAGAGAAACCGCACGGATATTTCACGCCAAAAACCTGATTGAACTTCGCAATGTTCTGCTGTGCCGCCTGATCGAACGTCGCACCCAGAACTTGTACGCCCTTGCTCTCGTATTCCTTTTGGACACCGGAGAGGACTCCTGCAGTCTTCTGACAATGCGAACACGTAGTAAACATCAGTGCCAGAACAACGACCTTGCCTTTATAGGAACTCAGCAGCTGCTGCTTCCCGTCCGGGTTCTGGATTACGAATTCTGGCGCCTTGCGGGGCACCGGCGCGGACAGCGCGAGGACACCGGTGAGACCGGCAATCAGGCCGACATTGAGAAACGAAGCGAGGATCTTTCGCATTCTTCCCTTATTCTACATTCTTCGGGGCGGGATCGTATCAGGTTCTTCACACCGGACAGCCGATTGCCAAAACCGGACAGTTTTTACGCAGGTATGAAATATAAGTGCTTGAAAACTGTCCTGCTTGTTGGATGGCCATGAAATGCACAGGAGTTCACTATGAAAATCCCGTTTCTGATTTTCCTCGTATCCGGGTTTGCCTCGTTGCAACTGGAGCCGGCTTTGACACATGTCGCGGAGTTGGTGTCGCATTACGCCGTGTCTGAGTCGGCCCCGCCTCTTTTGAAGGCAGGCGACAGGAAGATTGTCTGGCTGAAAGAAGAGTTGGCGGATGTCCAGATGGACCTGTTGAGCGTTCTTCAGGCGAACCACGACGTCAACAGGCAACTGGAATCCCGCGAGGCAGGGCTAAAGTATGCCCTGCGCGCGGAGCAGCTTCAGCAGGATGAAGTGGCGCAGAGTCTCAGACAGCAGCAGAAGGCGAGTCGGTTTGCGCTGCGGGCAGCGCTGCGGCTGGTCTCCGAATTAAGAATGCCCCGATTGTAACGGCCAGCGCCAGGAACAGCATCAGACTGTCCCGCGCGAGTGTCTTCGGCCCCAGCACTTCGCCGGAACCAAAGCAGCCGCAATCCACCTGCAGACCTATCGCATAGGAACGGATCAGCACGGACAGAAAGCAGCCCAGCACCAGACTCGAAACGAGAGCTGACCAGCGCAGCAGGATCCCGGACAGGAGCCAGACGCCCAGCAACACCTCCGCCCACGGCAGGTATTTCGCCACCGGTTCCAGCAAATCGTCGGGCACAAGCTTGAAGCCGCTCAGGGAAGCGGCGAACTGCAGCCACGGCTCACGCAGCTTAAAGTATCCCGCCGCCAGAAATATGGCGGCCAGTGCGAGCTGCCCGATCAGCAACAGCCCGCGCTGCCACGTAAGAAAGCGTTTCGGGTTCCCGGGCATTACTTCGATGCCAGAAGCTGGTCGAGGTAGCTCTTCAGGATATTGAACTGAGTGAACCCGTCGATCTTGGTGCGCTTGCCATTCTTCACAATGATCAGTGTCGGTGTCTGATTCAGCCCGTCTTTCCCGGCCATTGCTTCGTCCGCGACGGTCGAGTCTTCCAGATGCGAGTCGCTCTTCACCAGTTCCCGGACTTTCTGCATCTCACCGGGAGGCAGCACGGCGGCGACAGCTCCATCGACATTCCCGTTGGCTGCCCAGTCCTGCTGCTTTTCGAAGATCTGTTTAGTCACGATTTCATAGCGCCCGATCTGGCCGGCTGCGTTGGCATAGCGATTGGCTACTTTCGTGTGCTGGTGCATGGGCAGGCGCATGTCGCGGTGCAGCAACTGGATCTTGCCGGTTGCCACGTACTGCTTTTCCACCTCAGGAAGCACCTGGAGGAAGAAATTCCGGCAGGACGGACACTCGAAGTCCGTGTAAACCTCCAGCGTGATTGGCGCAGTTGGCGAGCCGGAGAGCTTGTAGTTCTTCGCGGGGGCCGGAGCCTTGTTAATCGCGGCTTTTACAGTTGTGGCCGCAGCTTTTTTCGCGAGCGCGGGAGTCTGAGCGATCGCCGTACCGGCGAGAAGGATGACAGGGAGAGCTGACAGAAAGGTACGCATCACTCCTATTATGGAGGAATGACTGACGCGGTGCTGCTCGACCACATTTCGAAACAGCCGCGGGGTCGAACCAGCCTCAAACAGCTGTATAAAGATTTCCACCTGCGCGGCGAAGATCGCCATGTTCTGGAGGCCGGTATTGAGCGTCTGGCCGCGCGCGGCGAGATCGCGGAGATTGCTGTGGGCCACTACATCGCCACGGCCGGCAACCGCGATTACGTTTCAGGTCGCATCAGCGTGCACCGTGATGGGTTCGGATTTTTAATTCCTGACAAGCCGGTTCCGGGTATCAACGGCGATGTGTATCTCAGCAAGGAGTCCATCCGGAATGTGATGAACGGCGACCGCGCGCTGGTCCGCATCACCTTCACCGGTTCGGCAGGGAAAGCCGAAGGCGATATTCGCCGGATCCTGCGGCGAGCCCATCCGTCAGTTGTGGGTGAGTTCCGGATCACGCGGCGCGGTATGTGGGTGGTGCCGCATGACGAACGCCTGCGCGAATGGATCGAGATTCCGCACGATCTCGCCATCCCGGCGCTTTCAGATCATCACGACCGCATCGGTCCCGCGCCCATTGAGATTTCCGACCCGAGCGATCTGGACGGCATGATCGTGAATGCCGAGTTGCTCGAATACGGCGACGACGAGGCCCATCCTGTAGGCCGCGTGATCGAGGTGCTGGGGCGCCCCGGTGATTTCGGTATCGATGTCGAAATCGTCATCCGCAAGCACCATCTGCCGAATCGCTTCCCGCCCGAAGTTTTCGAACAGGCGCAATCGATTCCCGATATCATCGCCTCCTGGGAACTGGAAGGTCGCCGTGATTTTCGAGACCTGCCGATTGTCACCATTGATGGCGAAACGGCGCGGGATTTCGACGACGCCGTGTTGGTGGACAAGCTGGACAACGGGCACTATGCTCTCCAGGTGCATATCGCCGATGTGAGCCACTACGTAAAGCCGGGCAGCGCCATCGACGTGGAAGCGCGCCTGCGCGGCACCAGCGTGTATTTCCCGGACCGCGCCGTACCGATGCTGCCGTTTGAACTTTCGACGAACATCTGCTCGCTGGTGCCCCACAAAGACAGGCTCGTGATGTCGGCGCTGATTGAGCTGGACAGCCAGGGCGAACCGGTGAAGTACGAGTTTTGTCGCGGCGTGATCCGCAGCGCAGAGCGGATGACGTACACCAACGTCCATCTGCTGCTGGAAGGCGACCCCGCGCAACGAGAGCGCTATGCACCACTGGTGGACCGCTTCGAGCTCATGCGCGAACTGGCGAAAATCCTGACTCGCAAGCGCTACAAGCGCGGATCGATTGATTTTGATCTGCCGGAACCGCTTATTGAATTTGACCAGACCGGTGAGATGACGGGCATCGGTCGCAGTCCACGCAACGTGGCAAATCGCATCATCGAAGAGTTCATGGTCACTGCGAATGAAGCGGTGGCTGCGCATCTGGAACAGACGGGCTTTGCGTCGCTTTATCGAACGCACGACCAGCCCGACCCGAAGCGCGTGATGGAGTTCGAAGAAGTTGCCGCGCAGTTCGGGTATTCCCTCGGGATCGGGGCAATTCCCGTCACGAAGCACCGCTACAAAGAGCGCAAGGCAGAGGGCGGCTCCATGTTCAGGAAAACCGTGTTCAAAGAAGTGGTGTTGCCGGGCGCCATACCGGTTTCTTCAAAGGCCTATCAGCACCTGGTGGCGAAGATTGAGGGCAAGCCCGAAGAGCGCATTCTGAGTTACCTGATGCTGCGTTCGCTGAAGCAGGCGCGCTACAGCGAGAAGAATACGGGGCACTTCGCGCTGGCCGCCAGCCACTACACCCACTTCACTTCGCCTATTCGCCGTTACCCGGATCTGATGATTCACCGGTTACTCGGTGCCTCTCTTGATGGCAAGACGTACTCGAACGAGACTGAACTCAAAGTGATCGCAGACGATTGTTCTCTCACCGAACGCCGCGCTGCTGAGGCCGAGCGGGAACTGGTGGTTTGGAAGAAGGCCAGGTTCATGGAAAATCGCGTGGGGGAGGACTTCGATGGACTGATCATCAGTACTGCCCGCTACGGTGCTTTCGTGGAACTGGCGGATCTTTTCGTGGAGGGTCTGGTGCCCATCGAATCACTGCCGGATGACCGGTACACCTATCACGAGAATGTGCGCAAGATCATCGGACAGCATACGCGGCGTGAGTTTTCCATCGGCGACAAAGTGCGGGTGCTGTTGGAACGCGTGGATCCCATAGAACGGAAACTCCAGTTTTCGATCATCGAACCGGAGCGGCACAAAAAGAAAAAAGTGAAACGTAAGTGGTGAGGCTGCTCGGTATCGCAGTCCTGGCGGGTCTCTTCACGGCTTGTGGCCCGGACACAACACCGGCACCGCAGGTAACCAGCGACCCGGTCAAACAGCCCTGGTATGGCCAGAGTCTGACGAAACTGACCGAACTTAACCGCGAGGCCGGGAGCCTTTTCGCAAAGGGAGACCAGGATGGCGCTGCTGATCTGATGAAGCAGGGCGAAGGTCTTTCGCATCGCCTGCTGGAAGTGCCCCGACCAACTCTCGAAGCAACCGAAGCCGCCGGCGACCTGGATCGGCTCAATGGCCGCATGTATTTCGCCAACCATCGCTATGGCTGGGCGCGCCTGCAGTTTCAGAAGAATCTGGTGCGCTGGAAATACTGGAAGCCCTCCACGCCGGAGACGGAACGGCGTCTGAAGCTGGCGCATGACTCCATTGCCGACTGCGACCGGATGATTTCGAACTAATTGGACTTTCCCCGGTCTAATTTGTGTGCCACGCCATTTGCCTTTAACGGCCAGACAATTGACTTCGGAAAGCTTGCTCCGGGCGCGACCACCGGCGATTACGTCGGCATCATCCCGGCTCCCGCTGGTCTTCTCGACTCCCACTGCCGTTGCCCTAAACGCGAAGTTGCCTCCGGTAATCGGGTCAAGTGTCACCATTCCCGGATTTACTCACCCACGTCGCGTTGTCCGATACCTTCAGCGATGCCGTCGCATGCTCGCCGCCCACCTGCGCGGTGACGATGATCTTCAGCCCCCGAAGCACAATCCACGGGGCTGTGTAGACGCCTTCGGATTGTGATGGAACCGACCGCTGGTGAGATCGCCCAGCTCGCTTTCTCTGTTGAATTGACCGAAAACCGGCAGGCTTCATGAGTACCAACAGCGGCAGAGGCGGGCGATACAGATAGATCTGGCATAGGTTTCCGTTTTGGCTGCAATAACAGATTTTCTCGTTGCAGTGACCGGGAAGTTATCATCCGAAACAGGTGTCTGTTACCTCCGGAATCCGCGCAACATCCGCAAATCATCAGCGTCTGGTCGCCTTTCTGGTGGCCGGGGCGTTTTTTATGGAAAATCTGGATGGCACCGTGATCGCCACGGCCTTGCCCCAGATGGCCGCGTCGTTTCACGTCAGCCCGGTCGATCTGAATCTGGGAATGACGGCCTATATGCTCACGCTCGCGGTCTTCATCCCGGTAAGCGGCTGGCTGGCCGACCGTTTCGGACCGCGCACGATATTCTCCAGCGCCATCGCCATCTTCACCGTTGCGTCGGTGATGTGCGGCGTCACCAACAGCCTGTGGCAATTTACGGCCGCCCGGATACTGCAGGGCATCGGCGGCGCCATGATGGTGCCGGTGGGGCGACTGGTGGTGCTGCGCATCACCGACAGGAAGAATCTGATGCAGTCCATTGCCTACATCACCTGGCCTGGCCTGATGGCGCCGGTGATTGGGCCACCGGTGGGCGGCTTCATCACCACTTATTTCAACTGGCGCTGGATCTTCTTCCTCAACATTCCCCTCGGCGTTGTGGCGATGGTGTTCGCACTCCTGTGGATCGGCAATGACCGCGAAAACGGAGAGCGCCAGTTTGACTGGCTGGGCTTCCTTCTCATCGGCAGCGCCTGTGTGGCATTCATGTACGGTCTGGAGTTGATGGGGCAGAGAGGCCCCTCATGGGGCGCGGTGGCGGCCCTTCTGGTTTATGGCCTCGTATCGGGCGGCATTGCCATTCGCCATATGCTGCGCACGCCGCACCCGCTGCTCGAATTCTCATCCATGAAAATTCGCTCGTTCGCTATTTCCATTGCCGGTGGCAGCCTGTTCCGGATCGCGATCAGTGTTTCGCCATTCCTGCTGCCCCTGATGTTTCAGGTCGCGTTCGGGCTGAGCGCGTTTCAATCCGGCCTGCTGGTCTTAACGCTGTTCGCCGGCAACCTGAGCATGAAGATCATCACGACTCCGGTGCTGCGTCATTTCGGCTTCCGAACAGTCCTGATTGTGAATGGCGTCATTTCAGCGTTGCTGATTGCCTCCTTCGGCTTCCTCACGCCGCAGACGGCGCGCGCCCCGATGATCGCTGTCCTTTTCCTGCACGGACTCTCCCGCTCCATGCAGTTCACGGCCATCAATACCCTGGCCTTCGCTGAGGTGCCGAAGTCCGCCATCAGTTCCGCCACCAGCATGCAGGCAGTGGTGCACCAGATGTCGATGGGCATGGGTGTTGCCGTGGGCGCCGTTGCCCTGCGCATAGCCTCCGCCATGCGTGGCGAGCGCGGTGCGGAGCCCTCTCTCTCCGACTTCCACATTGCATTTGTACTGGTGTCTTTGTTGGCCCTGGTGGCAGTGGCTGACTGTTTCAGCCTGGACCGTCACGCAGGAGCTGAAGTCAGCGGGCACAGGTTGTGAGGGGAATTACAATTCCGCAGGCCCCGAACAGTCATACTGTAAAAAGACATGGCCCAGAAGAAGCGCATTCTGATCGTTCACCACGACCAGGACGTCCATGACATCCTCAACGTGGCGATCATAGCCGACGATCTCGAACCCGAAACCACCTTTGACGAAAATCGTGGTTTGGAGCTCGCGCAGACCGGGCGCTTTGACGTCATTTTGACCGGTTTTCCGGAAATGACTCCGGAACTTCGGCGCCTGTGCCCGCACACCCGCGTGGTCGTGCTGACGGGCCAAAGCACGCCGGAGAAAATTGTTGCCGGGATTCGGAGTCACGTCTTTGGGTGGTTCAGTGTCCCCTTCAAATCCGCCTCAGTGAGAGAAACCGTCGATCATGCGCTGGAACACCACCCCGCAGACGACGAAATTGAAGTCGTTTCCGCCAGCCCTGCCTGGCTGGAATTGCAGGTACACTGCAAAATGTCCACGGCGGGCCGTGTCCTGCATTTCGTCAAGGAACTGGACTCGGACATGCCTGAGAGTACCCGAGACGGCGTTTCCACCGCCTTTCGCGAGATTCTGATGAACGCGATCGAGCACGGCGCGGGCAACGATCCGACAAAGACCATGACGGTGAAATACATCCGCTCAGAAGGTGTGCGCATGTATTCCGTGGCTGATCCAGGCGTCGGCTTCTCGCTGAACGAGCTGCCTCACGCAGCCGTCTCAAATCCCCTTGAAAACCCGATCGACCATGTGGAGCGTCGCTCGCAACTGGGTCTGCGCTCCGGTGGTTTCGGCATCCTGATGACGCGCTCTCTGGTGGACGAAATGATCTACAACGAAGCCGGCAATGAAGTCCTGCTGATCAAGTATTTGCGATAAAGTTTGAAGTTTGCGATAAAGTTTGAAGGATGCTGATCGGTGTCCTTATCCTCCTGCCCCTCCTCTCCGCACAGGTTCCCGAACGCGATTCGCGTTTGAGCAATCTGCCCGACACCGATACGCATTTTAAAATGCCGGAGTATAAGACCCGTGCCGCCTGGGAGAACCGGAAGGTGCACTTGCGGCAACAGATTCTGACTTCCGCCGGGCTCGATCCCATGCCTGACAGAACCCCCCTCAATCCCCGCGTCACCGGAAAAATCCGCACCAAAGACTGCACCATTGAGAAGGTGTTGATCGAGACCATGCCTGGCTACTTTCTGGGCGGTAATTTGTATCGGCCGCTCAACGGGGCAGGGAAGCATCCGGCGGTTCTGAATCCGCATGGCCACTGGACGTACGGACGGCTGGAGAATCAGCCCCTCTACTCCGGCCCGCAGCTCGGCGCGAACCTGGCCAGGCAGGGCTACGTGGTTTTTGCCTGGGATATGGTCGGCTACAACGATACTGTGCAAACTCCGCATGCGTTTGGCAGTCCGGCCGAACAGTTGTGGTCGTTCGGACCGGTCGGCCTGCAACTGTGGAATGCAATCCGTGCGGTGGATTTCATCACTTCGCTGGATGATGTGGATCCGGCGCGCGTCGCCATGACCGGCGCGTCCGGAGGAGCCACCCAGACGTTTCTTCTCGCGGCGGTGGATGATCGCGTCGGCGTCTATGCGCCCGTCAACATGGTGTCTTTCACGATGCAGGGCGGCGACGTTTGTGAGAATGCGCCAGGCCTGCGGGTGGGCACGAATAACGTGGAGATTGCCGCCATGATCGCGCCGAAACCGATGATCCTGGTGGCCGCGACGGGAGACTGGACCCGCAATACCGCAAGTGAGGAATATCCGGCACTTCGGAAGATCTATGAGCTTTATGGCAAACCGGAGAACGTGGAAACCGTCATGCTCGATGCTCCGCACAACTACAACAAGGCAAATCGCGAGGCGGTGTACCGGTTTTTCGCGAAACATGTCCTGAAAGCGCCCGATGCCGGGAGGGTGACCGAAAAAGACGCCGACGTTCCGAAACTGCAGGACATGCTGGCGTTGTTCGGAACCCCCGCGCCGGCCGGAGCGCTCACGTACGACCAGGTGTTTGCGCAGTGGAAGAAGCGTACGCCTGTTAAACCCCGCGAGGCCCTGATTCGGGCACTGGGCGTGGAATTCCCCGGCGACGTCGTCAGCGACGGCAAGGCCCTGAGCCGTCCGGGCGTGGGTGACCGCGTGCCTTATGTGCTGATAGCTGGAAAGGGCAACCCCGCCCTGATCGTGGGCGGCAGCAGGGCCGACGCTCCGGCAGGCCGCCCCGCCCTCGTCATCGAAATCTTCGGAACCCGCGACCATTCGGGCAAACACTTTTCCGCTTTCAACCTGACCGACGACCAGTTGCGCGTTCAGGATATTTTGACCGCGCTCTCCTGGCTCCGCGCGAAGTATCCGGGGACAACACCCGAATTGATCGGAGTGGGCACTGCTGCGTCGGTTCAGACCGAATTCGCCGCCGCAGTCGCCCCGGCCTCCGTTACATGGAAGGGCGACCGGTTCGCCTTCCACGGCACCGACGACGACTTCCTGAAGTGGTTTAACGTGCCGGGGATCCAGCTCGCGGGCGGCCTGACCGCAGCGGACCGACTGATCGGACTCGCCAATTAGCTCATTTCCGGGTTTGCGTAGTCCGCATCAAACCCTGCTCAAAGGGCCTGGCGGGCCACGAAATATCATGGAAATCCCAACGGGTGCGACGGACTTCAGTCTGTCGGGAGGCCGGAGGTCACGGATCTTGAATTTCAGGCGGGCATTCGACCTCGTCGGCGTCCGCCTCAAGCCACGCCCGTCCTCCGGCAGCGCTGCTGTCGCACTCGACGAACCGAACGCTTCACGCCTCTGAAATGAAATTGTAAATAATCTTTCATAACCCCTTGCGTCCACGCTCAACCGGAGGTATCTTGAGAGCAGCAGTAGGTTGATCGCAAGTCGAAGTCGTTCGTTGGTATTTCGTTTAGTAGTCGTTGGGCGAAAAGCTGGCCGAGGATTTATGAATTCAATCTGTTGCCCTGCCTCGGGCTTCCGCCCCACATTCAACCGTTAAACCTGCACGTGTAACTGAAGCAACAGCAATACGTAACCGACGTGAGGCAACGTTGTTTGTCCTCGCATTCACGATGCAGGAGGTGACGCTGAGTAATACTATCGGAAGTCCTTCGCCCGGCAGTTCTTCTTCAAAGACGGCTGTGGTTCTGTGTGTGGCTGAAAGCGGTTTTTCTTTGAGGTTGTCTGTTGAGTAGAACGAAAAGTAATCAGTAGTGAATGGAGCGCCGGCACGCAGCGGCGCTCTTTTTTTATTGTCTTATTGCCGGGTTTTTATTGCTGCGCCCTATTGCAGGCTCGTCATCAGTTCCCCCGTGTGCCGCAGCACAATGAGACGCGCTTTTTCCGCGTTGTACTGTGCATCGTAGAACGCAAGCCATTTCTCATCCTCCTGGAATCGCGCCTCTTCCACCTGTTTCAGCGCCGCCCGCCCTTCATTCATCTGCGCCAGTACAACCGAAAGCTGTTCATGCGCCAGATCCAGTTCGGCTTTAGTCACTTGCCGCGCCATTTCCGCCCGCTCAATCTCCTGGTAACTCTGGTGCACTTCAAGCGCAATCCGGCTCCGCGCCGCCTGGATCTCCGCCCGGATGTGCTTCTGCTCAGCTTCGTTCTGTGAAATTTGCGCCTTCACCCCGGACCCCAGCAACAGTGGAATCTGCACCGAAGCGCCCAACTGCCCGTTGTTGTACTGAAACCGGTTGAAGTACTGATCAAAGTTGCTGTATTTCGCAAACAGCGCATACTGCGCCACCAGCTCCACCCGCGGCAAACGCTGTGCCTGATTGCCCTTGATCTCCAGATTCTTCGCCTGATAGCTCGACTCCAGCCGCTTCAACTCCTTATTCGCCCGGAAAGCGTTGTTGAGTGCCGCATCCTCCGAATCGGGGATCGCAACCGGGGCACGTTGATCCTCCGCCGGCTTGACCACGTCGCCTGGATTGAAGCCCAGCGCCGCCGCCAGATTGTGCTCGGCATAGTCACGATCCGTCCGCAGGGCCATCAGGCGCTGCCGCGCGCGCAGCAGGTTCACGTTCGCTTCCTGCCGCGTAACCGGCAGTTCGCGACCCGCCTCCACCCTGGTATTCACTGAGGCCAGCACCTTACCCAAACTTTCTACCTGTTTCTCAACACCTTGGGCCAGCCGGGTCGCCCGGTCCACATCAATGTAGAGCGCCGCCACCCGGTATACCACTTCCTCCCGACGTTCACTTCCTGCGAACACCGCGCCCCGCGCCGCTTCCCGCGCCTTCGCCACGGCATACATTTGCGGCTTATTGAACAAAGACATGCTCGTCTTCGCTTCGAACACGGCAGGCGCTGAACCCTCAATGCTCAGCGGGAAGCCGTTGCTCCACGCCAGACCGCTGCCGCCCGTCACGCGCGGCGTGAACGGCTCCCGGGCCACATGAATCCCTTGCTCTGCCTTGATTTCATCCATGCGCGCCATCACGGCCTCAGGGCTTTCCGAAAGCGCATGCGCAATTGCTCGTTTCAGAGTCAGCGTATGAACTTCAGCGTGCAATGCCACCGCCAAAGCGGGCAGCAGGAAAAAAGATTTGCGCATAGTCTTATTCGTGTCTTATTCGTGTCTTATTCGTGTCTTATTCGTAACGAAGTGCTTCGGTTGGATTCAGTTTTGACGCACGGCTCGCAGGCAGCATACCAAAAACCAACCCCACCAGGCTCGATACCGCGAACGCGATCACAATCGACCAGATGGAAATAGGAATCCGAATATTCTCAACGAAGAACTGCACGCTCAGCGGCACGGCGATACCCGCCAGAATGCCCACCGTGCCGCCCGTCAGGCTGATCAAAACCGCCTCAATCAGGAACTGGCTCAGCACATCTCTGCGCGACGCGCCCACGGCCATGCGGACGCCAATCTCGCGCGTCCTCTCCGTCACCGTCACCAGCATAATGTTCATGATTCCGATGCCGGAGATCACCAGTGCAATGGCAGAAACCAGCACCAGCACCAAACTGAGAATCTGCGCGATGGTCTTCGCGGCATTCAGAATTCCGGTCAGGTTTTCCACTTTGTAATTCGCGCCCTGCCTGTGGCGGCTTTCCAGAATCTGGCGCACCTGCCGCGTCACCGGTTCCACATCCTGCGCCTCGCGCACCTGCACATACATCGGGTCAATACGTTCCACCCGGATGAAATACTGCTGTACGGTGATGGGAATCAACACGGTCTCCGCGTTCAGTTCCGACTGGCCGAAGCTCTCGACTTTTTCCTTAAATGTCCCAATCACCGTGAACTGCAGGCCATGGATCTTGATCTGTTGCCCCCCTGCCGCTTTCTGGTTGCCATAGAGTCGCTTCGCCAGTTTCTCGGTCAGCAGGCAAAACTTCTGCCGCAGGCTGACGTCACCCGCGTCCAGAAAACGCCCGGAGAGCACCACCAGATTGCGAACCGGTTTGTAATACTCATCCGAGCCGATCACCAGCAGCCGCTCTTCTTTGCCGTTGATAAACATCGAATCGATATTGCTTTCGATGCCGGTGGCCGCGATAATCCGCCCGGCCAGCTGCTCGCGCATGGCCTGAATATCCGACATCTTGACGAAGTCGGCGTTCACTTCAGAATTGGATTGCTGGGAACCGACTTCGTAAGACGCGAAGATCATGTTCGACCCTACGCCTTCAATCTGTTCAAGGATGTAACTCTGGCTGGTGAGGGCAATGGTGACGACGAGGATGACCGAAGCGTTGCCGATCATCATGCCAAGACCGGTCAGCATGGAGCGGACCGGGTTTTGTCGCAGTGCCTGAAAGCTGAAGCTGAACGCTTCGCCGAGGTGCATAGGACTAGGGTCGCATGTTTGCTGGTTGCAACGACGGCTTACATCCCGTCGGTTTTTTTCAAAAGCTTCAGGGCGTCGGGTTTCGGGGGATCATCCGGCGTCAGGTCCTTAGAGGCCAGATATTGCTTCAACAGTTCACGCGCCTGATCCACGTTCTTTTTGGACTGTATCCACATCTCGGCGCGCGCAAACAGCAGCTTGGGGGACTTCGGCGAAATCTGCCGGGCCCTCTCAAACAACTGGTCCCCTTCGTCACCTTTCCCGTGTTTCGTCAGAAAGCTGGAAAGCTCCAGAATCCTGCCGATTTCATTGGGTGCAAGGTGCAGTGCCCGTCGAAACTGCGCCTCTGCCGTAGTGAAGTCTTTTTTCTCTTCTGCCAGGCGAGCCCTGGCGTAGTGCGCCTGCGCCGGGTCAATCTCGCCAATCATCGGAATCAGATTACGCGCTTTATCGAAACCGCCGCCCATGAAGCCGGGGGCCTGCACGTAGTAATCAAACAGATCGTTGATCGCATCACCGTTCTTCGGGTCCAGCTGCACAGCCTTCTCGAAAGCCTCGCGGGCCTTCGTCGCATGGCCGATGGCACCCACCGCGAAGGAGGTTTCCGCCCGGCGACCATGGGCGCGGCCCAGCCACGTCCAGGTCATGGAGTTCTGCGGGTCCAGGGAAACCGCTTTCTCCAGTGTTTCCACGGCTTTTTTGTAATCAGACAGCATCAGATAGCTGCGGCCCAGCAGTTCCAGACTCTTTGCCGTGGGGGGCTGATTACGAAGCCCCGCGACAGCGCCGGAATAGTCGGTGTGGTTATAGCGGTCGAGCGCCAGTTCGTAACTTCCAGGCGGGCTTGCTGCCGTCAGACAACCCGAAATTGCCAATACCAAAAGAGTTGCGCGCATTGAACTGAAGCAATTGCCTTTCAAAACATCGGATGAGTCAGGTGCCCATCAGGTTTCAATTAAGGAATACGAAAATTTACACAGGCCGGATCGGTCAATCCTGCTGGTTTCGCGAGAACGTCCGGAAGACTTCCGTGATCGCAATCCAGATGTTGGCGATACCGAGCCCGCTCACGCCGCCCCGGAAGTAGCTGTTGTTCCAGAGCATCCGCCATTGCGCCGCCACGCTGGCCGGGGCTAACACGGACAGTGAATTCTCCGTCCAGGCATCCGTCCACGGATAGATCAGCAGAAAGAGCCCCAACTCAAAGCAGAAGATGATGAACAGCACGGAAGATAACCGGTTAAACCACGTCTGCCCCACCGGGGCGGGGAGTGGAATAGGCGCCGGTTCCGGCTGCAGAATCGGTTCTTCGTTCATGCGGTGAACATCTCTATTTGTTGGTGCCGTTCGAGCGGCGAGTAAATGGCCGCCAGCCGGACCGGCTCGAAACTCATCCGGTGCAGCGGTGTCGGGCCCAGCTTCCGCAGTGCAA
>JBBQDH010000137.1:0-15878 GCA_038319515.1 Bryobacterales bacterium
CCTTACGTCGAACTGCATGCGCGCTCGGCATTTAGTTTCCTGCAGGGGGCGTGCGTGCCGGAAGACTATGCCGATGTCGCGGCAGCCCATGGCCTGGAGTCGATGGCCCTGACAGACGTGGATGGCTTCTACGGCTCGCCCCGCTTCCACAAGGCCGCAGGCAAACACGGCATCGGCGCGCACCTCGGCGCGGAAATCACGGCGACTGACAAGTCCCGCTACACACTTCTCGTCAAAACCCGCGCGGGATATCAGAACCTGTGTCGCCTGGTCACCCGCATGAAACTCCGCGCGGGCACGAAGAATCCGAAACCGGGCTTTGAACCTGCTGCTACCCCGGATGATTTCGCGGAATTCGCCGACGGGCTGCTCTGTATCACCGGCGGCGTGGAAGGCCCGCTCGCCCGCCATCCCAGGCGCGAAACTCTCGATACTCTCATCGGCCTGTTCGGGTGTGACAACGTCTATGTTGAACTGCAGCGGCACCTGAATCGCGAAGAGGAAGGGCGCAATCAGGCGGCGGTGCAACTCGCGCGGTCCATGCAGCTGCCGCTCGTGGCCACCAACGGCGTCTGCCATGCCGCCCCCGCGCAGCGTCGAATCCTCGACGTCTTCACCTGCCTGCACAACAAGGTCACACTTGCCGAAGCGGGCAAATTGCTCGCGCTCAATTCCGAAAACTATCTCAAAAGCGGCACCCAGATGGTCCGTCTGTTCGCTGACCTTCCCGAAGCGGTTGCCAACACCCGGGAGATCTCCTCCCGCCTCGATTTTACCCTCAAAGACCTCGGCTATCAGTTCCCCGATTACCCACTGCCGCCCGGTGAAACCGTGTCTTCCTACCTTTGGCAGCTCACCGACGCCGGAGCCCGCCGACGCTACCAGCCCTATCACGACCGCGCCCGTCTGCAGATTGAAAAGGAACTGAAGCTCATCGAAAAGCTGGGCCTCGGCGGCTACTTCCTCATCGTCTGGGACATCGTGCGCTACTGCAAAGAGCAGGGCATCCTCTGCCAGGGGCGCGGTTCCGCGGCCAACAGCGCGGTCTGTTATTCGCTCGGCATCACTGCCGTCGATCCCGTCGGCATGGACCTGCTCTTTGAACGCTTCCTCTCGGAAGAGCGCGGCGAATGGCCCGATATCGATATCGACCTGCCCAGCGGTGAGAAGCGCGAACGCGCCATCCAGTACGTCTACCAGCGCTACGGCCAACACGGCGCGGCCATGACCGCGAACGTCATCACCTATCGCGGTAAACTCGCCGCCCGGGAGGCCGGCAAGGTGCTGGGTTTCGATGTTTCCACGCTCGACAAAGTCTCCAGACTGTCCTCCCGATGGGGCTTTCAAGAGAAGAAGGATGAAGATTCCGAGCGCCTTTTCCGCGAAGCCGGTCTCGACCCCAACGACCATCGGGTTCGGAATTTCATCGACATCGTCACCGGCCTGCAGGACCTGCCCCGCCACCTTGGCCAACACTCCGGAGGCATGGTGCTCTGCCAGGGGCGTCTCGATTCCGTCGTTCCCCTCGAACCCGCCTCCATGCCAGGGCGCGTCGTTGTCCAATGGGACAAAGAAGACTGCGCCGATCTCGGTCTGATCAAGGTCGATCTTCTCGGCCTCGGCATGATGGCGGCGCTCGAGGACTGCCTGGTCCTGATCCGCAAGCATTGGAAGGAAGAGATTGATCTCGGTCGCCTGCCGGCGGATGACCCGAAGGTGTACCAGACCCTGTGCCGTGCCGACACCATCGGCATGTTCCAGGTGGAAAGCCGCGCGCAGCAGGCCACTCTGCCGCGCCTGCGCCCCGAAAAGTTCTACGACCTCGTCGTGGAAGTGGCGCTCATCCGGCCCGGCCCCATCGTCGGCCAGATGGTGCATCCTTATCTGAACCGCCGTGCGGGCAGGGAAGCGGTCGATCCCCTGCACCCCATTCTGGAACCCGTGCTCGCCCGTACCCTCGGTGTGCCACTCTTCCAGGAGCAACTCCTCCGCATGGCCATGATCGCCGCGAATTTCTCCGGCGGCGAGGCCGAGGAACTGCGCCGGGCGATGGGGTTCAAACGTTCCGAAGCGCGTATGAAGGACATCGAAATCAAGCTGCGCGAGGGGATGGAAAAGAACGGCATCATCGGCGAAACTGCCGATAAGATCGTTCGCTCCATCACCTCATTCGCGCTCTACGGCTTCCCGGAGTCGCACGCGGCGAGCTTTGCGCTGCTTGCCTACGCGAGCGCCTGGTTCAAGGTGCACTACCTCGCCGCCTTCACCTGCGCCCTTCTGAACAACCAGCCGATGGGCTTCTACTCCCCCGCCGTTCTCGTGAAGGATGCCCAGCGCCACGGACTGCGCGTACTTCCCGTGGACGTCAACGTTTCCGACTGGGACTGCACCATTGAAAGCCCCGAACATCACCTGCGCCTCGGACTCCGCTTCGTGCGAGGTCTGCGCGCCGAATCCGGCATGGCCATCGCCGAAGCCCGCCCATTCGCCGACGTGGACGACCTCGCCCGCCGCGTCCCCCAAATGCGCAAGAACGAACTCGAAATGCTGGCAGGAGTAGGAGCGCTCAACAACCTCCAAACCGCCCACCGCCGCGATGCGCTATGGAAAGCCGGCCGCGCCGGAAGGCCGGTAGGCCCGCTGCTTGTGGACGTCCCCGAGTCCGACCCCGACGCCCCCCTCCAACAAATGAACACCGCCGAACGCCTCGGCGCCGACTACCACGGAACCGGCCTCACCATAGGCCGCCACCCCATGTACTTCCTGCGAGAAGCCCTGAATCCACAAGGAGTCATCCGCGCCTCTGACCTGCCCGGTCTACGCAACGGACGCCTGGTGAAAGTAGCCGGAGCCGTAGTAGTCCGCCAGCGCCCCGGCACCGCCAAAGGCATCGTCTTCATCAGCCTCGAAGACGAAACCGGAATCTTCAATGCAGTAGTGATGCCGGACGTCTTCGACCAGTACCGCCTGACTATCCTGACCGAATCCTACCTGCTGATCAACGGCAAAATCCAGAACGTAGACGGAGTCATCCACGTCTTAGCAAAGAGCGTAGACCGAATCGAATCCAGCGGTCCCGCCGCCGGTTCCCACGACTTTTACTGAGGTTTCCAGTTGCCCTAAAATCCGTGGATCATGGGATGCGGGCCTGGTGCGTTGCTACAAGGAAAGTCGCCATAGCGCCCGCGAGATTCACTGCCAGTTCGGCATGTCGAGCAGCAGGTTTTACAGCGTTCCTGCCTTGACCGTGCGCGTCGCTGAGGCGATTCCGCATCGCCCCCAATCCCTCCACAACGGCAGTGCAGCCCCCGAGTATCTGCTGGAAGACCGATTCGGAGTACTGGCTGGGAGCGATACTGAGCGTCTTCGCGACCATTTTGTACAAGCCTGGAAGGTCACTGTCGGCCCTGTAGCTCTGCTCGTGTTCATCGAGAATGTGCTTGCAAACCGTCTCAAGTAATGTCCGGGCCAATGTGATCGCGCCCTCCGGATCCGTCTCTCGCCGTTCCAACGCCTTCAGCCAGACTTGATGCACACTCTCGGCGTCGAACTTTTCAAGAGCTGCAGAAACACCCAGGTCGGCAGGAGTTCCTTTCAGGCCTTCAAAGCGATCAAGCATAGGCCGGAACTCATCCCAAAGATATTGTCTGCGTTCTGCGTAGCTGGGGAACTTGTATTTGATGAATTGCCAGAACTCGCCAGAGGTGCGGCAGGTACGCAGAAAGCGCGGAGCCAGGTCTTTCAGTAACGGATGGCCGACAATCTCCTCCCGCAAGGCCCGGTATTCGGTCACATCAGCGGCACCACCTGTGGCATGTGCCACAAGCATGGTTTGAAGGGATTCGATCTGTTCAGACAGGTTGTTCATGTCATTGATCTCTCTGGCGATCGGCAACGCATGCAGGTGGGTAGAAAATTTCAATGACGCGGTGGCGACTCACTTCAAGGCAACTCCTCCAGATCAATCAGATCTTTCTTCCGCCCAGTGGCCCGCTTGTTCACATTCAAATTCTCCAGTGAGATCATCGGAATCTTCAGTTCCGCATCGTCCAGAATCACGCGGCGGGACCAGCAATCTTCAAATTCCACGCCTGAGATTCGCTTCAAGACCTGTATCCGAAGCGGCGGCATCCCCATCCGCACCATCGCATCCGCGTCGTCAAGCAGATCGGTCGAAGCATTCGCAAAACCGAATTCCCGAATGGCGGCAATCACCCGCGCCTGGTTATCCTTGTCCGGCACCACCCAGACATCCATATCGACGGTGTTGCGAACGTAACCAAATGCGTTCACGGCATAGCCACCAATCAGAAGGAACCGCGCTTCATGGGCAACGAGTAACTTCAAGAACTCTTTGAAATCGCGTGGTATCCGGGTCGTAGTCATTAAAGACCTGTCGCGTCAATTCCAGCGCCGCCAGCCGCTCCTGCATCGTTTTCGAGCGCCAATATTCCCTGGCATCAGATGGTTCGCCGGTCTTCACAACCGATATCACTGTGCGATCCATCCGAACTTCATCGATCAACGCCATGGCCCGAGAGTAACAAACTATGAGCAACTGTTGTTTGGTCCGCCGATCCCAACGGCGCGTGTGATTTCAATCGAGCGTTCGGCTACCAAACAAACTACAACACGGCAGAGGCGCGAAGACCAACTCACGCCATCCCGGCATACGGCGGCTGTTGCGCTCAACCCGCGGGGAAAAGTCGTCAGACCCTCGCAACCCTCGTAAAAAACCCCGCAAACGCGACGAGCCGCTTCAGGACTATCGAGCCCAACACGTTCGCAAATCCGCTCCAGGTCCTCTGCAGCCTCAGGTGAACAACGGATCTGCATCAGGGCCGCAGAAATCGCTTCAGGCGTTCGCCAACTTCCTCATGCGTAAGATACTCGCCGCTCCGGAGCGAAGCGTCGCCCCGCTTGACGGCTACAACAAAACGGGTTTCCTCATCGAAATATCGGGAAAGCACGCCCTGCGCGAACTCGTCGGTATGCATGCCCTGCTGCGCGGCTGACTGAGTCAGCCGGGCTTCAAGTTCCCGATGCTTGATGTGAACTTCCATGTCGGTGTCTCTTTCTCTCAGAGTACGTCAAAATCGGTTCCCACATCGTTTTCCGACTGGTGATCTACCGGATCTGTACGATCTTAACCGCCAGTTCTGCGATGCCGGACCACGTCCGGTCCGCTGTTACCACCGTTTGGCCCGTTTGAGCTGCCACCGCCAGACACACACAGTCGCCCAGCGAAAGCCCCAACGACCGTGACCGCGAGGCCAACCGTCCCGCCGCGAAGGCCTCGCCAACAGTCAGTACGGAGTGGACCTCCAGATTAAGTTCGTCCAGGATAGCTGCGGCCTCATCCTCCGGCAAACCCGTCTGCAGCACTTTCCGCACGGTTTCGGCGAGATTCACGGAGTGGATTGAACAGTCGTCAATCAGTCCGGAAACCACCTCGGCCCCCGGCTCATTGAACAATACTGCAAGCAGCGCCGACGCATCCAGAAGGTATTGTCGGTGCGTCACGTATCCCGAAGTGCTTCCTGCCGGCGTTCCGCGATCAGTTCTTCCGACAACAGCCGCCCTGGCAGCACATAGTTCGCCAGACGCAACTGCGCACGCCGCAGCGCCTGCGCCCTTGTCGACATCACAATCGGCTGTGTGTCCCCAATCTCCAACAATATGTCAGACTCTCCTTCAATCAGACCAAGGCGTCGGCGCACAGCGACTGGTATCAGAATTCTGCCAGATTTCTCTATCCGTACAGACAGTCTTTCCATGTCTGCCATGTTAGCAGTCGCTCTGTAGCGTTTTGGTCACCGCCTCAAGGCGCAATCGGCAGGGTGAAGTGAAATGTGGATCCGACTCCGGGGCAGCTCTCTGCCCACATGCGGCCTCCATATCGTTCGACAATGCGCTTACAAATCGCGAGGCCGAGGCCAGTCCCTGAATATTCTTTGTCGTACAACCGCTTGAACAGTCCGAAGATACGTTCGGCATATTCGGGGTCGAAACCGATTCCGTTGTCCGCTACCGAGATCGTCCACATGTTGTTCTCCCTTACAGCCGAGATCTGAATACGCGGTGCGGTTTCCGGTTTCCGATATTTCAGAGCGTTCGACACCACATTCTGGAAAACGTGGGCCATCTGAGAGGTTTCGCCAAACGTGACGGGGAGCGCAGTGGTCTCGATGATTGCTCCGCTCTCAACAATTCGGACCTTCAGAATGGCGATGGCTTCATTAAAAGCAGCGGAGAGATCTGCCGTTCCTTCGACAGCGTCCTCTGCATGAACGTTGCGGGAAAATGCCAGCAGATCCTGGAGCAATGTCCGCATGCGCCTGACTCCGGAGGCAATGAACCCGGCGAATATCACCCGATCTTCCGGGTTGGTGCCTTTGTCGTTTAGCAGGAGTTCAGTGTAGATGTTGACCGTGCGAAGTGGTTCCTGCAAATCGTGGCTGGCAACGTAGGAAAACTCTTCAAGGTCACGGTTGATCCGCCTCAGCTTCTCCTCTGTCCTTAGTTGCTTCGATATGTCGGTATTCGTTCCAAACCATCGAATGGTATTGCCCTGCCCATCTTTGATTGGCTCGACCCTGGTAAGAAATTGCCCGAATTGTCCGTCGGCTCCGCGAAGCGGAAAGATCATCTCAAATGGCACACCGCGGGAAATCGCATAGTGCCATTTTCTCAGCACCTCCGGCAAAACGTCAGGATCGTGAACGCTCTGCCAGCCCCATCCAGCCATACTTTCCAACGTCGAACCGGTGTATGTGTACCAGCGCTGGTTGTACCAAAAGATATGCCCCGTTTCATCCGCAATCCAGGTCAGATGGGGGTTCGCTTCGGCCAGCACTTTGAACTGAGATTCCCGCTCCTCGATTGTCTTTCGGGCCAGCACCATCTCGGTTACGTCGGTCATATGGGAGAAGACTCCATCGATCTCGCCCGCCTTGTTACGCGTCGGGAGATAGACAAAGTTGAGGTAGACATTTTTCGCGTTCGGTTCGGGGCCCAGACGCGCCAATGACTCGATACCTTGAAATGGTTCTCCCCGCCGATAGACATTATTTAGAAGGTCGTCATATATCTGAGATGAAAGCTCGGGTAGCGCTTCGAGTAAAGGACGCCCGCAAAGCGCCTCCTTCGAACGACCGACAAGCGCTTCATAGGCAGGGTTCATCCATTCCAGAATGTGCCGGGGCCCACGCAGCACCACGATAGCTGCAGGTGTCTGATAAAGAAGTTCATGCCAGCGTCGGCGATCTTCCTCGATCTGCCGTATCGCCTGCTGCTGATCTTCGATATCCGTGCAGGTGCCGAACCACTGTGTCGGCGTTCCGCGGGCTCCAATAAGCGGCAGGGCACGGACAAGGTGCAGACGCCAACTCTGGTCATTACCGCGCTTTAACCGAAATTGCGTCTCGTAATTATTTCCGTTCGCCAACGATTCGCTCCAGCGAGCGACCGCACGGGCCTGGTCTTCAGGATGAACGAAGGCCAGCCATCCTCCACCGAGCAGGGATTCCTGAGGCGATTCAAAATACTCCGTTACCGGGGCGTTGACGTAGTCGAGCAGACCGTCCGGCAACGCTGTCCAGACCATTTGGGGAATGCTCTCGGCAAGGAACCGGAATCGTTCTTCGGCGAGCTTCCTCTCAGTCACATCTTCAACGAGGCCGATTACTCTTTTCGGCTGTCCGGCGGCATCACGGAGCAGCGAGGCATGGGCGCGGACCCATTTCGAATCGCCATTTTTGACGGTGATCCGTTTGTCGATGACATAGGAAGGAATTTGCTCGCCAACCAGTTGTTGAAAAAGCGCGCGGTTGGATTCTATTTGGCTCGGTTGTGTGAGTGAAATAAAGTTGATATCGTGCAGTTCCGATTCAGCATATCCGGTGAGTTTCCGATAGGCCTCATTGGATTCAATGAAGCGGCCATCCAGCTGTGTAAGCACCAGGCCGAGCGGGGCGTTCGCGAATGTGCGGCGAAATTGATCCTCGTTGTATTCGAGCACCCGCTCGGCCACCCGCCTTGTCGTCACGTCCCGAAAGATCAGGACGCCGCCAACAATGCTCCCGCCCCGGTGGATGGGCGCTCCGCTGTCATCTATCGGAAGTTCCCTGCCGTCCTTCGTCAGCAAAACCGTATGGTTCGGGAGGCCAACGACGCAGCCTTCCGTGATCGATTGAAGCGCGGGATTTTCGATCACCTGACGACTTGTTTCGCCAACGATTTTAAAAACCTCTTCGACGGGCCTTTGCCGTGCTTCTTCCTGCCCCCAGCCACACAGGGTCTCCGCAACGGGATTCATGAAAGTGATCAGTCCCTCGCGGTCGACCGCGAGGACTCCATCGCCAATACTGGCCAGCGTGGTTTGAAGGATGTCATTTACTTCACCGGCCTTCTGAGCGGACACGCGTTCTTCCAGATGGGTGATCACAATCCGGGCAAGGTCCGTGAGAGTAGCGATCTCTTCCCCGGTAAGACCCAGGGGTCTGGGAACGGTGTCGATGATGCAAAGAGTCCCGATGTTGAACCCCCGGGGCGAGATCAACGGTGCGCCGGCATAAAACCGGATGCCTCCTTCTAAGTTCACCAGGGAATTATCCGCAAAGCGGGGGTCATCGGTCGCATCGGGAACCACCAAAACCGAATCGCTCAGGATGACCCAGGAGCAGAGCGACACATCGCGGGAAGTTTCGCTGACACCCAGCCCGATGCAACTCTTGAACCACTGCCGGTTCGTCGCGACAAAGCTCAACAGTCCGATCGGGCAGTGAAAAAGCCGCGCGGCCAGCTTCGTGATCGTGTCAAACATCTCCTCCGGTGGAGTCGACAAAATCGCATAGCGATCCAGTTCTGCCAGCCGCTCGAACTCGTCGTCGCCAAGAGGGGAAGGAGGCATTATTCGTCGCGATCTTTTAAGGTGTCCTTCAGCTCCGCCAACGTCCGCTCAATGTCATCCGGCGAGATGTAGAAGTGCGGGGACAACCGAACCCATCCCTGGCGCGTCGCCACCACAATTCCGGCATCCTTCAGTTTGCGGGCGATCAGCGCGCTGTCAACGCCCCGCTTCCGAACCGTCACGATTCCGCTCCCGGTTTCCGGTGTTCGCGAAATTGCACACTCGAACCCAATTTCCTGGGCACCCTCATAGATCCGGTCTGCCAAACCCTGCACGGCCGGGCGGATATTCTCCACCCCCACCTCCAGCAGAAAGTCCACCGCCGCCCGTACGCCATGGCAACCAATGGTGTTCAGTGTCCCGGATTCATACCGCCCGGCATCCGGTCGCAGGGTCATGTCCCGGGAGGCGTAGTCGTTGTAATGCGCGAAATTGGTCCAGCCAATCTGTCTGGGTTTGATTTGTTTTTGGCGTTCCTGTCGCACGTACAGCACCCCGCAGCCCTCCGGCCCGATCATCCATTTGTGGGCGTCGGCGGCCAGGGCGTCGATTTTCGCGTCCTCCACGTCAATCGGAAACACCCCCATCCCCTGAATCGCATCCACGAAATAGAAACACTCGTGCCGCGCGCAGATCGCCCCTGTTTCTTTTAAGTTTACGCGGTATCCATTCAGGTAATTGACGAAACTGATCGCCAGCAGCTTCGCCCCTCTGGCGGCTTCGTCTATTCGTTCCAACGGATCGTAAATCGAGAGCCACCGCACCACCACGCCCTCAGATTCCAGCTGCTTCCACGGAAAGAAGTTGGCCGGGAACTCCTCCTCAAACGCCACCATCACGTCGCCCGGTTTCCAGTCCATCCCCATCGCGATGGTCGCCACGCCTTCTGACGTATTCTTCACAATCGCGATGTCGGCGGGCTTCGCGTTGATCAGTTGCGCGGTCGATTTCCGTAGCCCGTCGTAAGTTTCCATCCAGTCGCCGTAGTGGAAACTGCCCCAGTCCAGCGCGTCCTGGGCCAGCCCCTGCATCGCCTCCGCGCACCGGCGGCTGAGCGGCGAAACTGCCGCGTGGTTTAGATAAATCAGGTTCTTCGTGACGGGAAACTGGTCCCGGTACCGCTCCCAAATCGCCTGCAACTTAGTTCACCCCTTCGGAAAGTCCGCGCATGGGGCGGATCATGAACACCAGCACAATCGCCAGCAGGAAGCAGAACCCGGCGACCAGGGCAAATAGCTGCGGCAGCGGGAAGGTTTCATAGACCGATGCCAGCCGTCCGCCAATGAAGTTGCCAACCGACGTCGCCAGAAACCAGACGCCCATGATCAGCCCGACCGCGCGCGCCGGAGCCAGCTTCGTCATGGCGCTCAGGCCAACCGGACTCAGGCAGAGTTCGCCCACCGTGTGCAGCATATAGGTCAGCGCCAGCCACCACGGACTGACGTTGGTCGAGTTGGCGATGGGAATCAGGATGGCGAATCCCAGCCCGGCGAACAGCAGCCCGATGGAGAACTTCGCGGTGCTGCCCGGCTCATTCCTGCCCAGCTTCAGCCACAACCACGAGAAGAAGACCGCCATGCCGAAAATCATGAACAGGGAATTGAAGCTCTGGTAGTAACTGGCGCGGAACAGGCCCCAAAGCGGGAAGTCCCAGGCGTGCAGGTTCGTGTTGCGTTCGGCGAACAGGTTGAGGGTGGACCCCGCCTGTTCGAACGCCGACCAGAACAGCGCGGCGGCGAGGAACAGCACCAGAATCACCCAAAAACGCCGCCGTTCAATAGGCGTATAGTCCTTCGACGTCAGCAGCCAGCCGAAGAACACGACCACCACCAGCAGCAGGCCGGTGCCGAAAATGTCGGATAGTTTCTCCGCCGTGGGGTTCATCACGCCCAGAAAGGTGAGAGCCGCGCCGATGGCAATGACGCCAACAAACCCTGCCAGCAGGCGGACGAACAGCTTTCGGTCGGCCTCGGTGCCTACGCTCGTCAGCCCGGCCTGCCCCAGATACTTCGCGCCCAGAGAATACTGGATCACGCCGATCGCCATCCCCACGCCCGCCGCCAGGAAGCCGTAGTGCCAGTCGTAGTTCTCGCCCAGATAGCCGCAGACAAGGGGGGAGAGAAATGCACCGGTGTTAATGCCCATATAAAAAACCGAAAAGCCGGCGTCTCGCCGCTTGTCGTCCTTGCCGTAAAGGCAGCCCACCATGGTGCTGATATTCGGCTTTAGCAAACCCGTCCCGCAGGCCACCAGCGCCAGGCCCAGATAGAACATCCTGATGCTGGAAACAGCCAGGCAGAATTCCCCGAGGGCGATACAGATCCCTCCGTAGAGTACGGCCTTGCGCTGGCCCAGAATGCGGTCGGCAATCCAGCCGCCGGGCAGGCTCATCAGATACGCGATGGCGGTATAGAGACCGTAAATCGCACCAGCCTTCGAAGTCGGGAAGCCCAGTCCGCCCTTCGCTGCCGTGGCCGTCATGAAGAGGATCAGCAGCGCCCGCATGCCGTAGTAGCTGAACCGTTCCCACATTTCGGTGAAGAAACAGGTGGAGAGACCGCGCGGGTGGCCAAAGAATGATTTGTCCCACTGGGCTATCGACGGGTCGTGATGAGGCATTTGAAACATTCTCTCAGTTCCTGTCGCCTGATTGGGTACCCTGAAAGGTAGTGATTACCGATCTGGTCCAGATCAAGCGCCTGGGCGAAAAGAAACTGAAGGAAAACGAGCTTTTCCGCCGCCATATGAAGGCGCATTACTTCCCGGAGCGCCAGTTCCGGCATGTGGCTGAAGAGATTGAAGATCAGACCGATTGCCGCGCCTGCGCGAACTGCTGCAAAGTGGCGGAAACGAATATCGCGGAGCGCGATGTTGCACGGCTCGCGAAGTTCTTCGGGATGACCCCGAATCAGTTCGTGGCCGAGTACACCACCATGTCCGTCCAGGAAGAGGACGAGGCAGAAGAACTGATCCTGCGCCGCAACGAGAAGGGCTGCATTTTTCTGGACGGCAACGACTGCACAGTTTACGAGGCGCGTCCGGATACCTGCAGCGACTTCCCGCATCTGATTCGCGGCAAGGGCTCCATCCAGAGCCGTATGTGGCAGATGATCGACCGTGCGACGTACTGCCCGATCGTCTACAACACGCTCGAAAAATACAAAGAAATCGTTAACTTCAAGCCGAAATCGATGAAGTAGACTCGATGCGTAGCCTTAATCAGGTTCGCTTTAGTTCGCCCCACGGGATCACCTGAGCGCGGTCCGCCCAGGCCTGGTACTGCGCTTCCATTTTCTTCACGCGGTCGGGCTGTGCGGCGGCCTGGTCTTTGGTTTCGATGCGGTCTTCGGCCAGGTTATAGAGTTCCCAGGGGCCTTTGTATTTGGAGACCAGCTTCCAGTCGCCATCCAGCACGGCGCGGTTGCCTTCATGTTCCCAGTAGAGGTTGCGCGGCGTGGTGCGCCTGGTCTGGCGAAGTGATGGCAACAGGGATTTGCCTTCCAGTGGCGTGATGGTGTGTTCCTGGTAAGTCTTCGGGTAGGCAACACCGGCGGCGTCCAGACACGTAGCCATCACGTCGATGATGTGCCCGGCCTGGTGCGTCCAGCTGCCCTTTTCTTTGATCTGCGCGGGCCAGCGGGCGATGAGCGGGGACGAAATGCCGCCCTCATGCACCCAGTGTTTGTACATGCGGAAGGGCGTGTTGCTCAGGTGTGCCCATTCCGGTCCGTAGCTTTGAAAAGTGGTGCCGGGGCCGGGCATAATTCCGGGGCGGTTTCCCCACGTGACCGGCTCGCCGGTGAGGGTTTCGGTTGCATAGCCGGGGTTTGGTCTGTTGGCGATGGTTTCTGCACAGCCGCCGTTATCGGCCATGAACATCACCAGCGTGTTCTCTTCCGCGCCGCTGTCTTTGATGGCTTGCAGCACCTGGCCAATGCCGCGATCAAGCGCGGTGACCTGTGCCGCGTAGACTTCCATACGGCGTTGCTGCCACTCTTTGTTGGGCAATAACTTACTTGACTTACCAGGACGAGTCCGGCATACTTGAGTTATGGAATCGCCCCGCAATCTGCAAGCCGCAATTGTCCACTTCGCGGAGTACGAGAACTGCAAACGGTTCATGATCGAACTTCGGTGGCCTGACGGTACGGTGCGGTGTCCGTATTGCGATTCCGATCATGTAACCTATCTCGCCAACGCACGAGTCTGGAAATGCTACGGAAAGCATGACCGCCCGCGCTTCAGCCTGAAGACTGGCACTATTTTTGAAGACTCTCCGATCGGCCTGGACAAGTGGCTCACCGCCGTATGGCTCATCGTGAATTGCAAGAACGGGATATCTTCGTATGAGGTCCATCGCGATCTGGGAATTACTCAGAAGTCTGCATGGTTTATGGATCACCGGATTCGCTTCGCCCTTCATTCCGGATCGTTCGACAAGCCGTTGTCTGGCGAAGTAGAAGCCGACGAAACCTTCATTGGCGGCAAGTCTCGCAACATGCACGCCGACAAGAGGGCCGTTAAGATCACCGGCACTGGCGGCAAGGATAAGGCGATGGTGCTGGGCATCCTTCAGCGCGGCGGCAAGGTCCGTACGAAGGTTGTGGACAGCCGAAAGAAGAAGGCGCTTCAGGCCGAAGTTCGGCAGCACGTGGAAGCTGGCTCAGCGCTCTACACTGACGCGCTGAAGTCGTATGAAGGTCTGGATGAATTCGAACACGCCGTTGTCGATCATGCAGTGGAATACGTTCGCGGTAATGTCCACACCAACGGGCTGGAGAACTTCTGGAGTCTCGTGAAGCGCGGCCTGAATGGAACCTACATCAGCGTCGAACCCTTCCACCTGTTCCGGTATCTGGACGAGCAGATGTTCCGCTATAACAACCGCAAGGAGATGGACGACTTCGACCGGTTCCGCCTGGCAACGAGCCATATCGTGGGTAAGCGCCTCACCTAGAACCAACTCACTGGCAAGGTGCCCGAACTGGAAACGTGCGCTAACTGAGAAGGAGCGCGCAAGGCAGAAGCGCGGGAAAAAGATAGCCGACTAGCCCTTGCGGGTGGTCGGCTTTTTCGTTTGCTTGCGCTTGCCGAATGGTGATGGCGGCATGGAAGACTTCGGAACCGCGACAATCGTCTTCATGGCGGCGCGGAACCGCTCCCATGCTTCTGGCCCTTCGATCATTTCGGCTGGTTGCTTCACGGCTTCATCATGCCATGGAATAGGCATCGTGAAGCCCAGCCTCAGCCAGGCGCACCATAAACTGCTTGACGCATCCATAAATTCTCACGGCTTCATCTTGGCTGTAGTTCTTCACTATATGCATCGTAGGATTTCTCCAAGCCATCTTCACGAGTTGCAGATCCCCTGCCACGTCTCGATAGAATGGCTGCTTGGCGCGTACGTCAGCAGGCTTAGACTTCCAGTCCGACTCCAAGACTGCCGCGATTTGCCGCAAGTACGATTCCCAGCTTGGCGCATAAGGAATGCCGAGTTCCGAGGCAAGCGTCTTTAGTCCGCTCTCCATGACACGCATAAGATGGAACACGGAAGCAGTGCTCCGCTCCAAAGCTAAGCAGTTGCCGGCCTCGATCACGTCTTCAGCCGCGGCACCAAATTGATTAAAAACAAGATCGCCGAAGGGCGGACTCTTTGGCTCGTAGTGCTTGGCCAGATGAGATGAAACCTGCACATAAAGGCGTAGGCTCAACTCGTCCCGAATCCGCGATTGTATATCAAAGAGCGCGTTGCAAATATCGTCCGCATTCAACGGCGGCTTCGCCCCGTAGCGCTCTATCACCATGCAAGAATACTCCAACTCCAGCGCTTCGCAATAGCCACGAAGCATGTCGAGATTTAGCTGGGCAGAGAGCACGTCCCGCTTCGATGGCATTTGGCCAAGCCTGAGGCTAGCCATTGCCTGCCCCAGCGTCGAAAATGCTCCAACAAAATCATGGGCTTTGAAGTGCAGCATATCCCACAGGCTCACCAGCCTGTTTGAATTCTCGAAGAGGCAAGCTGGCGGCGCTGGCCGCATCAATGAGGGAAAAGCTTCGGTGGAGACCATTTTGACAACCGTCCTTTTGCTGTGACACACTTGTAGTGTCAACTCGAAAGGACGAACGCATTGGGCCGCCAAGCAGAAAGCGTTCAACTTTCCAGAAACATTTCCGCCATTCTTCGTTCTAGCGCAATTCCAAGTCTACAGGAGAATTGCGTTATGGAAAGCCTGGAAATTTCGATCAGCGCCGACGCCAGCCCAATACTGGATGTCGTTGGGCTACTTTCAGAACTTCCTCTTGAGGTCGTCAATCGCTTTATTGACGCTGTCGAGCGAGGAGTCGAGATTGCCAGATTTGATCTGAATCGGCCTCCTGCATCCAGGGCATGTGATCTTCGGATTACCCTTCAACCCTCCGACTTTGTGCTGGAATTCATGTCCGCAACCGGGACACCTGACCGTGACTTCTTTGTCCGAGAAAATGTCTGACATCCAGACACTCTATCACGCGTGGTAAGCGAAGTAAGTTATTGCTCTTTGTTGGGCACGGAATCCCAGGCCGGGATGTCAGGATCGCGCGGGGCGATGCCCCATTTCTGATCGACCGCCCCCGCCGCCGGCATGCGCTGGTAGCGCTCAGCGCGCAGTTTATCCCAGCCGCCCGCATAGCGGCCGGCGTACTTCTGAATATCCTCCTCGCGCGCATGCAGCGGCCAGTGCGGGGCCGTATAGGCGAGATACATGAAAAAGGGATTGGCCGCGCCCTTCTGCTTCCCGATGTAACCGGCGGCTTCCCGGGAAAGCGCTTCGGTGTAATAGTAATCGCCGGTGGGCTGGATGTATTCGTCGTTGCGGATGAGGCGGTGCGGATTGAAGTAATTGTTGGCGCCGACGATGGTGGAATACGCATAGTCGAAACCGCGCTTGCGGGGCCAGTTGTGGCGCACGTCCGGGCTGTCCGACGT
>JBBQDH010000138.1:0-15632 GCA_038319515.1 Bryobacterales bacterium
AAGGTGGTGATCATGAAGAGGGTCGCCAACCAGGGGGCTGCTGTTGCAACACCGCCGTAGGCTGAGATTTCGAGCGAGTGCCGCCGTTCGTAGAGGAACCCGACCAGCAGGAACAGTGCGCCGGTTGAGATGCCGTGATTCAGCATCTGGTAGACCGCACCGTCCAGCCCGATCTGCGTGAACGAGAAGATGCCGAGGACGACGAAACCGAGGTGGCTGACAGAAGAGTAGGCAACCAGTTTCTTCATATTGGGCTGCACCATGGCGACCAGCGCACCGTAGACGATGCCGATGATCGCCAGTATCACGATCCAGGGGGCATTTTCGCGGGCGGCTGTCGGGAACATCGGGAGGCAGAAACGAACCAGCCCGTAGGTACCCATTTTGAGCATGACCGAGGCCAGCATCAGCGACCCGGCGGTGGGCGCTTCCACATGCGCATCCGGCAACCAGGTGTGCAGCGGGAAGAGCGGCACTTTGATGGCAAAGGCAATGAAGAAGGCCAGGAACAAAAGCGTTTCCTGCAAGTGGTTCAGGACGATCTTGCCGCTCTGGAACTGGAACAGAATCGCAGCGTAGTCGAAGGTGCCCGCCTGCGTATACAGGAAGATGATCGCGGCCAGCATCAGCACGGAACCGGCCATGGTGTACAGGAAGAACTTGACGGCTGCGTAGATGCGGCGGTCGTGGCCCCAGATGCCGATGAGGAAGTACATCGGGACCAGCACCACTTCCCAGAAGACGTAGAACAGGAAGAGATCCCATGACGCGAACACCCCTACCAGGCCGAACTCAAGCAGAAGCAGGAACGCGAAGTATTCCTTCGAGCGTTCGTGGATAGACTTCCAGGAGAGGCCGATGGCGATGGGCGTCAGGAACGTTGACAGGATGATCAGCCAGAGGCTCAGACCATCAATGCCAACGTGATAGTGAATTTCCGGGTTCTGGATCCAGACGACATTGGTGACGAACTGTTGTCCGGTTTTGCCTGCCTCGAAGCCGAGGACCAGCATCATCGAAACGGCGAAAGTGAGGAGTGAAAAGCCGAGCGCGAAGAGGCGGATGAAATTTTCCATGGCGCGCGGAATGAGCAGCGCGACGAGGAAACCGATGGCCGGGAGGGCGATTACGAGGTCGAGAAGATTCACTTCACACCTCCGTTGAGGCCCAGTGCAATGAGCAAGGCGACTGCCCCGACCGCCACCCAGGTGGCGTAACTTCTGATGTTACCGGATTGAAAGAGTTTGAGAATGTGTCCAATGGCGCGTGCCTGGTAACCGACGCCGTTGACTGCTCCATCAATGACGCCCTGATCCACACCATGCCAGAGGACGGTTTTGGAACCTTCGATGGCCGGGGTGACAATGGCGGCGTCGTAAGCTTCATCGACGCGATACTTGTCGTAAACCAAGCGGTACAGGCCGCCCAATACATTGGCGATCTTGCCCGGCAATTCCTTGTTCATTACGTACATGTAGTAAGAGAGAGCGATACCGAAGAGGCCAAACCCGACCGAGATCGCGGTCAGAGTCGCTTCACCTTCCACTTCCTTCACGGGGAACATGGATTCCAGCATGTGCGGGACATTGAAGAGTAAACCGCCGAAGAGCGAGAGAAACGCGAGTACGACCAGCGGAGCGAGCATCGACCAGGGAGATTCGTGCGGATCACCGTGGCCGTGGTGGGGGTCATGTCCATGTGCGTCGTGACCGTTTGCTTGTTTGTTGCCCTTGTACTCACCCCAAAAGGTCATCCAGAAGGCGCGCCATACATAGAAAGCGGTCATGCCGGCGGTCACAACGCCAACCCAGAACATCCAGGGGGCATGTTCGTAGGCGGCGCCAAGGATTGCGTCTTTGCTGAAGAACCCGGAGGTAAAGGGGAAACCGGCAATCGCCAGAGAAGCGCAAGCCAGAACTCCCATCGTCCAGGGAGTGTATTTTCGCAGGCCACCCATGTGGCGCATATCCTGTTGGCCGCCGCAGGCGTGGATGACGCTGCCGGCGCCCATGAAGAGGAGCGCTTTGAAGAACGCGTGGGTCATCAGGTGCCAGATACCGGCGGAGAAAGCTCCGACGCCGACGCCCAGAAACATATACCCAAGCTGCGAAACCGTGGAGTACGCGAAAACCTTCTTAATGTCGTACTGCGTGATGCCGATGGTGGCGGCGAAGAATGCGGTCGCGAGGCCAATCAGGGCGACGGCTTCCATGGCGGCGGGCGCGTGTGTGAAGATCGCGGCCGAGCGGGCGCACATATAAACGCCGGCGGTCACCATGGTGGCGGCGTGGATGAGGGCCGATACGGGGGTGGGGCCTTCCATGGCGTCCGGCAGCCAGACATACAGGGGAATCTGTGCCGATTTACCGGTGGCTCCCAGCAGCATCAGGAACGCGATGGCGGTCAGAACTTCGACGGGCTTGCCCGGCGCGGCCTCGAAGACCTTGCCGAAATCAAGCGTGCCGAAGGTGACTACAATCAGGAACATGGCGAGGGCAAAGCCGAAGTCGCCGATGCGGTTGACGATGAACGCCTTGTTGCCTGCAGTGGTGGCGCTTTTCTTAACAAAGTAGAAGCCGATCAGCAGATAGCTGCACAGACCGACGCCTTCCCAGCCGACGAACAAAATCAGGTAATTGCCACCCAGCACCAGGTTCAGCATGAAGAACATGAACAGGTTCAGGTAGGCAAAGAACCGGTAGTAGCCCTCCTCATGCGCCATGTAGCCGGTGGCATAGATGTGGATGAGCGAGCCGACGCCGGTGACGATCATCAGCATGATCATGGTCAGCCTGTCGACGGCGAAATCCCAGCCGACTTCGAAGGCGCCGCTCTTGATCCAGGTAAACAGGTGTTCGTGGACTGGTTGTGCACCCCAGTCTGTTGAAAGGCCGACCGCAACAACTTTGGCAAAGGCAAATGCGACGCTCAGGATCGCGATGGCATTGATGACCGCCTTCGGCAGTTTGCGCCCGAAAATGCCGTTCACCAGAAAGCCGAGGAACGGGAGGGCAGGGATAATCCAGAGGTTCTGCATCAGTTCTTCAGGGTGTTAATTTCGTCGATGTTCAGGGTAGAGCGATTCTTGAACACCGTCAGGATGATCGCGAGGCCGACGGCAGCTTCAGCGGCCGCGACGACCATCACGAAGAACGTGAAGAGGTGTCCGCTGACCTGCCTGTGCTGGTGGGCGAAAGCGATGAAGCTCAGGTTAACCGCATTCAGCATCAGCTCGATGCACATGAACACGGTGATAATGTTGCGCCGGATAATGAAGCCGGCCACGCCGATGGAGAACAGGATGGCACTCAGAGTGAGATACCAGGTAATGGGAACGCCGTTCTTGACGACTTCAAGCGCTGCGGAGGGGTCCATCGATTAGTCCAGTTCCTTTCGGGCGAGAACAATCGCGCCGATGATGGCGATGAGGATGAGTACGGAAGTGACTTCAAATGGCAGCAGGTATTCAGTAAAGAGCGCCATACCGATTTCTTTGGCGCCGCCGCCCATAAAGTCGCCGAATTTGACCGAGCCCGAATTCGGGAACCACTTGTTCACGAAGAGGCAGAGCAGGCCAATCAGCGCGATAAAGGCAGGAAATCCGAAAATCTTAGCGACCCACGAGCGACCGCGGTGTTCTTCGAGGCCTGCGTTTAAAAGCATGATGACGAAGATGAACAGCACCATGACAGCGCCTGCGTAGACGATGACCTGCGCCATGGCGACGAACTCCGCTCCCAGCATCAGGTACAGCACGGCGAGAGAGGCCATGACACCGACCAGCGACAGGGCGCTCGAAATCGGATGCTTTTGCAGCACCACGTTAATGGCGCAGATCAGAGCGATCAACGCGAAGAGTGAGAAGAAAAATAGGTCCATCTAGGAGGCTTTCCTCATGAAATCAGTGCCACCAGAAATCCAGTCAGCAACAGATTCAGGAGCGCTGCGGGGAAAAGGAACTTCCAGGCGAAACTCATGAGCTGGTCATACCGGAAGCGGGGCAGCGTTGCGCGAATCCAGATGAAGACGAAAAGCAGGAATCCGACCTTGGCCAGGAACCAGAACAGCGGCGTCAGCACGGGGACGAGTGGCGGGAAGGCCATCAGTCCGGCGAGGCCGAAGAAGACGACTGCGAAGACCGGCAGCGTGATGCGGTCAAAGGGACGCGCGGGGTTCAAACCGTGGTAGAGGCAGATCAGGCCGACGCCCAGGAAGATGAGCGGGGCGACAAAGTTGGAGCCGAGAGCAGCGGGCCAGAGCGGTTGCCATCCACCGAGGAACAGCAGGGTGCCGACCGAGCAGACCGTGATCATATTGGCATATTCCGCCATGAAGAAGCTGGCGAAGGTCATGCTGGAATACTCAACGTGGAAGCCGGCGACGAGTTCGTTTTCCGCTTCCGGAAGATCGAAGGGAATTCGGTTGGTTTCGGCGAACGCCGCGATCATGAAAATAATGAAAGCGAAGATCTGGGGAGCAGGCATCTGAAAGATGGCCCACTTAGGAAAGAGACCGAGGTAGAAACCGGCTTGCGAATCCGCGATACCACGAAGCTGCAAAGTTCCCGCCATCAGCAGGGGCGACGCGATCGCCAGACTCATGGGGAGTTCGTAGCTGATCATCTGTGCGGAGCTGCGAAGTCCGCCAAGCAGTGCGTACTTGTTGTTGGAAGACCAGCCTGCCAGAGCGATGCCGTAAACGCCCATGGAGCTGACGGCCAGAATCATCAGGACTCCCATGTTGACGTTCGCGAGTTCCATCATGGTGTGGTAGGGGCCGAAGGTCTTGCCCGCGATCTGCATGGCCGGGATATCGATGGCGCCGCCGAACGGGATGATCGAGATGGAAATCAGCGCCATGAAGACGGCGAGGAACGGGGCCAACAGATAGTAACCCGCATTCACATGCGGCGGCAGAACGCCTTCTTTCGTGATCAGCTTGATCACATCTGCCAGTGGCTGCAATAAGCCGTGAGGGCCAACCCGCGACGGACCCATGCGAACCTGCACATGCGCGATCACCTTGCGCTCTACCCACTGCAGGTAGGCGAGTGTCGTCATGAAGAGGGCCGTGATGATCGCGAGCTTGATGAGAGTGATGACGAGAAATTCCATTACTGGTGTGCGCTCCCGGGCGCGCTTTCAGAAGAAGCCCGTTTTTCGATGACCGAATTCAGTATTTTAGAATACCGCCCCATGGTCCCCGACGTGAATAAACCTTCGTGAGCGGAAGCGATGAGGTCGGGGTTGGTTTGTGCGCCAACTCTGCCATTCACCGGCATGGTCTGCTGCGCGCCGAGTGTGACCAGCGGCAGCGGAATGTCGTAGCCTTTGACGGTGCGGCGAATTTCGTTGTAGATCGTATCCGGCAGCCAGGGGCCTATCTGCGGGGCAAAGCCCATTTCTTTCGCGATCAGGCCGATGATTTCCAGATCCGGCTTGGTGCCGAGCGTGGAGACGGCGCGCTTCAGGCGTTGCACTTCGCCACAGCCGTTGGTGACGGTACCGTTCTTTTCGTAGGCGCTGGCCGAGGGCAGAACCACGTCCGCCTTTTGGGCGGTTTCGGTCAGGAACATATCCTGCACAACGATGAACGGGCGTTTCGCAGCCAGCTTCGCTTCTCGCAGAGGGTTTTCACCGATGACCCAGAAGGCATCCAGATCCGTCGCTAACAGCATTTCGCTGACGTTCAGGCCGGGGGTGGAGGCCGCGTGATAGCCGGGCAGCAGTTCAGGAACCAGACCCATGTCGATGGCGCCACGCGAGTTCGAGTAATCGACCAGCGCGCAGTAGCTGACCGGGTTGCCGAGGGAAGAACCAAAATCCACCAGCTTGCGGACATCTTCGCCCTTAACAGAATCACCGAAGAGGATGACGAGGTTGGGCTCAGCGGCGAGCGCATCACGAAGTTCCGAAAGCGCTTCCAACTCAGTGAAGCGCGCCTTGTGGATCGACTTCACGGCCAGATCGTCTTCCCGAACCGCTCCGGCGGTGATGGTGTAAACGCGGGCTGCATGATGCCGGAAATTCTCACGAATGCGGAAAGCCAGAAGCGGGTGCTCAATCGCGAGATCCGCCCCGATGATCAGGAATGCCTTCTGCTCAGAGAGATCTGTGCTGGTAGCCAGCTTGCCGGTTGTGGCGGAAAGCGCGTCAATCAGTGTCGTCACATCACCGGTGCGGCGATGGTCGATACTGTTGGTGCCCAGGCATTCCCGCGCAAACTTTTGCAGGTAGAAATTCTCTTCGTTGGTGGAGTGGTTGGAACCGACGATGCCGAGCTTGCCGCCGCGTCCCTTGACTTCCCCAAACTTCGCCGCGATGGTCTGCAGCGCCTTCGACCAGGAGGCTGGCGCGAGCTTGCCATCCACGCCCCGAACCATGGGGGTCTGCAGGCGTTCCGCGTGGTTGTAGAAATCGAAAGCGTAGCGACCCTTAATACAGAGGAACTCGCCGTTGATGCCGGACCGGTCGCGATTATTACCGCGAACAATTTCATCCTGCCGGACACCGAGGGTCGTCTTACAGCCATCGGAACAATGCGTGCAGATAGTTCCGACGTGCTCCATCTCCCAGGGACGGGTCTGATAACGATACGTGCCGCTGGTGAGCGCGCCGACCGGGCAGATGTCGATACACTGGCCGCATTCATCGCAGTTCAGATGATCCTGCATGTTGGGAGCGATCAGCGAAACCGCGCCGCGGTTTACGACACCCAGAGCGCCGACTCCCATACCCTCATCACAAACGCGAACGCAGCGGAAGCAAAGAATGCAGCGGGGGGCATCGTAGAAGACCACCGGGGACCACTGCTGCTCATCAAAATGGATCTTGGTTTCCGTGAAGCGGCTTTCGCCGGCGCCGTAGCGGAACACCATATCCTGCAGTTCGCACTCGCCACCCTTGTCGCAAACGGGACAATCGAGCGGGTGGTTGGCGAGCAGGAACTCCAGTGTGCCTTTGCGTGCGGCGTTTACCTGAGCAGTGTCGGTCTTGATGACCATGCCGTTGCCGACAGGCATGGTGCACGCCACCTGCAGCTTGGGCATCTTTTCCACTTCGACCAGACACATGCGGCAGGCAGCCTGCAGCGAATAGCCTTCGTAATAGCAGAACGACGGGATCTCGACGCCGTTTTGCCGGGCGGCCTCGATCACGAGGGTGCCCGCCGGGGCCTCCATCTCGCGTCCGTCAATTGTGAACTTTACCAGATCAGCCATTCAAATCCCTTTATGCCGCCACAAGCCGGGAACCCTTCTCATAGGGGCAAGGCTTCCCGTCAAGATGCGCTTCGAATTCGTCGCGGAACTTCTCCACAAATGCGATGGTCGGCATCGCCGCCGCATCGCCCAGCGGGCAGAAAGTACGGCCCAGCATATTTTTCGAAAGATCGCCAATCAGCACGATGTCGCTGCGGGTGCCCATGCCGTCGTGGAAACGTTGCAGCAGCTTCTTCAGCCAAGCCGTACCTTCGCGACACGGAATGCACCAGCCGCAGCTTTCATGCGCGTAGAACTTCATGATGCGCAGGGCAGCTTTGACCATGCAGGTGTCTTCGTCCATCACCACAACACCACCGGAACCGAGCATCGACTTCGCAGCGGCCACGCTGTCAAAATCCATCGCCAGATCGCACTCATCGGCTTTGAGAACCGGGCAGGACGAGCCGCCGGGAATAACGGCCTTCAGCTTCTTGCCACCGCGCATGCCGCCGCCGACTTCGTTGATCATCCGCATCAGGTTGAAGCCCATGGGAAGTTCGTAAACGCCGGGCTTGTTGATGTGGCCGGAAAGACAGAACAACCGGGTACCACCATTTTTGGGGCTGCCCAGACCGGCGAAATAAGCCGCACCGCTCAGGATAATCGCCGGGACAGCGCAGAACGTCTCCACGTTATTCAGAATGGTGGGACATTGATAAGCGCCTGCAACAGCCGGGAACGGGGGGCGAATACGGGGGTTGCCACGCTTGCCTTCAAACGATTCGAGCAGGGCAGATTCTTCACCGCACTCATACGCGCCGGCGCCGGAGTGGGTGGCGAGATGGAACGTGCGGCCACTACCCGCAATATTGGAACCAAGATAACCGCGGGCATAGGCCTCGGTGATCGCCCGGTCCATGTGATCGATCAGGTAACGGAACTCACCGCGGATGTAAATGTAGCCCTGTTCTGCACCAATCGCCTGGCCTGCAATGATGATGCCTTCGATCAGCTGGTGCGGGTCGAACTCCATCAGCAGCCGGTCTTTACAGGTGCCGGGCTCGGATTCGTCCGCATTCACCATGATGTACTTCGGCTTGGGGGAAGTGCGGGGAACGAAGCTCCACTTGAGACCAGTCGGGAAGCCTGCGCCGCCACGACCGCGAAGCCCGGACTCCTTGACTTCGTTGATAATGTCGTCCTGCGACATAGCCAGGGCTCTTTCGAGCGCCTTGTAGCCTTCGTTCGCGAGATACGTATCGATACGGTGCGGGTTCGGCAGGCGGAACCGGCGCGTCAATACCTGAACTTCGAGGGGATTCGGCGGGTTGTACATCAGCAATTCACCTTCGGGACTTCGGTAATCTGATCGGGATCTTTGCCGGCTTTCAGCCCGTCGAGAAGCTTGTCGAGTTGGACGGGCGTCACATCGTGCCAGAAGTCGTAGTTGATCTGCACGGCCGGGGCCCAGGAGCAGGCACCCATGCATTCCACTTCTTCCAGCGAAATGCGGCCATCGGCGGAAACCTGCTTGTGGCCCAGGCCCAGCTTGTGGCAAGCCTGTTCGTAGAGCTCTTCGCCGCCCACCAGCAGGCAGGAAATATTGGTACAAACCTGGACGTGAAACTTGCCCATCGGCTTGGGGTGCAGCATGGAGTAGAAGCCGGAAACTTCCCGCACCTGCAGCGGGGTGACGCCGGTCCGCTTTGCCACTTCTTCCACCAGCTCATCGGTGATGGAGCCTACTTCATCCTGCCCGTATATCAGCATCGGGATGAGTGCGGAACGCTTGCGGTCCGCCGGGTACTTTGCCAGGAATGCGTCGAAGCGCGCTTCAAGTTCAGGAGAAAAAGTCATGTTACCGGTCCGTGTCTCCGAGGACGAAATCCATACTGCCCAGCGCCGCGATCACGTCCGCGATCTGCGTGCCTTCAATCAGCTTCGGAATGGACTGCAGATTGCCGAAGCTGGGTCCGCGCCAGTGCACGCGGAACGGCTTCTGCGTACCGTCACTCACCATGTAGCAACCCACTTCGCCGCGCGGCGATTCGATGGCCTGATAAACCTCGCCTTCCGGAACGCGGAAGCCTTCGGTCACGATCTTGAAGTGATAGATGAGCGATTCCATCTGGGTCTTCATCTTTTCGCGATCCGGAAGAACGATACCGGGAGCATCGGCCTGGTGCGAACCAGACGGCATGCCTTCCAGAGCCTGCTTAATGATTTTGTGCGACTCGCGCATCTCATCAAGGCGCAGCAGATACCGGGCGAACACGTCGTTTTCGGTGCGGGTAGGAACCTTGAAATCGAACTTCTCGTAGCTGGAGTACGGTGCGTCTTTGCGGACGTCAATCGACAGACCAGCGGCGCGCAGCATGGGGCCGGTGACGCTCAACTCCATCATGTCTTCGAGCGAGATATAGCCAACGCCTTTTGTCCGACCACTCCAGATGCGGTTGCCCGTCAGCAGTTCCTCGTATTCGTCAATCTTTGAGGGGAAGATGTCGACGAAGTCTTTAACCCGTTTCTGCCAGCCGCGCGGATGGGGCAGCGCGAGGCCGCCAATCCGGAAGTAACTGGTCATCATGCGCTGCCCGGAGAACATTTCGAAGATGCGGAGAATCTCTTCGCGCTCACGGAAGCAGTAAAGAAAGACGCTCATGGCACCGATGTCGATGGCATGCGTCGCGAGCCACACCAGGTGGCTGTTCAGGCGGGTGAATTCCGCGAGCATGACGCGGGTCCACTGCGCGTGTTCCGGAATTTCCAGACCCAGCAGCTTTTCGGCCGCCAGGCAATAGACCAGATTGTTCGAAAGCGGAGCGAGATAGTCGATACGATCTGTCAGCGTGACGCCTTGCTGATAGGTCTTGACTTCGAATTCCTTCTCAATGCCCGTATGCAGAAAGCCGATATCCGGAGCGGCTTTGACGATGGTTTCGCCGTCCAGTTCGAGCAGCAGGCGAAGCACGCCGTGCGTGGACGGGTGCTGCGGGCCCATGTTGAGGACCATGGTGCGGTGCCCGGCAGAGTTCTGGCTGGACGCGGCGCTGCTGCGAACATCAGCTTCGGAAGTGACCCCAGTGGTGATCGACATGTCAGTTAATACCGAGTACCCGTGATCGGGTAGTCCTTCCGCAACGGATGCCCCTCCCAGTCTTCGGGCATCATGATTCGGGTGAGATTCGGGTGGTTCAGGAAGCGGACACCGAAGAGGTCGAAGGTTTCACGTTCGTACCATTCCGCGCCGCGATAGACCGTGGAAACCGATTCGAGCTCGGGATTCGCACCGGAGACGCGGACTTTCAGGCGGAGGCGTTCTTTTTTGACGATGGCCTGCAGGTGGTAGACCACTTCAAACCGGGGTTCGGCAGGGTAGCGATCGACGCCGGTGACGGAAGTGATGCGTTCGAACTTCAGATTATGCTTCACGCGGCCCATCGCTTCGACAATTTTGTCGGCGGCGATTTCGATTGTGAGTTCGTTGAATTCGAATTTCGCGCTCACGGCCAGATCAGCGAGAGCGGCAACGGTGGGGTTAGTTTGCAAGTCTTCCGGAATCGGCGTTTTCTCAATGCTCATCGTGCGGATACCTTAGCGGGAACTTCTTCGAGCATGCCCCTCAGCCTGGCGGAAGCAGGATTCACGTTGCGTTCACCTTCGGCCCAATCGAGCACGCCCTTCTTCCAGATGAAAAAAAAGCCCGCAAGAATTAAAACTACGAAGATAAGCATTTCCACAAACGCGAACATCTTCAGTTCCTTGTAAACCACGGCCCACGGGAAGAGAAAGATCGCTTCGATATCGAACAGGATAAAAAGCATCGCCACCAGGTAGAAACGGACGCTGAAACGTTCACGTGCGTCACCGATGGGTGCCATGCCGCATTCATAAGGCATGTCCTTGACGCGATTTTTGACCTTACGGCCAACCGCGAAAGACAGGGTGACAAGTGCCGCCGCGATGATCATCGCGAGCGCCATTTGGAACAAAACGGGGAGCCATTGTTCGGCAGGACTGGTAGGCATCGTAAGGCTGGGTTTTTAGCCCAAAGACTATAATAATCCACAGGAACTCTTGTCTACGGAAAATCACGTTACAGTCAATGGCGAACGGCAGAATTTTGCTGTCGGCACCACGCTTTTGGGGGTTGTTCAGTCCCTGGGACTGGAGCCCGACCGGGTGGCGGTGGAACTGAATCGCGCGATTGTGAAACGGGCGCTTTGGGAGACCACCGACGTACAGCCGGGGGCTGAGATCGAGATCGTCATGTTCGTGGGCGGGGGTTGATCAAGTTCAGCCAGCCTTCCAACTCAACCCGCTCATAGAACGCTCCCGGCGGAATCCGGCAACCGATGGAGGTGAGTTCGGTCACGTCTTCGGGAGACTTGCGTTCGTGGAATAGACGGCGCAGGCGGCAATGACTTCAGGATGCACTTCCCGCTCGAGTGTCCAGATATTCTCCGGAGTCATCACACTCCCCCAAATAAAAAACGGGACCACGCCACCGAAGCGCAGTCCCGGCCAATTCCAATTGAAAACCTGACGAACAGCTTAAGCGAAGCTGCGGATGGCGTGCGCTTCTTCTTCGTGGACGTCGAAAACGGTGTAGAGCTTGGTGATCTGCAGCAGATCTTTCACCCGCTTGGTCAAACCCAGAAGTTTGAGCGTGCCGCCCGCGTTTGACACGGATGTGAAGCCCGAAACCAGCTCGCCAATCCCGGAGCTGTCGATGTAGGACACGTCGCTCAGATTCAGCAGAATCTTGTGGTTGCCCTTTGCCGTCAAGTCGCGGAGGATGTCGCGCAGTGCGCTCGACCCTTCTCCGAGAGTAATCCGACCGGAAATATCAATCACCGTCACGTCACCCACCTGGCGGGTATTCAGCTTAACGCTCATTTGCGCTCCTCGAAAAAGTTTTTACCAACCGGGCGAACCGCCTACTGTTCGCCCGGCACAACGTTCTTGACCAACGTAACTTCTGTGCCCGAACCCTGGCCTGCCGATGGGTCTAACTTCCGCACCTTCACATCGTCCATGAAAGCGCCCATCAGGAACAAACCTCGTCCGGAATGCCTTAACAAATTCGTCTCGTCCAGGGGATCCGGAACTTCCTGGAGCTCAAATCCTTCACCCTGATCGGTAATTTGGATTGTAAACTGCTCCCTGCTCCTGAGGACGCTGACGTGCACAATTTTGTTCCGGTTGTACCGGTTGCCATGCACCACGGCGTTGACCATGCACTCGCGCAGTGCCATGCCAATGCGGTGCTGCTCGTCCTCGTCGAAACCGGCCGCGATAGCCGCTTCCATGGTCGAAGATTCTGCCTCATCGACGCTCTCCAGCGTGGAGGGATAGTCGTGGTCGATTAGTGTCTGTTCGCCGCTGTCCACAGTTTTGTTGTTTTGCGCCACCGGTCGCAATCGCTTCAGGTTTTGCGATTAGAAGACGAAACGCTACCATAAAATGCCGGAGCAGGGAAAGTCAAGTGTCTCTTCAGTTCACGCGTGCCTTACGCCACCAGGTTACGATGAGTCGATGACACCGACCCAACCCCGGATCCTCCTCGATAAGGCTGCCGACTACCGCGAATCGTACGCCAACAGCGTGCAGATCCGGGTCAATCTCTGGGATTTTTTCCTGATGTTTGGCAATATTGACCAGAACACGCCGGAGAATGTTCACATCCACAACTTCCAGGGCATTTACGTCAGCCCGCAACAGGCGAAAGCGCTGCTGGGAATTCTGCAGCAAAACGTCGGGCAGTACGAAGCGGCGTTTGGCGAGATTCGCCTGGAGCCGCGGGCAGGCGCCAGCTTTATCCAGTGATACTGAATCAAATGATGCGGGCATAAGGTTGCAGCGTCCCCCCATCCGGCGGCAAACGTACATCTTCGTTTACGCCCTGATTGCCTTCTTCCTGGTTCTGGCGCATGGGCCGATTCTCGATACGCCTTTTTATTGGGATGAAACAGGTCAGTTCATTCCCGCGGCACTGGATCTTTACCACTCCGGCACGCTGATTCCGCACAGCACACTGCCGAATGTCCACCCCCCTGGCGTGATGGCTTATCTCGCCGGATTCTGGCACGTTTTTGGATTCTCCATCAGCGGAACCAGGGTGGCGATGCTGCTGCTGGCCGCCATCGGCGTGCTCTGCTCATTCCTGCTCGCCATTGAACTGGGGCGGGAAGCACCAGGCACGCCTGCTTTCAGCGCCGTGGTGATGCTGTGCGTTTCGCCGCTCTTTTTCGCGCAGTCCATGCTGGCGCAACTGGATATGCCTGCGATGTGCTTCGGAATCCTGGCCCTACTGCTGTTTCTGCAGGACAACTTTCGCGCTTCAGCGCTGGCCTGCATGGCGCTGGTTCTCATGAAAGAGACCGGGATGGCGGCAGTGGGCCTCTTCGCCTGTTGGCTGGCGCTGGAAAGGCGCTGGAAAGATGCCGTCTGGTACCTCATCCCCACGGGCGTCCTGGCAATCTGGCTGGTTGTGCTGCGCGCCGGCACGGGGCACTGGATGGGCAACGCGGCTTTCACGCAGTACAACCTGTTCTATCCGTTGCACCCGGTCCGCCTGAGCACGGCTTTATTGCGGCGCATTTACTACCTGTTTCTGGGGAGCGGGCACTTCCTCGGAACGGCGGTACTGCTGTGGGCCATGCGGCGGATGTCACTGTTCCGAAGCCGCCCCTGGAAGGTCACCGGGGCATTTGTGGCCGTGCATGTCGTGGTGGTGAGCGCGCTCGGCGGAGCGGTGCTGGAACGCTACCTGCTTCCGGTGTTGCCGATCATTTACATCGCATTCGCGGTGGCTCTTCGGGCGATGCGGCCGACGCCCCGAACGCGGGTCCTGTTCGCACTGTCGGCATGCCTGGTGGCAGCGAACTTCCTGAATCCCATTTACTCATTTCCGTTTGAAAACAATCTGGCGTTTGTCAGCTTCACACAGCTGGGCCAGGAAGCGGCAACAAACATCAATTCCCGGCCCGGCCAGATTGCCACTACATTCCCGATGTCCGATGCGTTAAGGCATCCGGAATACGGCTACACGCAACTGCCAAGGGATGTGGCGGAACTCAAAAACTTCAGCGCAGGTGAGCTGAAACGATTGAGCGGACGGCGTCCGGACATGGTCCTCGTGTACGACACGGCATGGGATCCGCTGCATCTGCTGCAAATCGGTTTCGTTAAAAGCGCAATGCAGCAGTACTTCGGCTACGTGACGCCGGCCACCCCGGAAGAGGTGGCCGAACTGCTCTCCATGCAGATTGTGCGGCGCTGGGAAACGCGCGGAATGAAGATGACGCTGCTGGTCCGCTAAGGCTTCTTCGGGATAAAGAGCGACTTCGCGATCATGCCGTGGACGCCCTTCTTGCCATCCACCAGTTGGGTGATGGAGAAGTCGGCGGCCACGCTGGAAAGCATGTAAGCATCGTCCCGGCTCAGACCCTTCTCAGTCACCAGGAACTCAATCATCTCTCGAACGGCCTGTTTCGTGGCCAGCACCAATTCCTCATCCATCCCCATCACGATGTAGTGCGTCGGGGTTTCGGCCCGCGGCCACTTGATGTGCAGGTCTTTGCGCACCACAAAGCGGAACCGTCCATTGAGCGCTGTTTCCATCGCGGTGATATCCACCTCACCATTGCCCTGCCCCGCGTGGCCGTCGCCTACCTGAAAAAGTGCGCCCTTCGTGTGCACGGGAATGTAGAGAGTGGTTCCCTGCACCAGTTCTTTGTTGTCCAGATTCCCCGCGTGCATCCATGGCGGAGCGGAATTCCACTTGCCCGCGGCGGGCGGCGGCGCGATCCCCATGCTGCCGAAGAAGGGGCGCAGCGGAAGTTCAATACCCGGCGCAAAGAGGCCCACGTTGCGCTTCAGGTCCAGACGGATCAGCTTCGCGCCCGCATAGGCGAAGTCCTCCGGCAGGAAGCCCGCTGTCATGCGGAACACGTTATAGGCCCACGGCACAGGCAGTGTGATGCGGTCAATGTGGACTTCCAGAGTATCGCCGGGCTCCGCACCTTCAATAAAGATTGGCCCGGTGAGAATGTGGCCACCCGGTCCCCGCTCCTTCACATCGCGTTCAATGGCAACCAGGGCCGGAGGCAGTTCAGCTTCTGTCAGGCCCAGACTTCGCAGTTGTTGCGTGCTGCCCGAAACGGTGTCGATATCGACGCTGTCGCCTGACTTGATACTGATAATCGGCGTCGTGGCGGCCGAGTAATTGCCGATGACAACGGTCTGCGGTGTGGCCCGGACGTACCAATCGGCGGCGGCAGCGCTGAGCGAGCAGACCGCAACACAGAGAATAAGGCGCATGCCTGATGATAATGGGGGTCAACCATACGTGCCGCGCTTTGCTGTTGATGACGCCCTTGCCGGCTTTTGCACTGGACCGCCCCACGGCCGCCGAATCTGTCTACCC
>JBBQDH010000139.1:0-15583 GCA_038319515.1 Bryobacterales bacterium
GGAAGGCTGGCCGGGTGTCTGGGCACTGGGCGATTGCGCCTGCGTTCCCGACCTCACCACCGGCAAGCCCTGCCCCCCCACCGCCCAACACGCCATCCGCCAGGGCAAGGCGCTTGCCCGCAACATCGTCGCGCAAATAGAAGGCAAGCCCCTCAAACCCTTTCGCTTCAAAACCCTCGGCCAGTTGGCCGCCATCGGGCGCCGCACCGGTGTCGCCAGCATCCTGGGCTTTCAGTTCTCCGGCTTCATCGCCTGGGTCCTGTGGCGCACCATCTACCTCGCCAAACTCCCCCGCCTCGAAAAAAAGATCCGCGTCGCGCTCGACTGGACCATCGATCTCTTCTTTTCAAAGGATCTCGTCCAGTTCCACACCCACAATTCCCCCTCTATCACCGAACTTCCGGTCGCTATTCAGGACGCTGCCAATGACGCCGCCGAGCACGCCGTTGGGGCACAGAAGTGAGACATTTGAGTGACCCCGGGCGGCCAACTGTGTCACCCGGACACACCTTCCGCCCCACACGACCACAATAGCCATTCCAGCCACTGTGTTTAACCGAACGGAATCAATAATTTGTGAATTTCTGACGATGGCCATTCATTTGCTACTCTAGGTCACGAATCGGTAGAAACACTTACAACCTGCCCTCTGCTGCAATACGCAGGCGTCAGGGATAACGACCGGACTTCGGGCTTTCGGGAGCGCGGGGTCAAACCAAAACGGCTCGTTATCCTCCGCTTGAACGGTTGCAGCACGAGGGGTTTTTTATTTTGGGCCTCCGAACGCCTTTCCAGCGACCACGCATCCTTCCTTTCAGCAGCCCGCATCCCCCTTCCCGAACTTGCCCGGTGCAACTGCAAAATCCAGATCATGCCGGAAAAATAGAACGGTAGGTAGAGCAGTGCTTTCTGTCGCTGGCCGCGTGACAACAATGCCGTGAACTCCGCCGTGTCAGACGGTGGCCCCGGCTGGTTTGCAATTCGCTACAGGCTCTTCCGGCACCCCTGCTGACCTCTGTAGCCAGAGAATGTTCAGCAGGCTCAGCCTGACCGTGGAGAAGTCTGTGAACTAAAGCGTTCCGGACGGTTAGGCTCTCAAGTGCCGAGGCTTCTCCACTCCCCGCCTGGCATAATGCGTTTCATGAACTCGTCAAACAGAGGGACTGTGAAGGCCGTGTCCCCATGAGTTGGACTCCAGATCATCCCCTTGCCTATGAGATTGGCGCGAGTCGGTCCAAACGAGCTAACGGTTCGTCCCAGGTGGTCAGCAATATCTCCGGAGCGATGCGGTCCCGGTCCAAGCTCGGCCATGGCACGCAGGTACTTCTTCTCCGCGGGTGTTAATCGATCAAACCGTACTCTGAAAAAACTTTCATCAAGCGCTGCGATGGCCTCGTCTGATGCTGCGACGACATCTTCGCGACAGATGGGGCTTACAGGCGCCACATCCCATGTGTGCTTGCCCCATTCCTGAAGGAAATACGGGTAACCCTGAGTTTTCTCCACGATCAGATCCGCAGCGTCCCGGTCGATTGAAGCACCTTCTTTCTCCACGGGTCGCTCGATTGCTTCCCGGGCGTCATCGGGATTCAATGCACCGATTTCAGGAAAGTCGAAGAGGCGCTCTGCATACGATTTCGCTTCGCCCATGCGCCCTCGCAGCTGAGGCAGTCCCGCGCCGATGATCGTGATTGGCAACTGTTCCTGAGAGCAACGGTGAATAGCCGAAATCAGGGCTGCCATCTGCGGTTCCACTACGTACTGTAACTCGTCGATGAACAGCACGACTGCGGTGCCTGCCGCCTTTGCAGCACAGCCGACCTGCTGCAGGAGGGCACCCAGATCCCCTTCCAGGTCTCCATTATCGGCCAAACCCGGTTCGGACTCGTAGTCCAGACCAACTTCGATGTCACTGAAAGTTACCTTGAGCTTACTCGCGAAACCAGCGAGCGCCCGAAGACCCCGTATGGCAATTTCTTTCGCGGACTCCTTCTTACTCAGATGCAGAAGTGCCAATCGGATCGGCGGCGCGAGCAGCGCTGGAAGAGAACGCCCCTCCGGTGCTTCGACCCGGACGGTTTGGATGCCGATGCTCTCCGCGTCGCGTCGCATTTGATCGAGGAGGACGGTCTTACCTACACCGCGCAGCCCAACCAACATCATACTTTTGGTTGGGCGACCAAGTCGAAGCCGTTGCAGTCGGATTGCAATGTCGCCGCGTATCGCGCTGCGACCCGCCAACTCCGGGGGGGGGCTGCCGGCTCCCGGAGCATATGGGTTGTGGACTGGATCCATATACAAAATTTAGCACAATTATGCTACCGGCATAATTCAGGTAATCTATGTATAGTTGCCGTCGGTTTTGACGCCTAATCGGCGATCCTGCCGAAAAGGCGAAATCGGGGTCGGGACGCTTCGCAATATTCGCCCATATCCACCTCGAAACATGGCAGTCCCTCCCGTAGATTTGCGTCCCTATCAACAATCCGCTACCCTACATAAAATCCATGCGCCGCCCTAACTGCCTGCTTCCCACCCTCCTCGCCCTCGCCGCCACCTCCATTGCAACCGCCCAAATCACCCCACCCGACAAATTTTTCGGCTTCCAGCTCGGCGCCGACCGCAAGATGGCCCGCTGGGACAAAATCGTCGAATACTTCGCCCTCATGGAGAAGGAAAGCGGCGGCCGCATGAAGGTCATCAACATGGGACCCACCTCCGAAGGCAACCCCTTCCTGATGGCCATCATCACCTCCCCCGCCAACATGGCGAAGCTCGACCGCCTCAAACAAATCAACAACCAGCTCTCTGACCCGCGCGGCATCGCCGAAGCCCAAATCAAAGCCCTGGTCGCCGAAGGTCGCCCCATCGTCGTCCAGTCCATGAGCATGCATGCCACTGAAATCGGCGGCGCGCAGATGGCCCCGGAACTCGTTTACGACGAGCTCTCCCGCACTGACGAAGAGGCCAAACGCATCCTCGACAACGTCATCTCCATCATCGTCCCCTGTTTCAACCCCGACGGCCAAATCATGGTCACCGACTGGTATCGCAAATACGTCGACACCCCCTTCGAAGGCAGCAACCCGCCCTGGCTCTACCAGAAATACGCCGGGCACGATAACAACCGCGACGCCTTCCAGACCAACATCCCGGACTCGCAGTACATGGCCAAACTCCTCTTCCGCGACTGGAAGCCTGAAGCCTACGTCGACCACCACGGCATGGGTCCCTACGGCGCCCGCATCTTCCTGCCACCCTACGCCGAACCCGTCCGCCCCATGGCCGACCCGCTCATCTGGCGCGAACTCAGCTGGTTCGGCGCCCACATGGCCTATAAAGAGGAAGAACAGGGCCTCTCCGGCGTCTTCAACATGGGCCAATACTCCGGCTGGGGGCACTTTGGATTCCACTGGATCACGCCGTTTCACAACATCGCGGGCATGCTGACCGAATCTGCGGCCGCGCAGCTTGCCTCACCGCTCTTCCTGCACCCCGAACAGCTCCAGGGCAACGTCCGCAACATGCCGAAGTATGAGGAAGAGACGGTGTTCCCGAATCCGTGGAAGGGCGGTTGGTGGCGTCTGCGCGACATCGTGGAACGCCAGAAAACTTCTGCCTGGGCGACACTCGATCTCACCGCGCGCAACAAAGACACGGTGCTCTGGAACGCCTATCTCAAAGGCAAACGGCAGTCCGAACGCGGTGCCGCCGGGAAGCCGGGCGCCTACGTGATCCCGACCGCTCAGCACGACCCGCTTACCGCACAACTGATGGTGAACAAGCTCCTCGGCCAGGGCATCGAAGTCAAACAGGCGACCAAAGCATTCAGCCTCGTCAGCGGCATGACCTACGGCCCCGGCACGTTCGTTGTTTCCATGGCGCAGCCGAAGATGGGCGTCGTCCGCTATCTGCTCGGGCGCACCTTCTTCCCCGATAACGAATGGACCCGCGAAAAAGACGGCACGCCCGTCCGACCCTATGACATGGCGACCGACACAATGTACGAGTACATGGGTGTCCGCGTCGATCCCGTGGACGAGGTCTTCACCGCCGATCTGAAGCTCGTCTCCGACCTGCTCAACCCGCAGGGCAGAGTCGCAAAAGGGTCCGCCGGCTACTACCTCAGCGGTGCACTCAATGAGAGCTTTCAGGCCGTGAATAAACTGCTCACGCAAGGCGTGACAGTCCGCCGCGTCGACAAGCCATCCGGTGGTCTGAAACCCGGCGACTTCGTTATTCCCTCAGCCCCCGAAACCGCGCTCCAGACAATCGCCAGAGAAACGGGAGTCGATTTCCAGCCCCTCGCCACGCAAATCACCCAAGGAGCGCACGACGTGAAAAAGCTGCGCATCGGCATGTACCAGCGCTACGGCGGCGGCAACATGGATGAAGGCTGGACGCGATGGACCCTGGAACACTTCAGCTTCCAATCCGTCCCGCTGCTCGACGCCGAACTGAAGAAGGGCGACCTCAACGCCAAATTCGACGTCATTATCTTCCCGGAAGACTCCACCACAACCATCTTCGGGGAAACGCCCGCAGCAGCTGGTGGCAGGGGTGGTGAGGGTGCTGGCAGGGGTGGTGAGGGTGGCGGCGGAGGACGCGGCGGCCTTATCCCCACACCCCCCGAATTCCGCACCGGCATTGGAACCGAAGGCGTCACCGCCCTGAAAGCCTTCCTCGAAAAAGGTGGCACCATGGTCACCCTCGGCGGCGCAAGCAACTTCGCCATCGAACGCTTCGGCCTCAGCATCCGCAACGCCGTCGCAGGCAAATCGAGCAAGGAATTCTGGTGCCCCGGTTCCACCTTGAAGGTCAAAGTCGACAACACCAATCCCGTCGCCTACGGGATGCCGCAAGACGCACTGGCGGTCTATCTGATGGGCAACCCGGCCTTCATCCTCACGCCGACCGCCCACAACGAACGCTACGAAATCGTCGCCCGCTACGCCGACCGCGACCTTCTGCAGAGCGGTTGGCTGGTAGGCGAAGACACTCTCGCCAAAACCGGAGCCGTCGTTACCGCCAAAGTCGGCACCGGCAAGATCGTCCTCATCGGCTTTCGCGCCCAGCACCGCGCCCAGACTTACGGAACGTTCAAGCTCCTGTTCAATAATTTGATTGAATGAGACTGATTTTATGAGAATCGACAAATACCTCTGGGCAGCGCGCTTCTTCAAAACACGCGCGCTCGCCTCCAAAGCCTGCGACCTCGGTCGCATCGAGTCCAACGCCCAAACCGCCAAGCCCTCCCGCGAGGTCCGCGTCGGCGACATGCTCCGCATTAAAAACGAAGGCGGCGAGTTTCACATCGAAGTTCTCCAAATCACAGAACTTCGCGGACCCGCCGCCCTGGCCCAATCCCTCTACCGCGAAACCGATGCCAGCCGCGACCTCCGCCTCAAACTAGCCGAAGAGCGCAAAGCCATGCTGGCCGCAGGCGAACTCCCCGAAGGCAAACCCACAAAACGCAATCGCCGCGAACTCGACCGTTTCCGTCGCGGCATCCATTCCTTCTGAGTGAGTTCCCGCGCAATGCTCCTTCGTACAGAAATGTTCCTACCCTGTCCTGCCACCGGATCGTACCAGTTGCACCATAACGCCATCACATCGCTCCCCGACAGGGCCACTTTTTAACGAGTTGGATTTTTCCCCGCTGCCCGCGCAGAGCAGACCAGCCTCGCAAGTCCAGTGCAACGAAGTATGATGCTCCCATGGTCACCGTGCTCCCGATCATGCGGGCCGCTCTCACGTTGTTGCAAACCGAAGATGGTGCCGCCGCGCTTCTTCGTGAAGTGGCAGAGTCGGCGCGCAGCGTGCGGACCTGGAAAATTGAAGGGTCAGTCGAATCCTCCGAAGATCTTTCCGCCCCACCGGCGATTATTTCGTTCCTCCAGCGATCACCCTCTGAGACCCGCTTTTCGCAGACTGGCGGACGCACTCCCGCAATGGTGGTCTGCGATGGAACGAACATCTGGACTTACTCTCCGCCGCTCCATCGCTTTACCAAAAGTACCGCCGCAGTTGATTCATCGTGTTCGGCAATCGTAGACACCTGGAAAGGCCTTCCAGCGGTCATCGACTCCCCCTCGCTGGAGGGAGAAAGCACGTTCACTTCAAACGGACAGACAATCCCATGAAGCATAGTCGGCGGCTCTTCCGCAGCGGAGCTTCCGTCTGCCGGACGCCTGGTGCGGACATTTTGCATCGATAAGGTTCGTCATCTGGTCGCGTGGGAAACCATAAAAAGCAAGTGGAACAGTCGGAAGTACGTATATACGTCTGTGGAAACAAACATCGAAATCTCTCCGCGGACATTTTCGTTTGACCCTCCCATAGGAACCACCCTCAGCGAGTTTGCGTTGCCGATACCGAAGCCGCCCGGCTCGCCCGAACTGCCCCGGGAAATCGGCGTGACCGCTCCCCGCGTTAGATCTATGAAACAGCCTAAGTATGATGGCGCATCTCTGAAGAAGAGAATCGAGGGGACTGTCACGCTCTACGTAGTGGTGAGCGACGACGGCATCCCTTCAGACCTTGCTGTGTTTCGGTCTCTCAGTCCCGGGCTGGATGAGAATGCAGTAAAGACTGTTAGTCAGTGGCGCTTCCAGCCGGCGATGAGAAATGGGGTAACCGTGGCCGCCGCTGTTCTCATAGAGGTGAACTACCGAATTCAGCCCTGAGAAATCCGACTCCGGGCAACTGGAAATTTTTTCCCTTGTATTCCGGTGTAACACGCGCCACAATACACCTGTGACGCCATTTCAGTTCACGCCGCAGCCAGGAACGCCCCTGCATGAGCAGGTCGCCTACGCAGCGCGCAAGGCCATCGTCTCCGGAAAACTCCGCCCCGGCGACCCCTTCCCCTCCGTACGCGCCCTCAGCCGCGACCTGAAAATCCACGCCAATACCGCCCAAAAAGTCATCGCGCAACTGCAGCTCGAAGGCCTGCTGGAAGTCCATCCGGGCATCGGAACCGTGGTCGCCCAACCCTCCCCGGTCACTCGTTCCGAACGCGCCCGAACGCTGAAACCAGATGTCGAAAACCTGACCGTCAAAGCACTCCGGCTGGGCCTCACTCTCCCGGAATTACAAAACTTCATTGCCGAAAGCTGGCGCCGTTTGCAACCAAAAGAAGTCGTGAAAAAATGATTCATCTTCAGGAAGTCACCAGAAGTTTTCACTCCGTCCGTGCACTCGACCACTGCACGTTCCATGTCCCGCCAGGCTCCGTCTTCGCCCTCCTCGGCCCCAACGGAGCAGGCAAATCCACCGCCCTCCGCATCCTGCTCAACATCCTGCGGCCGGACCACGGCATCGCCACCATCCTCGGCGTCAATTCCCAACACCTCGGCCCGCGCGAACTCGCCCGTATCGGCTTCGTCTCCGAAAACCGCGACCTGCCCGACTGGATGAGCGTCCAGGCCTTCTTCGACTATTGCCGCCCCTTCTATCCCGGCTGGCAACCTGCCGAACTCGACCAGGTCGTCCGCCTCTTCGGCCTCCCGCTGGACCGCAAACTTCGCCACCTCTCACGAGGCATGCGGATGAAAGCAGCCCTCGCCGCCGCGCTTGCCTACCGCCCGGAACTCCTCATCTTCGACGAACCCTTCAGCGGTCTCGACGTGCTGGTTCGCGAACAGCTGATGGAGTGTATCGCCGAACGCACCCCGGACACGACAGTCCTCATCGCCACCCACGACCTGAGCGATATCGAGACCTTCGCCACCCATGTCGCCTATCTCGCCGACGGCAGGATTCAATTTACCGGAGAACTCGACGAAATATCCGCGCGTTTCCGGGAAATTGAGGCGAGGGTCGGCGCGGGGACGGAGGCCAGACCCCTGCCTGCGAACTGGCTGGGGTTGAGCAGGGCCCCCGGCATCGTCCGTTTTACAGATTCCGCATTCGACGAAGCCCGTCTTCCCGCGCAGTTGCAGGATGTCTGGCCCGACGCGCGCGACATCTCCGTGCGGCCCCTTTCCCTGCGTTCCATATTCCTTGCCCTGGCCCGCCAGTCCCCGGAGCGATAACCCATGAACCTGACTCTTCACATTTTCCGCAAAGACGCCCGCCGCCTGTGGAAGGAAATTGCCGGCACACTGGCTCTGCTCGCCTGGCTGACGCAGATGGACTCCTGGCGAGGCGGGTACCTGCCCGGCAGCAGCGAAGGCTGGCTCAATCTGCTGCTGCCGCTGGCGTGGGGTTGTCTCGCTGCGCTCAGCGTGATGCAGGATCCCGTGCCAGGCGAGCGGCAGTTCTGGCTGACGCTCCCCTGTCCGCCCGGCCGGGTCCTGGCCGCAAAGGCGCTTTTTGTCGCGGCATTCATCCACCTGCCGTACCTGATCTCGAATATCGTCGTGATGAGCGCACGGGGCTTCGCTCCCTGGGCGTTCGTGCCCCGGCTGCTGCAGCAACAACTGCTGGTTCTTCTGGCCGTAACGTTGCCGTGCATCGCGCTCGCGGCAGTACTTCGAAATGCCATGCAGTTCGTAGTCGCGCTCATCGCGATTCTCGGCATCACTGTTATATTCGTTGGTTCGGATGGTACCGGCATGTCCTTCTTTCAGCCCGAACCCTGGGGACCGTCAGGTTACGTTCGGCAATGGATTTGCCTTGCTCTCCTCGGGTGCGTAGCCGGGTTCGTGGCCGTGACGCAGTACCATAGCCGCCGCAGCCGGATATCCAGGCTGGCCGGGGTCGCAGGACTGCTGGCGGCAGCGGCGCTGAATGCCTGGTGGCCGCCGGTATACTCTGCCGGCATCGAACTCGCCCTGCTGCCGCGGGCTCTGCACGGGGCACCCGCCGTGGTCACCGTTGCGCCCCGTGAGAACATTGGCCGCGAACCGCTCCGAAACGGGATCAGCGTGGCCATTCCGATCGCGATCAGCGGGGCGCCGCCCGCGCAGGAAGCACGTTACCGGCAGCTCTGGTTCCAACTGGTTGAGCCGAATGGCACGCGCCACACCGCCGCGCTCAATAGCGCGCACTCGAGAGGAACGGCGCTCTTCGCCTCCGTGTCTGACGGGAACCGGGAGAATCTGACACTCGACCGCGCTTTGTTCAACCGGCTCCGCAATGTGCCGGTCACACTTCGCGGATACCTCACGATCCAGCGCCTTGCGGATCCGAGGGCGCTTACAATTCCGGAGAACAGCGCCATTGAGATCCCGGGTCTCGGACGCTGTTTCCGCGCGGGGACCGATGGCAGCCTGTTTATACCAAAAGGTCTGCGCGTCGCCTGCGAATCGCCTGCGGGAATCGGCGAAACCAAGGTGGTCGTCAGGGATGAGCGCTCCGGGCGGGCCTGGGAACATCGCCTGGGCGAGGCCGCTTCCCTTGTCAGCTACCCCGTGCTCACCTGGCTCTCCCCGGTGGATCGCAGGGAAACACACTATCCACTCGGGTCAGCGGAACAATTCTCCGCCGGCGTAACCTGGATCATTCCGCAGGATGCCATTGGACATTTGCGGGCGGAGGTTAGCCCCCGCCCGGTGGTGAGCCGGGCCGACACCGAATTCGAGTTGACCGGCGTGCGGCTCGGGGAGTATGTGGTCAAGACCCTTCAATAGGCTCTCTATGCCGCCACCAACTCCTCCACCTTCGTGAACAGGAGCGACCCCGAGTCCCCGTCCCCATCAACCAGCACAGTCTCGCCCGCTGCAAAATCGCCCGAAAGCAGCCGCAGCGCCAGCGGATCCTGCAACAGCCGCTGCACCGAACGCCGCAGCGGGCGCGCACCGTAAGCCGGATCGTAACCATCGTTCATGATGATTTCCTTCGCCGCCGCCGTAACCGACAGCTTCAGCCCGCGTGAAACCAGCATCTTTTCGACACGACCCAGTTGCAGATCGATGATCACGGCCAAATGCTCTTTCGAGAGCGACTTGAACACAATAATGTCGTCCACCCGGTTCAAAAACTCCGGCCGGAACGTCTGCCGCAACGCATCGAGAAGCCGCTTGCGTTTATCCTCCACCGCGCTCTTCCCGCGATGGTTCACGCTGAACCCGATCGGGTTGCCCTCGCCAATCACCCCCGACCCCACATTCGAAGTCATGATGATCACGGCATTCTTGAAGTCCACAATGCGCCCGTGCCCGTCGGTCAGCCGCCCGTCTTCCAGAATCTGCAGCAGCGTATTGAAGACATCCGGATGGGCCTTTTCGATCTCGTCAAACAGAATCACCGAATACGGCCGCCGCCGCAGATGCTCCGTCAGGTGCCCACCTTCCTCATAGCCCACATAGCCGGGAGGCGCGCCGATCATGCGCGAAACCGAGTGCTTTTCCATGTATTCCGACATGTCCACCCGGAACATCGCTTTATCGTCGTCGAACAGGAACTGCGCCAGCGCCTTCGCAAGCTCGGTTTTACCGACGCCCGTCGGTCCCAGGAAGATGAAACTCCCAATGGGGCGATTCGGATCGTTCAGGCCCGCACGGTTCCTTCGAATCGCATTCGAAACCAGCGAAACTGCTTCTTCCTGCCCGATCACGCGGTCCTGCAGCCGAGCTTCCATGTGGATCAGCTTCTGGATTTCGCCTTCCAGCATGCGCGCCACCGGAATTCCGGTCCACTTCGCGACAATTCGCGCGATATCCTCATCATCGATCTCTTCTTTAAGAAGCGCCGACCCCGACTTGATCGCTTCCAGATCGTGGTTCGCCGCTTCCAGCTGCTGCTCGATCTCCGTCATCCGCCCGTACTTCAGCTGGGCGGCTTTTTCCCAGTCGCCCACCCGCGTGGCGTGCTCTTCCTGAGTTCGCGCCTGCTCCATTTCTTCCTTTAGCTGTTGGACCCTGGTGATGGCGTTCTTCTCATGCGACCAGCGTTCCTTCAGGTGCGCCGATTCGCCCCGCAGCCGTTCCAGCTCGTTTTCAACCTGTCGCAGCCGGTCCTGCGAAGCCGTGTCTTTTTCACGATTCAGCGCCTGTCGCTCGATTTCCAGATGCGATACGCGCCGCTCCAGCACATCGATTTCAATCGGCATGCTGCCGATCTGGATCTTCAGCGCCGCACCTGCTTCGTCCACCAAATCGATCGCTTTATCGGGCAGGAAACGGTCGGTAATATAACGTTGCGACAACACGGCAGCGCTCACAATGGCCGAGTCTTTGATGCGCACGCTGTGGTGGATCTCGAACTTTTCTTTTAAACCGCGCAGAATCGCGATCGTGTCGTCGATGGTCGGCTCACCCACCAGGACAGTCTGGAAACGACGCGCCAGAGCCGCGTCCTTCTCCACATGCTTCCGATACTCCGCGAGCGTGGTCGCGCCAATGCAGCGCAGTTCACCCCGCGCCAAAGCGGGCTTCAGCATGTTGGCGGCGTCGATGGAACCTTCGGCCCCGCCCGCCCCCACCAGCGTATGCAGTTCGTCGATGAAGCAGATAATCTCGCCGTTCGAATCCGTGATTTCCTTGAGCACGGCCTTCAGGCGATCTTCAAACTCGCCCCGGAACTTGGTGCCTGCAACCATTTGCCCCAGATCAATGGCGACCAGTTTCTTATGCTTCAGCTGATCGGGAACATCTTCCTTAATGATGCGCTGCGCGAGGCCTTCCACAATGGCCGTCTTGCCAACACCCGGCTCCCCGATCAGCACCGGGTTGTTCTTCGTCCGGCGGCTCAGCACCTGCATCACGCGCCGAATTTCCTCGTCGCGACCGATTACCGGATCGAGCTTTCCGCGCCTCGCCTGCTCCGTGAGATCGACTGCATAACGCTCCAGCGCCTGGTACTTCGATTCAGGATTTTGATCGGTGATCCTTTGCGTGCCGCGCACGGCCACCAGCGCCTTCAGAATCGCGTCGTGGCTGGCACCCTGATTATTCAACAGGCTCCCTGCCGGGTCGTATTTCTGATCCGCAATCCCAAGCAACAGATGCTCGGTCGAAACAAACTCGTCTTTGAAATTCTCAGAGGCTTTAAACGCAGCTTCAAACACCTGCTGCAGCGATGGTGTGACGTACAGCCCGACCATCTGTGGCTGTCCTGCCACCTTCGGGAGCTGATTCAGTTGCCGCTCCGATTCGCTGATGATTGCGTCCGGTTTCGCGCCGCACTTCTCCAGCACCGGGCGCACGATTCCCTCGCGCTCGCCCGTCAGCGCCACTAAAAGGTGGAGTGGGTGCATCCCCTGATGACCGTTCTGGCCGGCGATTTCCTGCGCCTGCTGAACGGCTTCCTGCGCTTTCTGCGTCAGCTTGTCAAATCGGAATGGCATTCGATGTTTCCTTCATCCTGCTTCCCAACAGTTGCAACAAAGAAAGCGGGGCGGACCGTCACGGCCCGCCCCGTCTGCTCTCTACTTCCTTGGATGTACTCAGGCCGCTTGCGGTTGCTGAATTGCAACTTCGACCTGCTGCGGCTTGGCTGTCTCTTTCTTCGGCATTGAGATCATCAGCATGCCGTTCTGATTGTCGACGGCAGCGCGAAGCGCCGCGTGAATTCTCCGTAGCTGCGCTCAGTCCGGTGACAGCCCTTCGCGGCCTCGTCCCTTTGTAGCGATGTGCCCACAGGCTTACCTTACCTTATTTAGATAGTAAAATCTGAGCGCAATATTGTCAAGTTACCTTCCATACAATTGTTTGCCGCCTCCAGACATCTACCAGACCCACCCCCACCAGGATCAGCGCCAGGCACAGCCCGTCCCAAATCCCTACCGCTCCCCACCGAAATACAAAACAAAGCCAACACCCCACCGGCAAACCGATCGCCCAATAGCCCACCAGATTCCACACCATCGGCGTCCGCGTATTCCCCGCACCGCGCAGCGCGCCCGTTGCGACCGTTTGCAGTCCGTCGAAGATTTGAAACACCGCTGCGATTGCAAAGAGCCTTATTGTCAATGAGATAACTGCTGGGTCGTGGGTATAGATCCGGGCAATCGGACCGGGCAACAACACAAACATCGCCGCCGAGAAAACTTCGAATACCACCCCGATCCCCAGTGCCGTCCACCCCGCCCGGGCTGCATGGCTTCGGTTTTTCGCCCCCAGTGCGCGACCCACCGAGACGGCGGCAGCCGAGGCGATCCCCAGCGGAACCATATAGGTCAGGGCGCCGGCGTTGAGCGCAATCGTGTGTGCCGCCAGGCTGACCGGATCCAGCGTTCCTGAAATCGCGGTGGCGGCGTTGAAGACCCCCACCTCAAATCCGATGGTCAGTGCCGCCGGCAACCCCAACGCGAGGAGCCGTCTGACCTGGCCCCAGTTCGGTCGCAGTGAGTGGAATGCGGCTGGATCCCGTAGCCGGACCGCCACCCCCATGAAGGTGGCGAGGTACACCCGGGCGATTACTGTCGAAAGCGCCGAGCCGCGAATCCCCATCGCGGGAAATCCGGCGTGCCCGAAGATCAGCAGCCAGTTCCCCAAAAGGTTGACCAGATTCGCGGTCACCAGTGCAAACGTGATGGGTTTTACGAAGTGGATACCCTGCAGGTATCGCCGGAAGGTGGTGTAAATGAGAAGGAGAGGCAGACTCCAGACAAGCATTTGGTTGAATTCAATGGCACGCTCCCGAACCGGCGACCTCACGCCGATCAAGCCCAGCAAGGGCGCCGAACCAAGAATCAGCGCAATCATCAGCGGCGCTACACAAAGTGCCAGACCCAGGCCCGCCGCCAGATTCTTCCGGGCTTCCGGCCAGTCCCCTGCCCCGTACGCATGTGAAACCAGCGTGTCCAGTCCGGACATCATGCCGATGCCAAAGATCGCAAAACCATAGAACAGCGCCCCGCCCAGACTTGCCGCGCCGATGGACACAGCACTGTCCGGCAACTGCCCCACCATGACGTTGTCCACCACTGCCATCAGCATCCACCCCAGTTCCGCCAGCGCAAGGGGGATGGCAATGCGCAGCATCGCTCTGATGTCAGCGATTATTTCAATCCGGGTCTGGTTCACTCGTTCAGTATGAACGGCGAGGATCAGGAGTTCACGAACTGTTTCGGAATCGCCTCTGCCCCGCTCACCTCACGCGAAGTCAGGCGCCGGTCCGGACCACGAAATTTCTGATCGCAATCCCGGCAGCGGTATTCACGCAGACCTGTCAGGAAAATCAACAAACGCTCAAACCCGGTATTATTGCGAATCATCAGAAAGTTGGAATGACACTTAGGGCATTGCATGACCCTCTATCGACAGGTCACCCAAAAAGCTTTAGTGAATTTCCACGACTATCTCGCAACAGGCACGAACCAAGGTATTGCTGCTTCGACCGTGAAGCCGCCAGGTCGTGGTACACGAACGCACCTTTCACAAAGTAGTGGCAAACCAACGCCTTACGGGTTCGCTGCAGGTCGCGCCGGGCCGACCCGCCGTGCAAAAGATTCGCATGCCAGATCAGCACGTCGCCTTTCCGCGCATGAAAATAGTGCGGTTCCAGACCGTTCTGCGCGATCAGAGACTGAATATAGGGCTCATAGCGCGCGTGGTAGGGGGCATACCCCTCCTGCTGGAAATCCTGTTCGCTGATGCCCACATCCTTGCTGAAAACATAGGGCAAACGGTGGCTGCCAGGATAATAGACCAGTGGCCCGCTGTCCGGATGAATGTCCTCAAAGGCGATCCACGCCGCCGTCAAATAGCCCAGCGGGTAGGTGGTCATGTGGATGGAATCGGAATGGACGCCCTGCTGCGAACCCTTGTGCGACGCAATCGTCTGGAGCGGCTTTGGCTCGCGCCCGATCAGCAGACGGATCCAGTGCGCCAGCGCCTCATGCTTCAAAACGCGACAGAAATCTCCCGCCTTCTTATGAGGATTCAGGAAACGGCCGGGATGCGGGTCATCCGGCGCGGCAGGCTCCTGTGGCAACCTGATCCGACCGGCGCCGATGGAGTGCTCATAGGAGCTCCAGACCGCATCCAGGGTCTGGTTTTCAATCAGGCTTGGCAGGATGACGTAACCGTTCTCCATCCAGTACCGGCACTGAACCGACTCTGCCGCAGTAATTTTCCCGGCAGCCAGCTTTGCTTCGATTCGCGCCGCGGCGTCCGGGCGATCCAGCCAGGGATGAGGTCCGGAGTAAGGGAAGTGTTCGGCGCGAAATGCGGGTAAGCTGAACGTACGAAGCGGCTTATCCGCAAAGCTCATCTGTCGCGCTCGGTCACCAGGTCGGTCAGGGTGAACAACGCCCGCTGGTAGGGATTATCCGGGAACTCCCCGACAATCTGGCGCGCGCGATCTGTAAACTGCTGTGCCCGCTCGCGAGTCCGCTGAATACCGTCGTGCTTCTCCACCATCAGGAAGATGTCCGCGAATGACGCCGCGTCATAGTTCCTGTCAGCAAGAACCGTCTCGACCATGCGGCGTTCCGAGGCAGACGCCCTTTCGAGTGCATAGACGAGCGGCAGCGTCACTTTACCCTCTTTCAGATCGCCGCCTACGGGCTTACCTAAAGTGGATTCACGCGAGGTGAAGTCCAGCATGTCGTCAATGAGCTGAAACGCCATTCCCAGATTCCAGGCAAACTCGCCCAGCTTCTCCTCAAAACCAGCGTCCGCGCTTGCAGCCACGGCGCCGAGCTTGGCACAGGCTGAAAACAGGCAGGCCGTCTTCCGGTCCACCAGCTCCA
>JBBQDH010000140.1:0-15245 GCA_038319515.1 Bryobacterales bacterium
GTAGTCGCCTAACTTCTCATTCGAGCGCAGAACCATGCGGCGATGGATGCGCCTTCGGATTGTGGTGTGCTTGTAGTGGGTGAAATCATTCCCGGTGGCAGTCCGCAACATCCGGAAGATTCTGTTCAGCGCGGAGTCCGTCTCCTGCCCCGCTTCGCCATCTTCCTCAGGCTTCAGAGCCATGTAAGGATGCTGAGCAAGCCAGGCCAGGCGTTTGGCGATCTCGGCCGGCGCCAGAACGAAATCGACGACGCCTGCGGCAATCGCGCTGAGCGGCATGCCGTCAAATTTTGCCGATGACGGCTCCTGGGCGAAAGTAATGCCACCTTCCGCTTTTACTGCCTTCAGACCCAGGGTCCCATCCGATGCCGTGCCCGATAAAATGATTCCGATGGCCTGGCTGGTGATGCCCCTGGCCAGGGATTGCAGAAAATAATCAATGGGCAGGTTCCGGCCGCTCCCCCGCTGCTCCACCCGCAGATATTGATCCGACATGCTCAGGCACACAGCGGGAGCCATCACGTAGACATGATTGGGCTCTAAAAGTGTGTCGGTATTGACTTCCAGGACAGGCATCTTCGTTGCCCTGGAAAGCAGATCTGTCAGCCCGCTGTGTCGCTTCGGGTCAAGATGCTGAATCAGCACGAACGCCATTCCGGAATCGGACGGCAGGTTTTTGAGAAACGTTGTGAACGCCTCCAGACCGCCGGCCGACGCGCCGACACCGACAATCGGAAATAACTGTCTTTGGGCTATGGGCTGTTCCTCGTCGAAGGAATGCCGCGCAGGCTTCAGCAGTGCTTTTTTCCTGGATTTTACCGGCACCGCAGAATCGTTTGATCGCTTCGGGATCTTACTTGCCATGGCTGGTTCTCCTGTCGCGACCGCTCGTTCCGAAATAATCAGTACAGCTCAGCAGCGCCCGCGTTCGACAGGCGGTTTCGCCTGTCGGCGTCGAAGGGACAGGTTATTTCGTGACAAGCCCTAACCTTAGCATTCATTGCCACGGCGCACCGGTGAACGAACAAAGCAGGTTCCCTGAAACGCGGCAACCCAGCTCTTCTCTGCTGCCTGAGCGGCCCTGCGGGCCACGGCAACGGTCAAAAGCCCGAGGGCTTTCGACCCGGCCGCGGAAGGAAGAAAGCAAAATGACGACGCCGAGATCCGCAAATTCCGCGTTCCAGCGGATCCTTTTCAAAACTTCTATTCCATCGTTCTTCGGCAAGTGCATTTCCATCCCCCCGGACTCGGTTACACCGCGTGAGGAGAAACATCCGGCAGTGTGCTGAGCTCGTAGCGGAACTGCTGAGCGTCCGGCGCATAATTCATCAGGTCCCCGGCAGCGTCATTGTCCCCGACGAGCAGGATGCGGGCCGGCGCTCCATTCGGGGGTCCAAACTGCCCGCCGCAGATAACAAAGATTGATGCTCCGCGCGGTTTGCATTTGCGCAGGTTATGCTATGGGGCATGGAACTCAGCACTCTTCGCGTTTTCATGACCGTCGCGAACGAACGCAGTTTCTCCCGAGCGGCGGAGAAGCTGGGTCGTACCCAACCTGCCGTCTCGCTATCCCTGCAGCGCCTGGAACTGGAACTTGGCGAGAAGCTGCTGGATCGCTCGGCCAGGGATGTGATGCTGACGGACGCGGGCGCGAAGGTGCTCGAATACGCCCGGCGCTTTCAGAATCTCGAAGGCGAATTACAGAACTCCATCGCCGAACTGCGCGACCATTCCGCCGGACGCCTGGTCATCGGAGCCAACGAATCCACCACGCTCTACCTGCTGCGCCACATCGAACACTACCGCCGTCTCTACCCCAAGGTCAAAGTACAAATCCGCCGCAGCTTTTCCAGCCGCATTCCCGATGAAATTATGGACGGCAATCTGGAACTGGGCGTCATCAGCTATGAGCCGCACGACGAGCGCATCATCTCTAACGTAATTTACGAAGATTCACTGGCCTTTGTCGTCTCGCCGAAGCACATCCTGGCAAGCCGCAAAGTAGTGCCCATCTCCGAACTCGGCAACGAGACCTTCATCGCTCACAACGTGCTCTCGCCGTATCGTGAAATCGTGATCCGTGAATTCCACGAGCGCGGCATCCCGCTCAAGATGGACATGGAAATGCCAACCGTCGAAACCATCCGCTGGATGGTGGAACGCAACGCCGGAGTCGCCTTCCTGCCCCTCATGTGCGTGGAACAGGAAATTGCCGAAGGCCGCCTGATCGCGGTCCGCGTGCCGGAGGTGGAGGTGGAGCGCAAGATATATCTGGTGCGCCCGTCGCGCCGGGCGGTTAGTTATGCAGCAGACGCGTTCCTGCGGCTCGTGGTGGAATAAGCATGTTTTTAGCTGATCGCCCCGTTCTTGAGAAGTGGTCGCCGGACTTTTCTTCTTCAGTACTGTCAAACCGGACGTGGACCCGCCTTCTGACAGGCGGAACCGAGCTGTGCAATTCCCTGGAATACGCCGAATGGACATAGAATCCAGTTCAGGTGCAGCTCTTTAACACCTGCGGCACAACTATATTCTCTGGACCATGCCCCAAACGAAGAACGCCAGTGACCGTGCAGAGACACGCTTTCCCGCGACCGTACTCCGGGAATTCGGGTCGATCGCATTTTCCGGCGAGGTTTGGGAAGGTCTTCGAGCTCATCAACACAATCTGCCCGAGACCCGGTCGATAGCGCGCGCGAACGGGCTCTCTCCCTCCGCGATGCCTGAACCGTTGGACCGGGGCGCCCGTGTGTGGTTGAGCAAATTCCGCCAATGCTGCGTTCCAGGTTGCTTGCAGGCGGGACGCTGGCAGCCCCCACCGCGATTGATTGGATCGCACGATGGCTGGACTGGTTTAACTCAAGGGCAGAACTATCCATTGAAGGCAACATCATAAGTTCCCGCCGAATCACTTCCCGGTGAAGCGGGCATAGTTTCTGGCTAATTCACGCCCGCCATCGGCAGCGCCTTCCAGCGCTGCCGCCACACCCGCTGCAGACCCCGCAGCACCAGACCAAACCGCACCGGCATCCGCATGACCCGCGCCGCGAACGCGTTGATTACACCCGAGGCGCGCGGCGACATAGCAATATTCTCAGAAGCCGACACCGCCACCAGAATCGCAAATACAAGAGCCAGACGTCGCATAAGAACTACGCCTTCTTTTCCTTGGACTGGGCCTTAATATCCGCCAGCAAACGCTCAATTTCATCCTGCTTCTCAAGCGCCCGGAACCGGTCTTCCACGTCATCGCCCAACAACTCAGCGCGGGCCTGACCAATCGCTTCCGCCCGGTTCACCTTCTGCCCCATCCGGTCCCACGCCGAAGACGCCGAGCCCGCATTCAGCCCCAGATGCGCCTCTGCAGCATGACTCGCCGTGCGCGCCCGCCTGTGTTTCGCCAGCAGCAAATCACTCTTGCCCCGCGCCTCCGCCAGCTTGCCGTCCAGACTGCGCAACGCGGACTTCAGATTCTCCACCTGCACCTTCTGGTCGCCAATCTGCTCCGCAAAACTGTCGGTCAGTTTCTTACTTTCCATCGCACGTTCAATCGCCACGCGTGCCAGATCGTCCTGCTGCTTCTCCACCGCCAGCTCAGCCTTGCGCATCCACTCCAGCTGCTTCTGCGTGTTCTCTCCCGCCCGCCGTTCCAGAAGATGCAGGTCGGCGATGCTGATCGCCACCTGCGTCTTCACCTGCATCAGCTGATTCTCCATATCCAGAATCACCTGTTTCACCATCTTTTCCGGTTCTTCTGCCCGGTCAATCAGGTCGTTCAGATTGGCCCGCAGCAACGTGCCTACTCTTTCCATCAGTGCCATGGATTACTCCTTACCCGGCTTATCGCCGATCTGCTTCACCTTCGCGAACAACTCCGCCATCTTCATGCCGGACAACGTTTCGAAGAGCGCCGGAACCTGCGCGGCCATCTTCGTCAAGTCACCCGTCACCTTATCCAGACCCGCCGAATCCCCGCCCGTCGAGATCACCGTAATCCGGTCCACATGGGACAACGGCGCGGCCAGTTCTCTCACAATCTCCGGCATCATGGTGATCAGCTTGTCGATCACCGCGGCCTGGTTGTATTCCTGATAAGCTTCGGCCTTCACATTCATGGCCTTTGCTTCCGCCTCGCCTTTCTTAAACGTGATTTCCGCTTCCGCCTCACCCACCGCGCGGATCGCCATCGCCTGACCTTCAGCTTCTGAAATCGACCGCTGCCGCTGCGCGGCCGCGAGCGTCTCAATGCGCCGACGCTCAATCTCGGCGCCCTTCAGAACCGTGGCAATCAGCTCACGTTCGCGACGCTGAATTTCCGCATCCTGCACCAAAATCTCCTGCTCTTTCTCGATCTGCTGAATCTTGACCTGTTCCGCGACAACCTGCTGCTGCATCACGTTGGTCTGGATCTCATACGCTTTGTCCGCCGTCGCCTGCTGGCGCTTCACGGTTTCCAGATACTCAGCTTTCTTGATCTCCAGATCGCGCTGCGCTTCAGCCTGCTTGGCCATCGACAGCGTCTCGGCCAGCACGCGTTCCTGATCCGCCTGGGCTTTGGAAATTGCCGATTCCCGCAGAGCATGGGCGCGCTGAATCGACGTGTCGCGTTCCGCTTCGGCCTGCGCCACATCGGCATCGCGTTTAATGCGTGCGATATCCGGGCGGCCCATATTCGAAATATATTCGTTCTTATCGCGAACTTCCTTGATGGTGAACGAAATCACTTCGAGCCCCATCTTGGTCATATCCGCCGCGCAGGTGGACCGCATCCGGTCACCCACCATCTCGGGCTCTTTGACGATCTGCTCGACGGTCAACTGGCCGATGATGCCGCGCAGATGGCCTTCCATCACCAACCGGATCAGCGATTCCCGGGCCTGATCGGTCTTGGTGAGAAACTGCTCCGCCGCCGTCTGAATCGACTCCGGGTCTGACTTCACCTTGATCTGCGCCACAGCTTCCACCGTCACCGCAACCCCCTGCCGCGTGTAGAGATCCTGCTGCGGAGCCACGTCGAACGACATCAGTTCCAGCGAAAGTTCTTTCGCGTTCTCGATCATCGGGAAGATGACCGTGCCGCGGCCCTTGATCACACGTGTGCCGCGAAAACCGTAAACAATCAGCGCCTGATGCGGGCCGGCCTTGCGGAACAGCCGCCCGAATATCGAGATGAGAAAGATCAGCGCCAGCGCCATCAGCGCCACAATCACTACTATCTGAAACGGTTCCATAAGCTTCTTCTGAACGTCCTTTTCGGCCTGATCAGGCCGTCAATTCATCCCACTCCCGCACGTACGCAATACCGTTCTCATAGCGGGTCACCACCACTTCTGTTCCTGCCGGAATTGCCACACCCGCTTCACTGCGAATGGCCAGCGCCGACCGACGACCTTGCTGTACAAAAATCATTTCTCCGGTGCCACTGGGAAGAACGGGGCACGAAACGCGACCCAGAGCGCCTTCCACCCGGTAATCCGCAGGGTCCAGCGGCTTATCGCCGGGAGCGAGCACCTTCGCGGTGAACAGAAATATAGCCATCGCCCCGGCAAAGCCCACCAGCGCTGCCAGCATCAGCACCACCACCAGGCCCACCCCGCCCCACTTGATCAGGATGTATCCCGCGCCGCCGAACCAGGTCAGGAACGCGGCCACGGTGCCGAAATTCAGGTGCGAAGCTCCGGGGACGTGCACATGGTGGTGCACATGCAAATGAAGGTGAGCCGATCCCGCCAGAAAGGCGATCAGGCACAGTACAAATCCAAACGCGAAACATCCCAGAAAAAACAGTTCCCAGGTCACAAACTCTCCTTTGGCGCACGCAAAACATCGAACAGGCGATCCAGCAACCCGGTGTTTTCGAGGATCAGATCCAGCAGCACCAGGCATCGCCGCGAATCCGGGTGCTTCGCCAGCGCAATCAGCGACTTGCTCAGGTTCGGGTCATTCCGAAACCGCTCCGCGCCGCCCACCAACCACAAATCCAGCTTGTCTTCAAGCGCACCCACATCGGAAATCAGCTCGGTCGAATACCCTTCCGGATCGTCCACCAGATACCCGGGATGCACCTTGAAAAACTTCGCCAGCAACATACGGCTGGTGTTGGTCAGGTGCGGCCGCGCCCCGCTCTCAATCTGCGAGAGGAACGACTGCGAAAGCGGCTTCTTCAGCTCGTCCTTAATCGTCCGGACCACTTCCTGCTGCGTCATCGCGCGATCCAGACCCCGCAGCGCACCTTCTACTTCCCGAAGGTATCGAATTTTCTCGCCCAGCTTCATAATTGCAATACGTAATAAGTATATTGCGGATTGCGATATCAATCAAGAGGCAAAGTGGAATATTTTTCGGAGGGGTAGACTGAGACGACCGCGTGAAACGACTTCTGATTCAAATTGCAGGCAGTCTGCTGGTTCTGGCCGGGGCGACTTTCGGCCTCGACTTCCTGTCCGTCGCCCTGCTGATTCCGAAGCGCGAACCGTTCGCCACCATCCGAGTCGATCAGCTCTACGCGATTCCCAACAAGTGGAATGAGGTGGACTGGAGTCGCGGGGACCCGGTGATGGAGAAGTGCGTGAACTCGCTGTTACCGCACTACGGGGCAAGACCGTGCTGGTACGTCCAACGCGACACCATGCACGTGAATCAGTTTTAGTTGCCTGTAACGCCGGCGCTTGCCGCGTGTATGCTTTCTCTCATCAAGGGCACTGCTTTGCCGTGCATCGATCCTCCAATGGCAAACAAAGTGCATCTGTGGCCGGCCGATGGTTCCTGATCAGGAACAACAAAAGGTAAAAAAGATGCCACGCTGCCGATGAGATCAAGGACCTCTATTCGGCGGAAAAGCAACTCACCAAAGCCCTCCCCAAGATGGTGAAGGGGGCAACCGCCAACGCACTGAAGAATGCTTTTTCATCGCACCCTGCTGAAACCAAAGCTCGGGTGGATCGCCTTGAGCAGGTGGCCCGTCTGCTGGAAATTACCCCCGACGGAAAAAGTGCGGCAATTTATCCAATCCACACTGACGGGCCGTTTTTGGGAACGGCAGCCCTAAAATCCCGGCCCGGCAAATTGACACGGCTTGCCAGATTCGTCACACTGGCAAGCCGTGACAATGGCCGTGTTGTAGATATGCTCCGCCGTCGATCCCCGTGAAAGATCATTCACCGGCTTCGCCAGGCCCTGCAGTAACGGCCCGATTGCAGTCGCCCCGCCCAGCCTCTCCGCAATCTTGTATCCGATATTCCCCGCTGCCAGATTCGGAAACACCAGTGTATTCGCGCGCCCGGCAACGGCGGAACCCGGCGCTTTTGAGGCCCCGATCTCAGGGATTATCGCCGCATCGAACTGCATCTCACCATCCACATTGAGGCCCGGCTCGCGTTCCCGCAGCATCCCAAGTGCCTCCACTACACGATCCACATGGGCATGTCGCGCACTGCCCTTCGTCGAAAAGGAAAGCAGCGCCACCAGCGGCTCTACCTGCAGAAATTGCCGGGTCGTTCTTGCCGCCGCCATCGCGATGTCCGCCAGTTCGTCCGCCGACGGATCAATCACCACCGCGCAATCGGCGAACGTCATGACCCCGTCGCAGCCAAAACGCCGGTCCGTGTGCACCATCAGGAACGCTCCGGAGATTGTGCGGATTCCGGGTGCCGCTCCCACGCAGTGTAGTGCCGCCCGCACGGTTTCGGCCGTGGTGTTCACCGCGCCACCCACGCACCCGTCCGCCTCCCCCGTCCCCACCAACAGAGAGGCGAAATACAAAGGCTTCCGCGCAACCGCGTTTGCCTCTTCCTCCGTCACGCCCTTGTTGGCCCGGCGCTCGTGATACCGAGTTGCGCAATCGGCCAGGCGAGGCGAAGCGGCGGGATATACCGTGTCCAGCCCGAGCACCGTGTTCCGTGCCACCAGCAACGGTTCCAGCAAACCTTCCGCCTTCAAACGGCGCGCCGCGGCAATTACGCGCTCGTCATCCCCTTCCGGGAAGATAATCCGCCGCCGTGTGGCGCGTGCACGTTCCTTCAACTGTTCCAGAAAATCGTTCACTTAATCGCCCAGGAACCTGCCGTACTTCCTCAGCCCGGCCACGTTGTCGCAAACAGCCTTCAATCCCGCTGTCATCGGAATGGCCAGAACCAGCCCTGCCGCGTCCCAAAGAAACGCCCAGAACATCAGCGAAAACGTCACAATCAGAGGATTCAGATGCACCCGTGCCCCCACCAGCGTGGGGTACAGAACGTTCATCGCCAACAGATGCATGCCCACGGCCAGCATCACCGCGAATACCAGAACGCTGCTCGGAGCCCCGGTCGCAAGCACGGCCAGCACAGGCGGCAACAGAGACAACACAATACCCGCATAAGGAATCAGACTTAAAAAGCCGCTCATGATTCCGATCAGGAACGGATAGGGCAGCCGGATGGCCGTGAACAGCGACCAGCTCAGCACCGAAAGAATCACCCCGATCATGAAATTTCCCACCACAAACGCCCGGGCCATGCCTGCGATGCCCTGCACACTGCGGGCCGCCGTCAGCCTTGCCGGTCCGTCGAAGAAGAGCAGGAAGCTGCGATAGATGTGGTCCCGCCAGCTCAGCATGAAGTACACCAGCAGCGGAACGAACGAAGCCATCAGCGCATACTTATACAGCGTCCCCAGCTGGCCGTAAATCAGTGTCGAGATCGGGTTATCTTCGTGAATGCGCACTTCCGGAATGAACCCCGGCGGATTCTGCGGAGGCCCCACCGGCACCGGAGCCTTTTTATTGTTCTTCTTCGCCGCCGAGGGGGGCATGGGTGCGGGTGGTTCCGGCTTCCTGGTCAGAGTCAGCACACGCGCCGCCGACTCCTCCAGATACTGGACCCGTCCCGCGACACCCTCAATCATCGTGGCCAGGTTTTGCCTCAGCGCGGGAACGTCACTCGCAATGGTGGAAAGCTGATTCCATGCCCCCAACCCGGCGAAGTAGAGCACGGTCACAGCCAGGGCGCAAACCACCAGCGTGGCAATGGAACGGGGGAATCGCCAGCGCATCAGCAGGCTGACAAATGGCTCCAGAATCAGCGCGATAATCACCGCCGTCATGGCCGTGATGAAAACAATCCGCGCCCAGTAGAGAATCGCGATGACGACCCCCACGGCGATGACGGAAATCGCCCAGCCGGAACCAGAACCATGACTGGAGCTGTCCGTCTCGACCGCTCTTCCGCTGCTTGTGCGAATCACCTTTATTTACCTGCTGATTTCGAGCCTAACATTTGTGGCAAGTCGCGAGCGGCCTGTCGGCCGCTTTCACGCGCGAAGTCGAAGCCTACAATCGAAACGTGAGCACCTGTCCCCCGAAACCGGAGCGAATTTTGGCCCTGGATCTCGGTCGCAAACGAATCGGTCTGGCCATCAGCGATGAACTGGGCTTCACCGCCCAGGGGCTGGAAACGCTGGAACGCCGGGGGCGCCGCGAAGACATTGAGACTCTCCGCCGCCTGGTCTCCGAACGAGGCATCACGCGGTTTCTGATCGGCGATCCTCTCCATATGAGTGGTGACAGCAGCCGCCAGGGAGATTACACCCGCGAATTTGCCTCCGAACTGGAGCGTAAGACCGGGCTCTCCATTGTGTTCCGTGATGAGCGCTGGACCAGCCGTGAAGCTGAACGCACCATTCGCGGCGAAGGTGTTCGCAACGGGCAGCGCAAGCCAACCATCGATAAGCTGTCCGCCGTAATCCTGCTGCAGAGTTACCTTGATGAAATGCGGCTGACTGCCATGAGGCTGGGGAACCCGTCTTGAAATTCCTCTTTCGCTTATTCGCGTTCGCCATTCTGTTGGCGGGCCTGGGCGGCGGCTACGTTCTCTACCGCCTGAACCAGCCGTACAGCGCATTTACTGAACCGGTGTTTCTTGAGTTTCCGCATGGCACCAGCACCAGCCAGATGGCGTCCACGCTGGCAGCGAAGGGAATCGTGCAGGATTCGTGGCTGTTCCTTGCCGCCCGCGTGGTGCGGCGGGGCAGTAACCTGCAGGCGGGCGAATATCGTTTTGAGAAGCCCGCATCCGCGCTGGATGTTTACAACCGTATCGCGCGCGGCGACATCTACTACATGGAACTCCTGATCCCGGAGGGGTTCAATATGTTCGACATTGCGGCGGCGGTGGAAAAGCTGGGCACCATGAAGGCATCTGCGTTTCTGACCGCAGCGCGCAATCCCGCGCTGATTCGCGATCTGGATCCCAAAGCTGAGTCGCTGGAAGGCTATCTTTTTCCCAATAAATACCGCGTTTACCGGCACACGACGGCGCAGCAGATTTGCCGCCAGATGACCAGTGAATTCCGCACCCGGTGGCAATCTCTGAATCCGAAAGCGGACCTGCACAAGACCGTCACGCTGGCGTCTCTGGTGGAACGCGAGGCCCGTCTGCCGGAAGAGCGCCCCAAGGTCTCGTCCGTTTTTCACAACCGCCTCCGCCAGGGAATCAAGCTCGATTGCGACCCCACCACGGTTTACGCCGCACTGCTGCAAGATCGCTATCGCGGCGTGATTCATCGGTCCGATCTGGATAACCAAAGCCCCTACAACACCTACCAGCACCCGGGTCTGCCGCCGGGCCCGATCGCCAACCCTGGTCTGCGAAGCCTTCGCGCCACGCTCGAACCTGCCGACACGCCGTACTTATTCTTCGTCGCAAAGGCCGATGGTTCCGGCGGGCACAACTTTTCCGAAACGCTGAAGCAGCATGAAGCTGCGGTCGCACAGTACCACCGTGCCACGAATCACTAAGAAGAGCCGTCTTTTTAAACTCGTTGCTGAACGTTGCTGGGCCCGAATCGGCGAACCCGAATGGCTCCAGGTGATTGCTGCCATTCCCAACATTTCCCCCGAAGATCTGAATGCGCTCGATCTGCCCATCGCCGCTCCCTGGCATGGCGTTCAGCAGCATACGCTCGACGAACTCGAATTTTCGCTGGTCGCGCTTGCCGGCGTTTACGGAACCCGCACGGATCTCCGCTCATTCTGCCGCCGCACCGTAATCCGGGCCAAAGACCGCGCCCGGTGGGCCTCCCGAAATTCGCGCGTCGCTGAACACAAACGCAAACTAAAAGCCGAGATGGCCGAGTGGATGCTCATCTGGCTGAGCGATCCGGCGCTATTTCCCACCTGGGTTCAGCTGCGCCGACAACGACTCTGAGTGTTACTCAACCGGCGTTCGCGGTCGCGCATGAAACAACGAATTCGGGTGCCCGATCATCAGAACTTCATACCAGGGACCAATGGCGACTTCCACCATCGGACCTTCAGAACCCTGCTGCAGGGAGAACTGGTAGGTCTTCATGAAAGCCATGCCCGCTCCAACCGGCTCATCCAGAGGCTGGCCGCTTTCATAGCCAGCCGCGAAATATCGCCGCGCCGAGTCTACTGCCAATACGCGGGGCCGCACTACACGCACTTCACCTTTTGTCGAACGGTTCTCCACATTCAGGGTGCAATACACCTTGTTGTTGTGATACAGCGTATGTGAAACGGCGACGCACCAGTCACCGAAGCACTGTTTCTCATCGGCCTTCAGCGGCTGTGCGCGGCTCAACAGGGACACCGCCACCAGCAACACCGCGTATCCCGCGACCAGCGCCGCGGCACCTTCCAGAAATCGAAACCCTTCCCACCAGCCCTTCCGCACGAAGGCGTGGATGGACATGCCGGTCAGTCCCACCAACATGAGCGCAGCGGCAAGCAGCAACAGGAATGACATCGTCTGGGGTTAGGGTAACTCAAGATAGAATCAGTGAGTGCTTCGCCCCTTCGCGCTGATTGCGAGCTTACTCATGCTGGCTGCGCCCACAACACGCGGTGCTGAGTTCGGCAAATCTGTCTTTCCGGCGCTGGAAGCCGCAGGGTGCAGAGCTTGCCACAGCGCCGATGGCGTCGCTTCCACCACCCGCCTGCATTTCCCTGAACCAGGAGCGTCCGCCGCGCAAATCGAAGCCTTCGGCAAATCCCTCGCGGTTCTGGTCAACCCCCGCAACCCAGGTGAATCGCTGCTCCTGCGCAAGCCCACCAATCGGACGCCTCACGCCGGTGGCGAGCGCATCCGACAAGGCTCGCCGGAAGAAGCCGCGCTGCAGGCCTGGGTGCAGCAGTTGGCCGCGCTCAAGCCCGAAGAAATCGCTCAGGCCACCAAAGAAGCGGCCGTTGAAGGTGTCTTCAAAATCCCGTCAGTTTCCGTCCGCCGTCTGACTCACAACCAGTACAACAACACAGTCCGCGATCTTCTGGGTGACCGCAGCCTGCCCGCCAATCAGTTCCCGCCTGAGGACTTCGTCAACGGCTTCCGCAATCAATACCAGTCACAGAGCATCTCGCCCATCCTGATGGATGCCTATGGGAACGCGGCCGAAAAACTCGCCCGCTCGGCCTTCCGCAACGGCATCCCGGTAACCCTCATTCCCTGCAAGCCCTCCCCCGCCTGCCGCACCGAATTCATCCGAACCTTCGGCGCGAAAGCTTTTCGCCGCTCACTCGAGCCGAAAGAGCAAACCCGCTACCAAACGCTCTTCGCCAAACAGGCAAGCTTCGCAGCGGGCGCGCAGATTGTGGTCGAAGCGATGCTGCAATCCCCCCACTTCCTCCTCCGGAGAGAGACTGTGGCCAGCCGCCTCTCCTATGCACTTTGGGACACCATGCCGGATGCCGCACTGCTGGCGAGCGAGGCCACTGGCGAACTCAAGACCCGAATTGGGTTCGAACGTGCAGCGCGTCGCATGCTGGCAGACCCGAGGGCGCGTCTCGCGCTGGAAGAATTTGTCTCGGAGTGGCTGCGGTTTGACCGCGCTTTAACCGCGACCAAAGACAGGACGCGATTCCGGGAGTTCACGCCGGAAACCCTCTATGCCATGACGCAGGAGACGCGCCATTTCATCTCCGACCTGGTCTGGAACGACCGCGACTTCATGGACATCTACACCGCGAATTACGGCTTCATGAACGGCGACCTGGCCAAAATCTATGGCGTCAATCCACCGGCCACCGACTACGAACGCGTCGAATTTCCCGCCAATTCAGAACGAGCCGGCTTGCTGGGCCAGGCCCTGTTTCTCTCTCTCACTGCTAAGCCCGATGAGACTTCGCCGACCGCGCGAGGCCTCTTTATTCGTGAACAAATTCTCTGCCAGCACGTGCCCGATCCGCCGCCGGGCGTCAACACGAACCTGCCGGAAGTGAGCGAGGACAAGCCCAAAACCAATCGCGAACGCATGTCTGAGCACACCACCAACGAGACCTGCGCGCGCTGCCATTCCCTGATCGATCCCATTGGATTCGGTTTCGAGAAGTTCGACTCGATCGGCCAGCGCCGCGAAAAGCTCGAACTGCTTTTCCGCTCGGGCGAGGGGGAATCGCGCAAGGAATCCGGCCAGAAGAAGCAGCTCGACCTCGATACTTCCGGGCAGGTCGCCGGCATTCCCGGCTCCTCATTTTCATCCCCCCAAGAGCTGGGCGCGATTCTGGCGAAGAACGAAATCTGTCAGGAATGCATCGTGAAACAGTATTTTCGCTACGTGACCGGTCGTATGGAAACCCCGGCTGACCGCCGGCTGTTACGGGAAGTGACGGACACGTTTCGCCGTTCCGGCTTCCACTTTCGCGAACTTATAATAGGGATGATGCTGGTGCAGGAGTTCCCGCAGCAGTAGTTAAGGATTTCCAGGAGGCGAATGTCACAGGTCATCACTAAGCGGGTTCGGGTTTCCCGTCGCCGATTTCTAAGCGGCGCCACGGCTGCGGGCGCTGCCGTCCGTATCGGCCTGCCTCCGCTGGTCAGCATGTTCAATTCCCTGGGCACTGCTTATGCTGCCGGTGCGCCGGTGGAATCGCGTTTTGTCTTCTGGTTCAACGGCAACGGTATTCCGGAACGCTACTGGATGCCGGAAGGCACGGGCACACAATTCGCGCTTTCGCCCTGCCTTGCCCCGCTCGCGCCGTTCAAAAATGACATCCATGTTCTGACCGGACTCGATAACCCGGTGGCCACCATTCCGGGCCCCGGCAACGGCCATCACAAGGCGATCAGTGGAATCGTCAGTTGCACACCGTTCACTGGTCACGGCGCAGGCGGGGCGTCCATCGATCAGGTGATTGCTTCGAAGATTGGTACTGAATCGCGGTTCCGGTCGATACAGATCGGTGTTTCACAGGAGTCCTTCGGCGAAAGCATTCAGCGGAACATGAGCTGGTCCGGTTTTGATCGCCCGCTGCCCCCGGAAATGCTGCCCAACAAGCTCTTCGACCGGCTCTTTGGCGCGCGCGACCAGGGCTGGGTGAATCGCAGGCGCAGCATTCTGGATACCGTCCGCGAAGACTCGCTGGCGCTGAAAAAGGAAATTCCGAAAGACGATTATGACCGCGTGGATGAAGAGCTCTCCGCCATTCGCGACATGGAACGCGCCATTGCCGGCCTGCCACCGGAATACCGTCGCGTGGAGGCTCCCGAATATGACGGCGACATGAAAGACTGGCCAAAGATCGCCAAGCTGCAGAGCGACCTGCTGGCACACGCGCTGGTCACCCGACAGACCCGCGTCGCTTCCTACATGCTGACCAAAGGGCAGGGGCTGGCACGTTTCCCCTGGCTCGGTCTCACCGCGGCCCGGCACCACGATTACACCCACGCGGACGGCAAGGCCCCCGGCGCTGATGGCGCGGACGGTCAGCGCGTTCTGCGCGACATCTGTAAATGGCACGTGGAAGAATTTGCGTATCTGCTGGCGAAGCTGAAAGCCACTCCCGAAGGCGATGGTAATGTTCTGGACCGCACCTGCATCCTGTTTACCCACGAACATGCTGAAGCGAATTCGCATAAAGCCAGCGGCATGGCCATGATCCTTGCGGGCCACGCCGGACGGCTGGCGACGGGTTTGCATTCGAAGGTAATGGGCACGGCAGGCGATCTTTATCTGACCGTTGCCGATGATGTGATGGGTGCTGCGCTGGGGAAATTTCCTACTGCGACGAAGAAGATCGGCGTCGTACTGGCATAAGCGGTTAGCCAAAAGCAAACCGGGCAAAAAAGAGTCAGGCGTTGCGACGGCGGCAAGCAATTGTGATCGCCAGACCAGCGAAAGCACCCGCCAGTACGAAAGTGGAAGGCTCCGGGCGTGGCGACTGAGTCCGCCGTTTCCGAGCGCATTGTCGTTTACGTAGGCGAAGGCGGCACAACTATCGCTGCCACAGTTATAGAAGTGTTGATTTTGAGGTTTTC
>JBBQDH010000141.1:0-14985 GCA_038319515.1 Bryobacterales bacterium
CCGCCGCTCCATGATCTTGTCGACAGTGCCATGAAGAAACGGCCTGACGTGGCGATTTCGAAAATCCGAACCCAATCCGACGAGTTGAACGCTTTGGGCACGACGAATCCACTGCTGCCGAGCCTCGGCGTTTCGGCCCGCACATTCAACCGCGGCGTGGCGGGAACGCCGCAGCTCTCAGGAGGTACCGTGAATCCGTATTTTATTGGTGGAAACGGCACCGCCATCGGGCAGATTCTGCGCCGCAATTTCCCCAATGAATCTGTGTCTGTCTCCCTCTCCGCACCGTTGGGCAATCATCAGGCGCAGGCGGATTATGGGATTGACCAACTGAAGCTCCGGCAATCGACAGTGCAGTCGCAGCGCGCCGTCAACCAGATTGCGGTGAATATCTCGAATCAGGTGATTGCGCTCCGCCAGGCCCGGGCGCGTTACTCGACTGCCGTGAGGACCCGCGAACTGCAGCAGCAACTGCTCACTGCCGAACAGGAGAAATTCGCCTTTGGCAAGACGAGTATTACCGGCCTGATCACCACGCAGCGGGCACTGGTCAGCGCGCAAACAGCGGAGATTGGGACGCTTGCTACTTATGCCAGGGCTCGCGTTTCGCTCGATCAGGTTCTGGGCGATACCCTGGAGGCAAATCACATCTCGGCCACGGAAGCACTGGGGACCGAAGCATCAGGCGGCAAATTATGATATTTTGGGCTTCGTGAGCCTCCCCGAAAATTCCAATCGCCGTGAATTCCTGAAAACGACCGCGCTGGCCGGTATCGCCGTCACGGCCACTACTGTTCCAACGGCCACCGCCGCTGTGACAAAATCAGCCTCCGATTGGGTGACCCTCGGTAAATCCGGCGTGAAAGTAACCCGCCTTGCGTTGGGCACAGGCACCCACGGCGGTCGCGCCCAGCGCGAACTCGGTCAGGAACAATTCACGAAGCTGGTGCGCCACGCCTACGACCACGGCGTACGATTCTTCGAGACGGCCGAAAGTTACCCCGGCATGCCGGAGATGCTGGGTATCGCGCTCAAAGGGCTGCCGCGCGACAGCTACCGCCTGATGCACAAATACACCACGCCGGCCCACGGCGACCCGCCACCGGCGAAGATCGACATGTTCCGCCGCCAGCTGCAGACCGAATACATCGATATTCTGCTGCTGCACTGCCTGCGCCCCGCCAGTTGGGAAACCGACTATGCGCCCCTGAAGGACGGGCTTTCAGAAGCCAAAGTGAAGAAGTCCATCCTCTCCCACGGGGCTTCCGTGCACGGTCTTCCGGCCCTGCGGACGCTGCCCGGGAACAAATGGCTGGATCTGGCGATGATTCGCATGAATCACGATGGCACGCGTATGGATACGCCCGTGCCGGACGCACCTGAACAGGGCAATGTGGAAGAGGTGGTGGCGCACACCCGTAAGGTGCACGCCGAAGGCATGGGCGTCATCAGCATGAAGCTCTGCGGGGAGGGTCGCTTCACCAGCTTTGAGGATCGCGACAAGGCCATGCGTTTCGCCATGAACCTGGGCGTGGTGGATTCCGTGACCATCGGTTTTACCGCCACATGGCAGATTGACGAAGCGATTGAGCGCATCGCCCGCGTGACCGCTGCTTAGACATTGGCGCCTAAAGCACGGCATAGCCGCTGACCTCTCCGACAAGGGGCGAGGCGTACTCCAGGAATTCCTGCGTCACGTCATTTCCCGCCGGGGAGATCCATTCCGCCGGAAGCAGCCTTTCGTGCCGCGCCACCATCCCGAGCGGCGTCAGGAACGTTCCGCCATTCGCGTCCAGCGCCATCATCATGCCCGACCGGCCTTCGTCAGCCGCCACCGCCGCCGCGAAACCGCAGTCATACGCCTCGCGCCGGTCCCGCTCCCGTGCGAACGGCCCGCAGGACCGCCCAACCAAACCCGGTTTCTCCGCCCGCGCACGCAGCCCGGTTCGTTCTGTAATGTGCTGCGCCAGCGTATGACCCAGGTTCGACGCCAACTGATGAACCGCGCTGCCCGGCCGGTCGACTTGTGCGCCAAACGGCAAGCCGGACTCGTCCAGTTGGCCCTCGCAAACGGTCACCACTACATAACCCAGTCGTCTGTAGACCGCTACAACATCAGACGCAATCTGGTCCAGGCTCACTCGCCGTTCCGGGCAGTAAATCAGATGCGGCGGATCGTCCGCGTGTGTCCCGGCTTGCCGCCTTGCCAGCGCCGTCGCTGCCACGATCCAGCCCGCATTGCGTCCCAGCGTCTCCAGCACGCAGACCGGCGAGGGCAGGGAACGCACATCCGCCCCGGCATCGCGCGCGGCGCACGCAAAGAAATAGGCGGTGGAGGCGTAGCCGGGCGTGTGGTGGGTCACCATCAGATCGTTATCGATGGTTTTGGGAATGCCGATGACCTGGAGTTCAAAACCAGCGGCCGAGGCATGCTTCAGAAGTTCCAGCGCGGTCTGCATGGAGCCGTTTCCGCCCGTATGGAAAACCACGCGGATGTCATGCTTTCGAAGCGCCTCAACAAGCCGCGCGAAGTCATCGTCCGATAGCCTTCTGCGGCTACTTCCAATGGCCGAACCCGGGGAATTGGCGACCGCCAGGACCTGCGCCTCCGGAACACGGAGCAGGTCTGTCAGGTCCTGATCGAAAATGCCGCTCAGGCCAAACCGCGCGGCATAGAGGGCGGCAAATCGCCCCCGCGATCCGGCAATCACTCCGGCCAGACTCGCATTCAGAACTGCGGTTGGTCCGCCGCCATGGGCAATGACGGCTTTGAGTTTGCCCATCCTCACGTTGCCGGATTATGCCGCGGAAATGCCGCGTTTGACAACCGGTTTCGAGAGCGAAGATGCCGCCGGCCCGGGGTTGCCGTTTTTGGCATGCCATGCTTCGAATGCCGCGCTCAGTTGAAGCGCGTGCACAAGGGGCTTTTCGGCATAAATTCGAGACGCGGCTTCGAGCGCACGGATCTCCAGATCGGCCTGCACACGGGCGATCAGTTTCAGCACCACAGGCACGGCCTTTTTACCGCCGAACGCTGCGGGCTCAGTCTCCAGAGCTGTTTTCAGGATGGTCAGATTATGGTCGTCGCCCAGCAGTTCCTGCAGCTCGCCCAGGGACCGTTCGCGGGGCTCCGGGACTTCACGCAAAGCCCCGTCCAGCAAACGAACGTGGTACCAGGAATCCTTCACCCGCTTGCGCAGCGCGTGCAGGTTGTCCGGTGTTTGTTCGGCCTGTGCCCGTTTGACGGCTTTCCTGCCGCGCCGATAGACCGCTTCCAGACCCGGCGCGAGTGTCGCAAACTCACAACCCGTCGCGAACTGCCATTTGCATACGCGGCGCTTCACGACCTTAAGGGCAGCCACTGCGCCACCGGTGACAGTGCGACAATCCTCACCCCGAACCGTATGCTCCAGCCGCCGCCGCAGGGACGACCGCACCACTGCCAGTTGTTCCATTGCCGGGTCAGCGGGGTGCTGCTCGCTGAGCGTTTCCACGGTTTCAATCAGCGCTGCGGCGTCCCTCAGTTTCGAAAGAGCTCGCCCGGTGTCGCGGAGCGTGATGTTGTCCTTCGCGCCTGCCTCGCCCAACCCCGGCATCAGCAGCCGCACAATTCCACGCAGTTTCTTGATGCACTTGCGGGCTTCGTGAATCCCTTCGTCCCGCCTGGATTCATCGGCGGCGCGCAGCTGCGCAATAGCGAAATCCAGTTCTTCCAGTGCGATGCGGCAGATTCCAGCCCCCACCGGTTCGTTGGAAAGTAAACGGTACGCCATATCCAGAACCATCATTATGACAGACTGATGAACCTTGCCGGTTCGGCCACTACCCGCTACAGAGCCGCCGGGAAGATCTGCACTTCGGGCACCCAGGCGCGGGCCGGCAGCTTCGCCAGTGACACCACCAGTTCCGCCACGTCCTCCGCGTGGAGTGCCTTCGCCAGCGTTTCAGCGGGCGTCTTCACAGGTCGCTTCAGGATGATCTCAGTATCCGTCAGGCCCGGGCAAACCACGCAGGTCCGGACGCCGTTTTCCCGCTCTTCCACGCGGATCGCCTGCGCCAGGCCCGCCAACCCCCGCTTCGCCGCCTGATACGCCGCGCCGGATTCATCAGGAATCACCGCCGATTTTGACGAGATGTAGTAAATGGAACCCGCCTTCTGTTGGCGCATGGCTGGTAGCACGGCCCGGGTCGCGTAGTATGCTCCGTTCAGGTTGACGTTCACCATCATGTCCCACAGTTCGGTTGTGAGCCGGCTCATCGCCCGGTCCGGGATGTTGGTGCCGGTCGAATAGACCAAAATGTCGATGCGACCGAAGCGGTCCAGAGTCGCGCGGGCCAGCGACTCCATGGCGGCGGCGTCCGTCGCGTCTGCGGTTTGTACGGTGATCCCGTGCGCCTCCAGTTCCGCAAGGCGATCGGCCCGTCGCGCCGCAGCCATAACTTTAGCGCCTTCCTTTGCAAACAGCAGTGCGGTTTCGCGGCCCATGCCACTCGATGCGCCCACCACCAGAACTACCTGATCTTTCAGAGATATTGCCATTTAGGAACTTTCCTCCCGGTCGTTTGTGAAGAGATTTCTTGCCCCGCAGCTTCCACACCTGTAAACCGGCAGGAAGGCATGATGATCCGGTTGCAACAGCGCGGCCGGCGTTGCATGCCCGCACTCGACACAGACATTCGTCCATGCCGATGTATCAACCGGTTCCCCGGCTGCCCCGAACCACAAGCCCCAGCCATATGCGCTGAGCCGGGTTCCGAAGACCTGGTCGGTCAGGCGACAGGCGTAACCCAGTGCTAAGACCGCGCGCGCATCGCCATTCGCAAGGAGCCACATGCGACGGGGCGGGCGCGGCTTAAAATGACGGCGCCCGAGGAACAGAAACGACGTGTGGAGGGTGCGGGTGGCAAGGTGGCGAAGCCCGGTGGCGACTTCAATTCGTTGCGCCAGTTCCCCTGCGTTCCGAAACGGATTGACATGCCCGCCGCCATGGAAAATCCAGCGATACAGGCAATCGGAAAAGGTGGAGGCATCCGGCACCGAGATGTAAATGCCGCCGCCGGGCCGGACCACGCGGCCCATCTCTGCGAGAACTTGCTCCAGTTCCGCCATGTGTTCGAGAGAATGGTTGGCAATCACGGCATCGAAAGCGGCGTCGCGGAAGGGCAACCGGCCCGCGTCGCCCTGCACCCCTGCTGCTCCCGGCTCCAGATCGAGCGCCGTTACGCGCAGCCAAGGGTAAGCCGATCGCGGAAAGCTACCGTCGCGGCAGCCGAGATCCAGGACACGCGCGTCCGCCGGCAAATTCCGAAGGATTTCGTCCATCTATTCGACAAACACAAGTTGCCCGAACCGCGCCGGCACGTGTGGGTTAGGCCGTGGCTGCACCGGATCCGACCAGTTGCTCATGCGCCGGTTCGGTTCCATTCCGTCCCAACGGTTGATATTGGCCGACCAAACCGCGCCTGCCACCGGGCGCTTCGACAGTGCGTCGAAATTGGCCCAGGGAATCGCCACTTCGAGGCTCCAGCCCTTGTCCTTGTCACCGTGTGCATTCATGGTGCCGTCCAGATGGGTGGCGAGCTTCACGCCCTGCAGATTGAACTGTTTGAACAGGTACTTCGATTCGTACATCACGTAGTCGTAAAGCGTGGCGCGGGCATTCATTTCCAGCCCGTAGTAGATGCCGGTTTGAGAGGGCATCGGGTTGATGAAAATTTCGACAGCGTCGTCAAGATAGGTCGGATCGTCGCGCTCCGTGTGCTGTGCCACGATGTCGGCGTCCTCGCATTCGTAGGACACATAGAGGTACTGATCATCCCAAAGCAGACGCGCGATGGTCTTTTGTTTAGGGCCGGTCTGGGCGTCCCAGGGGAAGATCAGTTCAATTTTGCCCGCTGAGGCCCACGCTTTGTCGTCCGGCTTGCCGTCAATCACAATCGCGGATGAAGCGCGCTTTACTTCATAGCGGGGAATGGGCGGCTGGGCGAAAACGGGTACGCATACCAGCAGCAGGGCAAAAAGTCGCATCGCCAGCCAGCTTACATTACTTCGCGTCCAGGTGATAGAGATAAATCATGTGAGGGCGGCCTTCCACCATCATCTTTTCAGTCTTCACCGGCTTCCAGCCGCGGATCTCGAAATCATGCGAAACCACCCGGGCATTGGGCTTTAGACCCTTTTCGAGGACCGGGCGCAGCTTCTCATTCGAGCTGGTCATCAGGTAGAGGGTAACCACATCCGCCGGAGCCAGATCGGTCTTCAGGGCGTTGCCGTGGATAATCCGAACCTGGTCGTTCAGTCCCAGCGAATTCACGCGGCCCGAAGTAGTCTCGTAGATATCGCGCCGGATCTCAATACCCACGCCGTGCGCATGAAACTTCTGGGCGGCAGTGATAACGATACGCCCATCGCCGCAGCCAAGATCGTAAACCGTCTCACCCGGTTTCACCTGCGCCAGTTCCAGCATGTGGTCCACCACCACCTGCGGAGTCGGGAAGGCCGGAGCCAAAGTATCAGGATCGGTGTATTTCTGCGCCACCACCGACGCGGAAAGTGCCACCAGAACCGTTCCAACCGCAAAAACGCCACCGAAGCTGAATTTCATGTCTATTGTGAGGACGCGGGAGCAGAGGCAACCAGTTTCAACTTTACAATGCGCCCCATAATATCGGACCACGCATTCCACAAATCGCGCGGACGGCTGATGGTGTATTCGTAGCCCTTCATCTTTTTAACCAGCGTCCCGATGGAATCCCGCCAGGGGTTTTGCTGGGGTAACAGGTTGTAGTTCATGTAAAAGACGGGCATCGGGGCGGATGCAATTTCCCTGAAGGTCTCCGCCGAAGGGCCTTCGTCCAGCATCACCTTCGGGCCGGCGAAGATCACCGCGTCCGAGGTGTTGTGCAGCAGTTCATCCTGCATCAGCTTCGTCAGAAACTCGGTCTCGCTGTGTTTGTCGGTGAGTTTCCTGTAGTCGACCATGCCCAGCTTCAGCGTTGCCAGTGCCTTGCCAAGCTCCGGAAAATCGATCTGATCGGCGTTGTCCCGGCGGTAGACCACCCGCTGATCATTCATGTTGAAGGCCACGATGGAGAATTTCCTGATCTTCGGTTCCCTCGAAATATTGCGAAGAATCGAAACCAGCGCCGATGTGTCCACCGGCTGCATGGCGGCTGCGGAGGCACGCTGGGGCGCAAAATTGATCAGCACCTTCACGTTCAACTGCTCGTCGGTCGCAAGGCGCGTTACCGGTGGCTCATCCCGGAAGAACTCACGTTCCGCCACTTCAATGCTGTCCGCCGGAATCGCCATTTTAATCGTCTGGTCTTTGGCCGGCAGCGCCGCGGTGACGTCCCAGCTGGAGGCGCACACGCGCTCCATGCGGTCCCGCATCATCCAGACCACATGATAACCACCCTCACCAACGTCAAACCCGCCCTGCAGGAACGCGTCACCCTTGGCGTCGGCGTCAATGTTTGGCACGTTGTACTTCTGCGAGAAGTAACTGGGGGCGTCCTTAGCACTATTTGAGGTCACCTTAAATACGATGGTGAGCAGGTCGCCCTCGCCGGCCAGTTCGCGCAACGGCAGTACGATATCGTAGCCGGTGTGGAATTTCAGGTCAAAACCGAGAATCGGTTTCACCTGCGTGACGGTGCAGGGCAAATCTTTCTTCGTGTCTTCAGTTTCCAGAACTGCCGAATCGGAACTCAGCAGTTTCACGGTTCCCCGCGAATTCAGCCCCTGCATCAGATTCTGCCCTTGCGCCGGCGGCAGAAAAGTCGTGCTGGCAGCCGCCACCGTCAGGGCGAGACAGACTCGCCATGTTGTCGCCGTTGTTCCATTAAATGGATTCATGGCTAGTGGCTCTCCGTGAGAGAGGCATGAATCTCATCGTACACCTCAAAGTAGTTGACATCAAACAGAATCTTCCCGGCAATCTGTTAGCAATCGGAATACCGTTTTTGGATGCCACTTTTTGAGCCAGCCGTTGGCAGCAGCCGTTTGCAACAAAAGCTGTGACACCGCATCATGGCAACAGGGAATGAGCTTTTTCATGGACAGAACAAAAGATCAGTCTGATACCGTGGCCGAACCGGGAGATGCGCCACAAGGCGTGATCGTCAGCCCCGATACTTTTCGGGCCGAACGGATTCCGCCCGGCCAATCGCGGACCAGGAAATGGCCGGTACTGGATGCTTCAGGCCCGCCACGGATCGACCTGACACAGTGGAAACTGCGGATATTCGGCATGGGAATGAATCCCGTCGCATGGACCTGGGAGGAGTTCCAAGCCCTGCCGCGCACCCGTGTTTTCTCGGATTTCCACTGCGTCACGCGCTGGAGTCGTCTCGGCAACCTCTGGGAAGGCGTTTCGACTAAAGATCTGGTGGCGCTCGCGGGCGGGGTCCCGGAGGGCGCCAAATTCGTGCTCGCTCATGGGTATGACCGAGGCTTCACCACGAATCTGCCGCTGGAAGATTTCCTGGCGGAAGAGGGGAACGACGCCCTGGTAGCCACCACCCACGACGGCGAGCCGCTCAGCCCCGACCACGGCGGCCCGGCGCGTCTCATCATCCCCCGGCTCTATGCCTGGAAGAGCGCCAAGTGGCTCTCCGCTATCGAGTTCCTGCCCGCCGATAAACAGGGCTTCTGGGAAAGCAACGGCTACCACCGTCGCGGCGACCCCTGGGCCGAAGAACGCTACAGCTGGTAGTAAACTGGGGCTTTGACCCGTAGAACTCTTCTTGCGACGGCTTTGCTCGCCGGCTGCAGCCGCAAACTGGCCACCCGCTACTTCGGCTGGCTCTTTGTTGCCAGCGCCACCGAACGCGGCATCGCTGTGGCCGACCTAACCGAATTTCGTCACGCCACTACAATTCCGCTCGACTTCGCACCCGCCCAGGTGATCCACGTAGGCGCCAAAGTCCTGGTGACCTGCCCGGAAGCGCGGACCCTCATCGATCTGGACCTGGCGCATTTCAAGCCCGGCCGCAAGCTGGTGTTACCCGGTAAGATTGTTTCGGCGGCGGCTCACCCGGACAGTAAGTCGCTGATCCTGATCATCGATCAGCCATCCGCCCTAGTGGTTGTGGACCCCGTTTCGCTGCGGGTGAAAAAGCAGGTAAAATTGCCCGTGGCGCCAGCTGGCCTGGCCCTCTCGGATTCCATGGCTGCGGTCACTACCGCAATGGGTTCGGTTGTTCGGATCTCTCTTCCCGACTGCAAGGTGCTGGGCTCTACCTCTCTTTACTCCACATCGCTCGACGCCAAATGCGGGCCCATCCAGTTCCGCAAGGACGGGAAGATGCTGCTGACAGGGCTTCCTGAATTGAACCAAATCGCCACAATCGATGCCGCAACGGGATCGCTTTTGGCGCGCTTACCCCTCGCCTTCCCCCCCGCTCGGTTCATCTTCAATGACAACGGCGGCCAGATGTTTGTCACCGCGCCTGTGGCCGCGTCGCAGGACCGGATCGCGATTGTCAATCCCTACCAGAGCGAAGTGGACCAGACCATCATCGCTGGTCGGACGCCGCTCGGCATGGCCGTCTCCGCGAAACGAAACCTCCTGCTGGTGACCAACCCCGGCAGCGGCGACCTGACGATTCTGGACATCGACACGCGTGGCCTGGCCGCATCGGTGCACGTGGGCGGCAATCCCGGCGAAGTGCTGCTGACGGCGGATGAGGAATACGCACTGGTGATCAGTCAGGAATCGGGCGATGTTTCGGTGGTTCGGATGCAGACAGTGCTGGACCGGACGGTGAAGACGAAACCGCTGTTCACGGTTTTTCCCATGGGCGGCAACCCGCAATCGGCTGTGATTGTGGCCAAAGAGGCGTAGGGTTCAATGCCCCTATGGATAAAGCCCGGCACTGTTTTCGTTCCTTAAAAAGCAACGAAAACAGATAATCCTGCGCAATCTGCTCTCTTGGATGACGGTCCGGCTTGCGAAGGCGTCTGCAACCAGGCCGAGGGTCAGTTCAACATCGGTCGCTGAAAAACCAGTCAAAAAATTAAAATCGGCGACTGCTTGCCACGTTTCGGCATGCTTCCTCACCTCGAAGTCTAATCGGGGTTCCGAAGCTTTTTCTGTTCTGGGACGCTCCTGAAGTCGAAGTACGCGCGCAGTCCATAATCGTCGGTCCTGACCTCGTTCATCAGCGCGATGGAGAGGCGGTGCGCGAGTGGTCGAAGAACGTCTATAGAGGCAAACTCATCCCGTACGAGGACAGAAAAAAACAGCGGGAAACGATCACGGCCTGAGCGCTGCAGTTCATGGTGTAAGTATCATCCACTCGCCCTCCGTTTCAGTTTAGCCAGTCGCGCTTTGGAAAGGGCGAGGCTGCTCCCCACCCGGACGATGACTGCTTCCCCAAATTATTCAGGCCCGTTCGCGCCCGGGGATCAAACGCCCCAGCCCCAGATTGCAGATAATCTCCAGCAGGCTGCCGTTCAGATTCCTGAATAGCCGCTGCTTCAACCCCAGATAAGGCTGCGTGCCCGCAAACAGATCCTGCATCACATCACGGAATTTCGGGCTCAGGCGCGTGAATTGCACCATGCGGCTGGTGACGGCGCCGAACAGGAACTTTCCGTGAAATACACGATGCGCCAGGCGTGATCCGAATTCCAGGTCATCCACGAAATCCCGTCGCAGGGCTTTTCGGTAGGCAACGCCGGCCGTGTCAGGGGAACCTTCCAGAATGCCCTGCGTGGCCAGATCCGCCGAGCGCATCGCGTAGTACAGGCCTTCACCGGTGATGGGGTCCACCAGACCCGCTGCGTCGCCCACCGCAAGCCAGCCGTCACCCGCCACGCGATTCTGCTTCCACGCGGGGCTATCCAGACAGGGCAGCAGATGGCTGTAGAAGGTGGCGTCCTTCCTCGAAATGCCGTGCTCGTCCATGTAGTGTTCCAGCCGCAGCCGCAGCGCCGCAGCCGTCTCGCCTTTGCCACAGATGCCCACCGAAAGATGCCCGCAGCGCGGGAAGACCCAGATGTAACCTTCCAGACCCGGCAGAAACTGGATATCGATCTTCTGCCGGTCACCGGGGACGTAATACCCCAGCGCGCTCATGGCGTCTCGTGGAGTCAGTTCCGTGCCGAAAGCTCTGAGAGGATTGCGCGCGCCGGTCGCGAGGATGCAGTAGTCCGCTTCGAGAGAACCTGATTTAGTGCGCAGATTCCAGCCATTCGAGGTGCGGTCAATGTTGAGCACGCGCGTCTTCTCAATCTGCGCGCCGGCTTTTTGAGCGCGGTCCAGCAGCATGCCGTTCAGGTCATACCGCGAATAAATCAGCAGTGGCCGGTCGAGCGCCAGCGTGACTGACTGACTGTTGGGCGCCGCCAGAATTGTCTCCGTGACAATCTTCTTCGGAGTGTCGTTTTCCTGCAGGAACGGATACTGCGAGTAGGCTTTCCATGTGAGGCCACCGCCGCAGGGCTTCTCCCAAGCCAGTTTCTCGTCGAAAAGGATGGTATTCACGCCTGCTGACGCCAGACGTTCTGCTGCAAATGCGCCGGACGGGCCCCCCCCCAGGATCGCGACTCTCATGGGGCCGATACCTTACTTCGCTCCACCAAGAGGCGGATGTCCGGCGGGCAGTTTGCTGTCGGGCGCGATGGGAGGCGCAGACGTTAGTCCGCCACCAGGCATCGCGGGGTGGCCCGGAGGCAGAGTCGTTTCGTTGCCCGTGATGGGCGGGGCCGTGGCAGCTCCCGCACCTGCGCCCGCGCCGGCATGCTTCTGAATATCGCCGTTGGCGCGCTTTTTAATATGCCAGGCGTTGGACTTGCGCTCCATCGTATAGTTCATGCTCATCATCGGAGGGCCGCCCTTTGCCGCGAATGTCACCACAGCATCAGCCTCCTGGCCACGAAATGAGACAGACACCACATTCACGTCCATCGCACCAACATTAATGTCTTTCGGAATGTCTTTGAGGACACCCTGCTTCACCGAATCGATGTTGTCGATGCTTTTCGAACAACCTGTGAGAGTTGCCAGAACCAGCGCGCCTGTCAATACGAATTTCACTGTTCGATTATACCTGTGCCGGACGACCTGAGGATCGCTTTCACCAATCCGGCTACTGTGAATTCTGATGCCTGCACGGTCACGCCGAGGTTATTTTTTCGAAGCGTGTCGCTGGTGACAGGGCCAATACTGGCCGTTTTGAGCCCTTCCAGAGCTTGCGGAGCGACTGCGGCGATGAGATTTGAGACGGTTGACGAACTGGTGAAGGTGATCCAGTCAGGCTTGTTCTTTAAGATGGCAGCGGCCCGCTCCGGCAAACCAGCAGGCTGCACGGTGCGATAGGCCTCGCAGACGTCGACCGTCGCACCGCGACGACGCAGTTCTTCCGGCAGCACATCGCGTGCCACGGCCGCCCGCGCCAGCAGGATTCGCGAACCCGCCAGTTCGAACTGCGCCAGCGAACTGAGCAGGCCCTCCGCCACATACTGTTCTGCCATCACGTCCACCTTAAGGTGAAAGCGTTCCAGGGCATCGCGCGTGGCGGGTCCGATGGCGCAGATCTTGCCGCGAATCGCACGCAGGTCGAAGGCACTGGCATCCAGGCGATCCAGAAAATACCGCACGCCGTTCACGCTGGTGAAGATGAGCCAGTGGTAGTCCGCCAACTGCGTAATGGCCCGGTCGAGCGGGGTGTGGTCGCTGGCTTCCTGGATTTCGATGGTCGGCAACTCCACCACTTCCGCACCCAGTTCCCGCAACCTGGCCGAAAGCGTGCCGGCCTGCTCGCGTGCCCGTGTGACCACGATGGTCTGCCCAAAAAGCGGCAGCTTTTCAAACCAGCTGAGCTTCCCGCGCAGACCCACCACGGCGCCCACCACAATCGTCGCCGGCGGCTTCAGCCCGTGCTGGTGAATCATGCCTGGCAGCGTTTCCAGGGTGCCGGTCAAGACCTTCTGATCGGGCCGGGTTCCCCAGCGCACCACCATGGCGGGAGTCTCGGCCGCCCTGCCGCCCGCGATAATTCGCTCCGCAATCTGGTCGAAGTGCGAGAGGCCCATGAAGATGACCAGCGTCTCCGAAGTCCCCACTTTGCTCCAGTCGATTTTGGCGACATCGTGACCGGTGACAAAGGTCACCACCGAGGTGTGGTCCCGGTGGGTAAGCGGCACGCCGGTGTAGGCTCCAATGCCCAGCGGCGTGGTGACGCCTGGCACCACTTCGAAGGCGAGCCCGGCATCCGCCAGCGCTTCCGCTTCCTCGCCCCCGCGACCAAACAGGTATGGATCGCCGCCCTTCAGTCGCACCACATTGATACCGCGCCTGCCGCGTTCGACTAACAAGTCACAGATTTCCTGCTGCGAAAGCGCGTGGTCGCTCTTCTTCTTGCCGACATAGATGCGTTCGGCTGCGGCGGGAGCCAGATCCAGCAATTCGCCGCTTGCCAGATGATCGAAGAGGATGCAGTCGGCCTGCTCCAAAACGCGCCTGCCCTTGAGCGTCAGTAACTCGGGATCGCCCGGTCCGGCTCCAACCAGGTAAACCTTTTTCATTCGGGCGCTTTCATGCGGGCGCTTTCATACAGTCTGGACCGCTTCGAGAATCTCTCCCGCGCCGCGCTCCAGCAGCACCTGGGCGACGTTGCGCCCGAGTTGCGAGGCCTGCGTGCAGTCGCCGGTGGCAGTGTAGCGGATCATCTTCTCGCCGTCCGGTGAAAAGACGCCGCCTGTCAGGAAGATCTCCGTGTTTTCGATGGTGGCGAAGGCTCCGATGGGCACCTGACAGCCGCCGCCGAGTGCGCCCAACATGCTGCGTTCCGCGGTAATGGCAAAGTGCAGCCAGGGATCGTCCAGCGCGCGGCAGGCCTCGAAACCCTCGCCCTCCAGCAGCGTTTCAATCGCGAGCGCGCCTTGCCCCACCGCCGGCAGCATGACGTCCGCCCGAAAAGTCTCGCTGATAATGTCGCCCCAGCCCAGCCTTCGCAGCCCTGCGGCCGCCAGCACAATGGCGTCGTACTCGCCTTTCTCCACTTTGCCGATGCGGGTGTCCACGTTACCGCGAATGCTCTGCAGGTCGAGATCGGGCCGGATCCGCTTCAACTGCGCAATGCGGCGCAGCGAACTGGTGCCGACTTTCGCGCCCACTTTGAGGTCGCGCAGCTTGCCGCCCACAATGGCGTCCAATGGCTCGATGCGCTGTGGAATTGCCGCGATGATGAGCCCCTCGGGAAGCTCAGTCGGCAGGTCCTTCAGGCTGTGCACCGCCAGATCGATGCGCTTATCGAGAAGCGCTTCTTCGATTTCCTTTGTGAACAAACCCTTGCCGCCCACCTTGTTCAGCGGCACATCCAGAATCCGGTCGCCCTTGGTGTGGATCACTTCTATGGTGCTTTCCACCCCGCGCGCGACCAGCCGGTCCCGAATATAGTTTGCCTGCCAGAGGGCGAGCTGCGAGCCTCTTGACCCGATCACCAACATATGACTCCAGTGTAACGGGCGTTACAATCAGGTCGGGGCAACGCTTCTGCACACCTGGACTGCGAGTTACGACCGAACCACGAAAATTGTAACGGCGCTGGTCTGCGCGCTGCTGGCCGGCATCTGCGCCATGACGCAGAGCCCTATTTCAGGTGGCGTGGCCGCGGTCATCGTCCTGCTGGCCTTTGCGTGGTCGCCGCGCGGCTATGAACTCAGCGGCCAGTCTTTGATTGTGAAGCGTCTGGCGGGTAACCGGACCGTTCCGCTCGAAGGTCTTCGTGAGGTCAGGGCTGTTTCCAGCGACGATCTGCGCGGTTCCATTCGGCTGTGGGGCAGTGGCGGCATGTTTGGGTACTACGGGCTGTTTCAGACAACGAAGCTGGGAACCTGCAACTGGTATGTGACCGACAAGAGCAAGCTGGTGGTGCTGATCACGGCTGCAAAGACTGTGCTGGTGAGCCCGGATGACCGCGAGCGATTCATTGAGGCCCTGCGGCCGCTGGCTTCGAACGCGCCCTCACTGCCTG
>JBBQDH010000142.1:0-14958 GCA_038319515.1 Bryobacterales bacterium
CACGCCCATCTGCCTGCGGACTTCCTGAACGCCGCCAAAGACAATCTGCTGCAGAACGTTGAGTCTGTAAAAATAACCAACGTAAAAGTAAACGGAAAATCTTTTGTGACACATCGGGAATAACAGAGCAGTGAGTGGCGATTCAGAAGCGATGACTCTCACGAAAACGACACTGGCCGCGCTGATACTGCTGGTCGCCGGCCCGCTTGCAGGTGCCGCGGCAGAACCGCCCGCCATGGGTGAAAAGGCCCCGGCCTTCACGCTTGCCACCATGCAGGGCAGGAAAATGAGCCTGTCGGATGTGACCGGCAAGGGCGACGTGGTCCTGGTCGTTCTCCGCGGGTACCCTGGCTATCAATGCCTTTTTTGTACCCGGCAGGTGCAGGAGTTTGTCGCTGCGAGCGACCGTTTCCAGAAGATGGGTGCGGAGGTGGTCTTCATCTACCCCGGCCCGCCTGACGACCTCGCCTCCAAAGCCGCAGAATCTGCGGCAGGCAAGGAACTTCCCGAGCATTTCATCATGCTGCTCGACCCGGGTTACGACTTCACGAATCTCTACGGCCTACGCTGGGATGCCCCGAAAGAAACGGCTTACCCCTCCACATTCCTGCTGAATAAGAAAGGCGAAGTGTTCTTTCAGAAGATCAGCAAGGGACACGGCGGGCGCACCTCGGCAAATGAAATCCTGGAAGCCCTGGCCGGACACAGGTAAACCTGAAATATAGTAAGTACGTGATGGATTCTGCCCGTTTAGCATTTCTGGTGTTTTTCCCCGTGCTCTGCTACGCCGCCGACATGACGTACAGCCGGGACGTGCGGCCTGTGCTCGAAGCCCGCTGCGTTACTTGTCACCAGGCTGGCGGCGTGGCCCCCATGTCGCTTACAAGCTATAAGGAAACGCGCCCCTGGGCGAACGCAATCCGCGAAGCCGTCGTCTCCCGCACCATGCCGCCGTGGCATGCGGCGCCCGGCAGCGCACACGTCTTCAGGAATGATCGCTCGCTTTCAACTGCTGAGGTAACCACCCTGGTTCAGTGGGTCGAAGCCGGCAGCCCGGAAGGACAGTCCGTCGCGGTGCAGCCACGCGCCGTAACAGACACCGGCTGGCGCCTGGGCAAACCCGACGCGGTGATCCAGGTGCCCGGCTTACACGTCCCGAAAGCCGGCGTACAGCCCTACACCTTTCTCATCGCCCCGCTGCATTTCGACAAAGACACCTGGGTTCGCGCCGCTGAATTCCGTATCGATCAGCGCGCCGTTGTGCACCATATGAATGCCTTCGTGCGCGAGCCTGGCTCCAGCTATCTGGCCGATTTTCCGCGCGGGGAAATTTTTGTCCCCACCGTCACGGAGCGAGGCAAGAAGCGCGCCGGCGAAGGACTCTTCGCGCGCCGTCAATTGCTGCTCGGTTACGAACCCGGCTATGCTGCCATGCCGTGGCTCGAAGATGGAGCCAAGCTGATTAAAGCCGGTTCTGACATCGTGTTTGAAATGCACTGCAATCCAAACGGCAAAGAGACTGTGGATCATTCCGAACTGGGCCTCTATTTCGCTGAGGCTCCCCCGGCCCGCCGCGTGCTGGCGATCGATACTCTGCGGGACCTCGATCTGCAGATTCCGCCACAGGATGGCAACTACACTTCGAAGGCCTCCATGACGCTGGGCGAACCGGCCCGCCTGCTTTCCGTGCAGCCCCACATGCATGTGCGCGGCAAGAGTATGCAGGTAGTTGCAATCTACCCGGATGGCCGCCGGGAAACGCTGCTGAACGTCCCGAAATACGACTTCAACTGGCAGACCACCTACGTCCTGAAAGATCCCGTCACGCTGCCCGTGGGAACGCGCCTCGAATCCACCGCGGGCTTCAATAACTCGCCGAACAATGCCTTTAATCCCGACCCGGCGGCCACCGTGCACTGGGGGGACCAGACCACTGACGAGATGCATATTGCGTTTCTCGAACTGGTGGTGGATAAATCAGCGAAGCTGGACAGCCTGCTTAAATAATTTTGCCGGGGTTCAGGATGCCTTTTGGATCCAGAGCGTTCTTGAGGGTCCGCATCAGCGCCAATTCCGCCTCAGTCCGGCAAAGCGGCAGGTAGGCTTTCTTTTCAAGGCCGATGCCATGCTCGGCGGATACGGAACCCTGCCTTGAACTCAGGCCACCGTAGACGATCTGTTCCACCCGGCTGCGCGATTCCGCGAGACCGACGTGAAGAGGGCTGCCCACGTGAATATTCAGGTGCAGATTCCCGTCCCCCATGTGACCGAAAACGAAGGAAACGTTGTCGGGCCAGATCGTGTTCAGTGCTCCGCGCACCTCAGCGACATAGCTTTCCATATGGCGTATGGGCATGCTGACGTCGAAGCCGAACCAGGGGCGGAACTGATGAAACTGGTCCACATCGTCCCGAATTGCCCAGATTGCCTGTCGCTCGGCGGCAGACATCGCCACCACGCAATCCGCCACCAGTCCGTCATCGGAGATCTTGTGCAAAGCCGCTTCGAAGCGCTCCTGATCGCTCTTCTGGTCGGAGCCCAGTGCGTCGGCAATGATGTAGTACGGGTAAGTCTGCGGCAGCAGAGCGCGCTGCCTGGCGGGGGGCGAAGTCATCAGCCGGTAGAACTCCGTCCACATCACCTCGAACGCACTCAAGGTGCCGCCCAGCCCGGCGCTCAGCTGACGCAATATCAGAGGCAGGTGCGCGAACTCATTCACGGCGATCAGCGCCGTGCACTGGCTGCGCGGCTGTGGCTGTAGCTTCAAAATGGCCCGCGTCACCACGCCCAGCGTGCCTTCTGACCCGATAAACAACTGCTTCAGATCGTAGCCGGAGTTGTTCTTGATAATCGGATACATTGAAGAAACAACCGTGCCATCGGCCAGTACTGCTTCAAGGCCAAGCACCAGATTCCGCGTCATGCCATACCGGATAACCCGGTTCCCACCAGCATTCGTGGAGATCAGACCGCCGATCATGGCGGACCCGCGCGCTCCCAGATCAAGCGGGAACATCAGTCCCGACGCTTCAGCCCGCTGCTGGATCGCCTGCAACACAACGCCTGCCTGCACCGTCATTGTGGGGGCCGCGTCGTCCACCTCCTCTATCCGGTTCATCAACTCCAGAGACAGAACAATCTCATGGCTGTGCGCGTGGCCGCCTTCCACCAGGCCCGTCATACCCCCATGCGGCACCACAGCCTGGCCCGCATCGTGACAAGCCCGCATCACTGCGGAAACCTCTTCCGTGCCGCGCGGACGAATGACAGCCAGCGCCTGCAGATTTCCCCGCGAAATCCACCCGCTGCTGCGGCTCAGCACATCTTCGCCGGTCAGAATGCCACCAGGGCCCACCAGCGTTTCCAGTTTTGAAAGCAGTTCCGAAGTTGCCAAGACCACATCTTACTAAGCGGACTGTTATCCAAATTCAGCGTGGACCATTCGCCTTCCGACGTGCGAGATTCAAAGCGTGGCGAAGCCTCCGGCCCCAATTCCATTCCCGGTCCTTGACGACCTGCAGTATCACGTCATGGAATGGGCAGACGGTTGTCCTGCCAACGTTGTGCAGGAGATGAAACAGGCCAAAGCAAACCTGCAGCGGGTAAAAGGCAGTCGGCGGCACCAGAAACTGGCGGAGTTTCTCCATCACGCCATTACCGCCTTCGAGAACCGCGAGCCGGAGGGAGCGCGTTACATCCTGCTCACCGCGATGGCGGCATTCGGCTGGCCATCGCTGGGCGAAGTTCAACCGGCCGGCCCTGAAGTGGATACTGGAATCAGTGTCCGCACCCGAACTTCTTGAACTCAGGAACATAACCGTTATGCGCGGCGAGAACGTCGCGCTTCATAACCTCACCCTCACCATCGGCGCCGGTGAACGCGTCGCGATCCTGGGCCCCAACGGCTGCGGAAAATCGACGCTCATCAAGACCATTACACGGGACTGCTATCCGCTCGCCAACCCCGAATCTTCAGTAAAGATCATGGGGGAGGCGATCTGGAATGTGTTCGATCTCAGAAGCCTTCTCGGTATTGTCTCGAATGACCTGATGACGCAGTGCACCCGTGAAATCACGGGCTACGACATCGTCCTGTCAGGATTCTTCTCAAGCATCGGCATCTGGCCAAACCACCATGTGACGGACGCCATGAGGAGCCGGGCGGACGAAGTATTACAACTGCTGGAAGCCCCGCACCTGGCCGGAAAACCAGTCGACGAAATGTCCTCCGGTGAGGCGCGCCGCATGCTGATCGGGCGCGCGCTGGTGCACAACCCAAGGGCGCTGCTGCTGGACGAGCCCTCCACCAGCCTGGATCTGTTCGCTCAGCACGAACTGCGGGAGACGGTGCGGCGACTGGCGCAGTCCGGCATGGGAATCCTGCTGGTCACACACCACCTGGCGGATATCATCCCGGAAATTGACCGCGTGATCTTCATGCGGGCGGGCCAGGTGGTTGGCGACGGCCCCAAGCAAGCCATGCTCACGCCACCTTCGCTCAAGAGCCTGTTTGGCGTGGACGTTGAACTGGCGCAGCGCGACGGCTATTATCACCTTTGGTAGCCCTATGTCCAACCACTTCTCAACGGCACGACGAACTCGCTGGCCCGCTCTGGTGTCGGCTCTGGCCGTCTGTGGCCTCTATTTCTCCCTGCCGGAACACCTGACCTACGGGCCCGGTTGGCTGATGGCAGCTGTGACCATCGCCCTATTTATCCCGACTACCATCTTTCACCGGAAAGGGCACGCGGAGCTGAACCAGATTTTCGCCTATGCCAATCTGGTCGCCATCACGATGGGCCTGATCTCCTCGCTGAGCCTGTTGGTGATGCGACTGCCACTGCACAAGGACCCGCCGGTGGAACTGCTGCGGGCCGCGGCGTCGCTTTGGGTGGCTAACATCCTCGTGTTTGCGTCTTGGTACTGGAGGCTGGACGGCGGCGGGCCGAATGCGCGGGACCAGCAAAGCGCACATGAGGACGGGGCCTTTCTGTTTCCGCAGATGGTGATGGATGCGACATTGAAAAAACAGATGGGCGAAGAGAACTGGAGCCCGGGCTTCGTGGACTACCTGTTTCTGGCGTTTAATACCAGCACCGCATTCTCCCCCACAGACGTGCCGGTGCTGACGCGTTGGGCGAAGGTGCTCATGATGGTGCAGTCGATGATCTCACTCACAACAGTCGCCCTGCTGGCGGCGCGCGCGGTCAATATCCTCTAGCCTCCGGTGGTGCAAAACCTTCGCGACCGTTCGCCCTTCGTTAATTACGGATGGATTGCGGGCTGCAGCAATCGAAGCGGCCTGGAGCTATGTCCGGTACAGCGGAAACCCTGCCCGTGGCGACCCGCTACGCCGCCGCCCTGCGTGGAGGTAGATCAGGGACGCGAACGCGGGCCGGGAATGCAGGTTTCGCAACCCTGTGACCCTTGTTACCCCCACCCTCGCCGGCAGCATGGATTATGCAGCTGCACAACCACTGGAACAAGGAAGGACGACAGGATGAAAACCCCGATGTGAGAAGCCGCCGGATTGCGTGTAAAATCCGCTCCACGATACCCTTGAAAGGAGGGCCTGAAAATGAACCTTGAAATCCATAACCCCGAACTGGTACAGCGCGTGAACGCGCGTATTCAGACTGGCCAATTCCACGACGCCGACGAACTGATTGAAAAGGCGCTCGACGCCCTTGATGAACGGGCAACCGGCGCAGCGCCCACAGGTGAAACAGGCTCGGTCATTCTGAAGGCGTTGCAGGCTTCGCCTTATCGCGATATTGATCTGACGCCGCCTCGCGTTCTTCTCACGAACGTGCGGGATGTTGTGCTCTGATGGCGTGGTTGCTCGATACCAATATTCTGTCGGAAGGCCGGAAGCCAAGGCCTGACCCGCGTGTAACGTCCTTTTACGACACGCAGCCGCTTGACCAGCTTTACATCAGCATCCTCAGTATCGCGGAAATTCGGTTCGGTATCGAACTGCAACAAGACCCGGTGCGGCGGGCGGAATTGCATAACTGGCTGACCCTGACATTGCGGCCTGCCTTCGCGGGCCGGATTTTGCCGGTGACGGAAGACATTCTGCTCAAATGGCGGCTATTGCTCGAAAGCGGACGAAAGAGCGGACACACCTACTCACACCCTGACCTCCTGCTGGCGGCGACGGCCATTCAACATGGGCTTACGGTAGCTACACGCGACCGAAGCGACTTCGACAAGGCCCAGGTTCCGGTGTTCAATCCATGGGAAACAACGTAGCCCCTCCATGTTTTTAATGCGGCGCGAAGCGCGCCTCGCCGGGCCCAACTGGAACGTCTTCAGGCTGGAAAACAAAGGGGCTGGCGCGTTGCGAAACTCAGGTTCAAAATAGTGATGATGGAACAGCCGCGCCCCTATCACATTCAGGCAATATACGATTTGCAAGCAGACAACACCACAGCGAACTTTCGCTCTGAAACAGGCGAGTGCCGGAAGGTCATTGCCCAACTGGTCGCGGACGATAACAGTTCTGATCAACAGATCTCCCGGGTGAACATTTTGCGATATCTCGACCTTCAGCTTTCGCGTGCCATGGCATGGGCAGATGCCGAGGCGGATTTGCTGGCTGTCGTTCTACGCAGCGAAATCGAGTTAAGAGGATGGGCCGAATTCGTTTCCGAAAGCCCGGAACAGGCAACGAGGTTTTTGAATGAGGAGGTAGTCATTGACGCCCATGAACTTAATCAACAAATGAGAAAGGCGTTCCCTAATGCGGCTTTTGCTGCAATCCCCAACTCTCCGAAAGCTAAACGCGTCCCCCCGCCGCGCATCGGTGAAGCAGTCGATTACGACTTTAAGCTGTGTTCAAAACTAATTCATCCAGGCGCGATGATGCTCAACTATCCTGAAATGACAATCAGAAACGACGACCACAAAGCGTACCTCCGAATTGCGGTTTTGCGTTACGCATGGGTGATTGTGACCCGGTTTCACGATATTAACTGGCTACCGTAGCGGTCTCTCCGCGACGAACACTCTCGACAAAATATATCTAGTTGTCGATACTCGAAAAGGCCCATGTCCGTCTGGCGCGGGTTTCGGGGTGTTTTGGAAAAGCGAACTCCCGACAAATTGATGAGCGAATGAAAACCAGAAGCACTGGCCCGGACGACAGCGACCGGAAGCACCTCACCGGGCCGAATCGGCTGATCGAGGCGACAAAGGATCGCAGGAAAGAGGCCCACGACCGTTGCCGGGTGCTCCTTTATGCTTCGCCAGTTTCGCCATGGGCTGCCAGCCTCCCTTCCGGAGGTATTAGAGATATTGGCCCGCCAACTCTTCGAACTCAGTGGGTGTCACCAGCTGGAACCGGATTTCGAGTGAGCTGAAGCGGCGGATATCCTTTTGCATGTCCTCATCCGGCAGATTGGCGCTTGCCATGTAGAGCTCACCGGCGGCGATCCTGAACGGCAGCACCTGCCATTTACGGGCCACGGCCGCAGGCAGCGCACGGGTCACCGGGATCGAAACCGACTCGGCTTCAGGCTTGCCCAGTTGCAGATTGTTCTGCAGGGCCAGCGACTCATAAAGAGTGGTCTCTGTGATCGCGCCCAGGTTCACCAGATGTTGGCCAATCCGTACGCCGGCAGGTTTGGAAGCCAGCGCCATTTCCAGATCAACTGCAGAGACCCACTGTGAACCCACCAGAATCTCCCCCAGCAGCTTTTTCTCGTTGAGAAGTGCCGAACGGCTGGGATAGGCATGCTCCGTTTTCGCCCAGCGCAGCGGTTGGCCGCGGACCTTTGCGTTGGTGTAGGTCCAGATGGCCCGCGACGCGGCGAAACAGTTGATCCAGTTGCCCACAATCACACGGAGAGGCACGGCACAGGCGAAGCGCAACCCGTAGATGCGCCACGAACACCAGATGCGAATCGAGGTGTGCAGGGCCTGGAGGCTCAGCCCGGCAGCCGTGGCGGGTGCGAATCCGGATGCCGCCAGAGCCAGCCCCCAGGGGTGGTGCGTCGAAACTGCCCAGCCCCATGTCACCGCACCGTAGACAAATACAATGTTGGTGAGCGGAGTCACAAGGTTCCCCACCAGTCCCTTACGGTCGCGCCAGAACCAGTAGAGGTAACGCAATGTCTCGCGTGACGAATGGAACTCCCAGGACTGCAGGGTAATACCCGTGACCCAACGGGACCGCTGGCGAACGGCAACGCCGAAATGGCGCGGAAAATACTCGCGCGTCGCAATGGCGCGGCCATGGCGAAGCTGAATCGGAATGAATTTCTGCGGCAGACCCATGCGGCTGACCCGGAAGCCATTCTCGTAATCCTCGGTAAGACACGCCGGTTCAAAGATGCGGTTGGAGTGGTTGGCCGCCAGCATTTCCAGCGCGCGGCGCGAAAAGCCTGTCCCCACTCCGTTCGACGGGATAAACCCGCCGAGCGTCTGGCGGGCCATCATGTCTTTGAACTGATATTCCGCGAATTCATCGCAGTAGACACCGTGCGAGAGCTCACGCAACGGCGTTGGCAGAGCGAGCACCGGAATCTGCACAAAGTCGTTCCACTGCGCATAGTAGTTGATCCAGCGGAGAGCGTCGGGGTCCATCAGGTCCTCGGCATCATGGGTCAGAACCATCTCAAACCGCACACCTGCCTTCTCCTCATGGAGCAGCATGCGCTGGTAAATCCAGTTGAGGCAGTCAGCTTTGGAGGTCGGTCCATCATGCGGGCAGACCGAGAGATGCACATTGGGGAAGCGCTTCATGGCTTCGCGGATGGCCGCAAGCGTGGGGGCGTCGTTGGGGTATGCGCCGATGAAAAACTCGAAGCGGTCATAGTGCAATTTGGTGACGTTGTTTTCGATCATCTTCTGGATGACCTTGTGCTCTTTCCACAAGGCTACGAAGACAGCCATCAGGATGGGCGGCGCCGAATCCAGCTGCTCTTCAGTGGGGATACTCTCATTGGCAACGGTGGCAAAATGCTGGCGGACATAGCCCCAGAGGGCCGCAAAGTCGATGAAGAGGTCGTCCAGACCGTTCAGCAGCACCCACAGCGCGAGGGGAATGAGGAGGCTCGCAACCCAGTAGTCAAGACCGTGATCCGTTGGCATCCCGTAAGAGGTTAGTGCGGGAGCGAAACAAACTTCTCAGGATTATTGCGCTGGCTGCGAAGATCAGGGTGCATCCGCGCATCCGGTTTTTAACTAACCCAATCCCGCATCCCGGAGGAACTGTGCCGATTCCTCCGGCGGAGTCGGGTTGATATAAAACCCTGTTCCCCATTCGAACCCCGCTACGCGCGTCAGCTTCGGGATAATCTCCATGTGCCAGTGGTAGGACGCGCTGGCGCCCTCCTGCAGCGGCGCCGTGTGGATCACAATGTTGTACGGCGGCCGCTCCAGCACCTTCTCCAGCTTCCGCAATGTCGATTTCAGCGTCCACGCCAGGTTTGCAATCTGCTGACCGTCGGCGTTCTCGAAATGCGAACCGTGTCGCTTCGGCAGGATCCAGGTTTCAAAAGGAAACCGTGCCGCGTAGGGCGCCACCACAACGAACTGATCTGTCTCTGTCACAACCCGGGTACCGGATTTTGTCTCCTGCCGCAGCAAATCGCAGAATACACAGCGTTCCTTGAACGTGTAATAACGCTCTGCAACTTCCAGCTCTTCCTGCACCCGCTTCGGCACCACCGGCAGCGCGATCAGTTGCGAGTGTGTGTGTTCCAGCGTCGCCCCCGCCCCCTCACCCTGGTTCTTGAACAACAGCACGTACTTCAGGCGCCTGTCGTTCTTCAGGTCGTTGACGCGATCCCGAAACGCAAAAAGTGTTTGTTCAATGGAGCGATCAGAAAGCTCCGTCATGCTCAGCGCATGCTCCGGCGCTTCAATAATCACCTCATGAGCGCCGATCCCCTGCATCTTATCGAAAAGACCTTCGCCCTCGCGATTCAGCTCCCCTTCGATCCCCAGCACCGGGAACTTGTTCGGCACCACCCGCAAAGACCAGCCCGGCTGGTTGGGAGCGCTGCCGCTGCGATAGGCCAACACCTCCGGCGGCGTCTTACTCTCGTGTCCCGGGCAGAATGGGCAAAACCGCCCGGTGGAACTGGTGGGCACCGTTTCCCGAATGAAATCCGTCGGGCGGCGGGCTCTTTCCGTGGCGATAATCACCCAGCGGTCGGAGACAGGATCTTTGCGCAATTCAGGCATGCATGAACCAACCACTATAGCGAGTTGATCAGGATGACGGAAGCAACCGGAACGCGTCCCGGATGTGTTCGAGGGCGCTTCCTTCAATCGCGATCACGTCAAAGCGCGTGACTACTCCTTCCGCGCCTGCCCGCCGAACGTAGTCGCGCGCCGCCCTGCGCAGCACCCGGATCTTCTCGCTGTCGATATCCCGTACCGCGGCATTCCGCTCACCCGAAACCCGCGTCTTCACTTCCACAAAGACCAGCGTCTGCGAATCCCATGCCACCAGATCAATCTCGCCGCCGCCCTGGGGTGGTCGCCAGTTGCGCGCCACTACGATGTAGCCCGCGCGCCGCAGGAACCGGTGGGCCCGGTCTTCGCCGCCTCTGCCAACGTTACCGTGGAGCCGGAACCGCACCCGGTCGGCGAATTTGTACAGGGGGGCCAATAGGTTCAAACTCGAACTCCATCGCCTTGCCGCGCACCACGTAGCAGAGGTAAAATTCCCAGAACTTGCGGAAGCGTGTAAACCGGTTCACCAAAAATTCGAAGCCCAGCCATTTCCAGAAAGATAGTAGCTTTACCCGCACGGAAATCTCACGAAATTTTGCCTCCGTGTAGTAGCCGAACCCTCCGTCGTTACTGCCGAAGTAACGAAAAGAGAAACTGTTCAGGTGGTGCTTGTGGGTGGGGTCGCAAAAGGAACTGTAGTCGGTGTAATGCGGAGTCTCGATTCGGACCCGCCCGCCGGGCCGCACCAGTCTGTGGAACTCTTCCATGGTCCTGACCACGTCCGCTACGTGTTCAATCACATGGATCGCGCGCAGACCGTCAAAGGTGCGATCCGCAAAGGGATAAGGGAACCGGTCCAGATCGCAGATTACGTCCGCCGCGCTTGCGGAGTTGAAGTCGATCCCTACCGACCCGGGAAACTTACGGATCCCGCATCCCACATCCAGTATTCGCGGCGCTGCGTCTGTCTTCGACAACTTTCAAGGGTAACAATTTGACAACCATCTGTCAGGCGCGGTAATCGTGCCCCATGACTTCCCTGCATGGCCAGGTCTTCCTGATAACCGGCGATGGCACCGGTCCTGGACGCGCCGAGGGCGGCCACAAATGATGATTCTTTCGAACACGGAGCCCCGCTGGCGGCGTATCTTTGATCTGGCAGGACACACTGATCTGGCAGGACACACTGGTCTGGCATTCCGGCATGACTGACGGGCTGCCCTGCAGCGCGGCCATGGGCATACCACCAGTGCATCCGGGCGCACGCAGTGCGGCGCCGGGCTGTTTCGTGTTCTTCCTCACGCAATACGGCGCATCCCCAGGTAAGATGCCCCTCAAGCTGAAAGTAGTGACCCCTCAGGGTGGCCCCATCTGAGACCCGCGTCATCCAGATCCGTTGGTGTTTAGTGCTGGAAATTCGCTCACAAAGTCTTTGAGGCAACTCAACTAACTCTGGCGGCGCCAGCCCTCGCACCTTGGCGCGCCCGCCCCTGCGCGGGCACTATCGCGGAGTCAGCTTCAGCAGTTTACTCGTCAGGGGTGTGTTTGGGGAAATACCAGCAGTGCCACTGTCGGTGAGGACGTAAACCGCTCCATCCGGGCCTACACGGACGTCCCGAATGCGGTCCTTCAGTTCCATGAGAAGTGGTTCTTCGGCGACCACCTTGTCGTTGACAATGGCCAGCCGGTCGAGCATCCGGGCGCGGAGGCCGCCGACGAACATACTGCCCTTCCACTGCGGGAACAGGTTGCCGGTATAGAACGCGAGGCCGGAGGGTGCGATGACGGGATCCCAGTAGTAGACGGGTTCCTCCATGCCTTCCTGGTGCGTGATGCCGGCGCCGATGGGGTTGCCGGGGTAGTCGATGCCATGGACGATAACCGGCCAGCCGTAGTTCTTTCCCTTTTCGATGATGTTGAGTTCGTCGCCACCTCGCGGACCGTGCTCGTTCTCCCATAGCCGACCGGTTGCGGGGTCCATCGCCATGCCTTCGGCGTTGCGTATCCCGTAAGCCCAGATCTCGGGCAGCACGCCGGGCTTTCCCAGGAAGGGATTGTCCGGGGCCGGGGCTCCGTCGGTTGTGATGTGGAGGATCTTGCCGAGATGATTGTCCAGTTGCTGCGCGACACCCCAGGGAGGTGAATCGGAGCGGTCGCCGGTGGAGACGAACAGGGTGCCATCGGGCGCGAAGACGATACGGCCACCGGTCTTTCCGCCCAGCCTTTTGGACGGGATGGACGGCAGTGCACGGAAGATGACTTTCGCATCGGTGATGGCGGCGTTCGATTCATCGAACCGCGCCCGTGCGACGCAGGTATTGCTGTTGGTGCCGTCGATGTAATCGAAGAATGAGAAGAAGATCCGGTGGTTGACGGCGTAATTCGGATCGGTTACGACGTCGAGCAGTCCAATGCCTTTCGCGGAGGGGGAAGCCAGTTCGGCCACGCCGGTGACGGGCGCGGAGAGCACGCCTTGCTTATTCAGGATGCGGATGCTGCCGGGCAGACGGTGCGTGAGCAGAATGTTCCCGCCGGGCAGGAAAGCGAGGCTCCAGGGCGCGGGCATTTTATCGATCAGGGTGGTGACTTTGAAGGGCGCTGTTGCGTGATACGGCGCGCGGGTTTGCTGCGGGAACGCCGGCAGGTTGCCGCTCATTTCGGGAGGCAGCGTGTCGATGGGGCGGCCTTCCACGGCGGCGTAGACGGCTGGGGCGTTGGGATTGGCGGACGGGGCCGGGAGCCCGCCGTTACCAAGCCGGATCTTTTGCAGGGCGGCGCTCTGCGAACTGAGTTCGGCGGTGCCGGGCCTGAGATGGTTGGCGGCGAAAACGTATGCGAGAAGGTCAGCGGTCGTGGAAGGGCTCAGCGTCCCGGGCTGGCCGGCCGGCATGGTTGCGCGAACATTTTCGAAGAGGTCACCGGCGGTACGGGTGCGCCATTTTGACCAAAACTTTTCACCAATAAGGCCGGGGGCTTCATCGCCGCCCGCGGCTTGGGCACCGTGACACACGGCGCACTGCACGGCCCAGACGGCTTTGCCGCGCTCCGCCTGCCGGCTGGTGTATACGCCGTCGGCAGCTTGTCGCGCGGTCTGTGCCGCTGCCCCGAAAGTAAGGCAGTGGATGATGAGTAGTCTGAGCCGCATGTGATGCCAATCTTATCGGAAAGGCAGGGACTACTGCGGGCGCCGGAAGAGACCGCCGTAGACTGCCTTCGCGAGGATGTGGCCCTGAATCGCTTTCATCACACCGGCGCGGGTTTCGAAGGCGTCGGCGGATGGTTTTACGTCCAGTTTGATATCGAGCGCGAAGAGTTCGAACACGTAGTGGTGAAGCGGACCAGTGGCGGCCGCCCCGGGGCCGCGATACAGGGGTCCGGTGGCGCTGATCTGATAGCTGCCATCCGGCAGTTGCGAGCCTTTGGGTACGCCTTCCGGCAGGCCGGGAGCGTTCGCCGGAATATTCCACAGAACCCAGTGGGCCTGGTCGTCAGTGGTTTTATTGCGGGCGACATCCATGTCATGCATATGGAGGAAGAAGCTCTGTGTGCCGATGGGCGCATTGGCCCAATTCATGGCGGGCGAGGTCCCCTCACCGGGAGCAACGCCGGGGGCGGCCTGGCTGAAGCGCACAGGAATCAGGGCCCCGTCAGGAAAGCCCGGGATGGTGAGGGTCATGGCGGGCAGGGAAGGCGCGGCACCGCGGCCCGGGGGCTGCGCGGGAAGCGGGGAGGTGAGCAGGGAGGCGAGCAGAGAAAAGACCGTCGAGGGTAAGAGCAATCGCATGCGACTATGCTAACGCTTCCGGCAGGATGTTGCGGCCATGCCGCTTACAGGTTAGTGTTGTCTTTGATGCTCCGCGTTCTTGCCACTTACCTCCTGCTGACCAGCGCCCTCTCCGCGCAATCCCTGGAAATTGAAGGAAAAGACATTCGCTACACGGTGAGCGGCCCTTACGCGGTGGTGGAGGGAGACATCATTATTGGGCGCGCCAATGAGATCGAAGAATACGCCGCGAAATGGCGGGCCGGAATGCGGGGGCAGGCAGCACTTGCTCCGGCGTCGCTTTCGCAGAGCTTTGGTGCGACTGGCACGCAGCCCTGGGCCGACGCCACGATGTATTACATGATTGACAGCGACGTGCCTGACCAGCAACGGATCCTGGACGGCATCGCGCACTGGAACACGCGCACACAGTTCAAAATTTTGCCGCGCACGAGTGAACGCAATTACGTTCGGTTTCGGCGGGTGATGGTGGATGCGGCGTGCTATTCGTACCTCGGCATGATCGGCGGCGAACAGGAAATCGGAACCACGGACAGTTGCAGCGCCGGCAGCGTGATCCACGAACTGGGGCATGCCTGGGGGCTCTGGCACGAACACCAGCGCAGTGATCGCGGCGGCAATCTGACGGTGCTTTATGACAATATCGACAAGCGCTATTATTCGGACTTTAACCAGTCCCTGACGGGCTCGCGGGATCTGAGCTATTACGATTTCGGCTCGATCATGCACTATGGGCCCACGGGGTTCAGCCGCAACTATCAGGACACTCTGGCAACGGTGCCGCCCGGCATTCCGTTCGGTCAGCGCACGGCTCTCTCCACCGGTGATATTGACGGCGTGACGCGGCTGTATAAGCTCATGCCGGCCGGGACTACGATTGCGACCACCCCGACCGGGCTCAATATGACGGTGGATGGAGCGGTGGTCACTTCACCACAGACCTTCAACTGGGCCTCCGGCAGCAGCCATACCGTGAGCGTCGAAAC
>JBBQDH010000143.1:0-14905 GCA_038319515.1 Bryobacterales bacterium
TCGAGCTACCCTTGGCAAGGCCTCTATCAGGAAGTCTGGTCGAACCTGAGGGACTGAAACACCAAAGACGGCCACTGGAACCTTCCGGAACCCTCAGCTGAATCACCTCGGCCCGGATCAGTGCGCCGCCACTGCTCCAGAAAGGCCCCCTGCGCGACCCGGTACCCTCCGAACCCCGTGCATGCCCGCGAATCGATCACGACTATTTCCGCAAAACGCCAAAAACACCTCCTGCCACTCCCGATCCCAAGAATTTCGCCGTTCGCCGAACTACCTGTGAGATATCCGGGCTAAAACAGCCAGGAAGGCAAGGGCCGCTGAATAAACCGACTGGAAAGCAACATACATGGCATGTGGTTCGATCCGACCGGAAAAAATCAGCCGGGATGGCCACACTTCCGAGGAGCATTTCCGCATGAAGGTACTTTCGTAGTTGGCGCTGGCTTCCTCGATATGCAATCCCCCGAAGCGAAGCACGAGGAATTCGCATACCCAGCTGGATCTGATATCTTCGCGCCTGCCGATGACGATCACGTTGGTATCGTACTTGTCCAGAACTGATTCGAGCGCGTCCATGCCACCGAGAAGAGGGATCACAGAGTCAGCACCGGATACGCCAAACGTATCCAGATAGCCCAACGGAGTCACGCCAAGTTCGGGGTGCCGGAGGAAGTGCCGGGCAAGAGCGGTCACCGTGGGTGACATGCCAAGAAAAAGGACGCGCGTGGTGGCACCAGCAGGCCCGGGCTGAAGTAATCGAGGAGGGTCTCGCCAAGGAATGCAGCTCCGAAGATAAGGCAAAGGCTCTGGAACAGAGTGAGCCCGCGGCGGATTCGGAACTGCCCGTACAGACTGCTGAAATATAAGCCGGAGACTACGAAGAGTATGAGAATGCCGATCCGGAGAATGCCGCCGTCGAACTGAAGAAACACCCCTGCGTCGCCGATGTCCGGATCGGCGTAGATCGCAGCCAGATAGGAGACGAAAAGTAACCCTGTTTCCGTGAGAAAGAGAGTGAAGACACGAACCGGAACAACGATGCTGAAACTACTGATCATGGGGGTCAGGGCAAAACAGGCGTCTTCCTGTAAGATCTGCCGGGGCCACACCGGGCAAGTACCACCAGGAAGCCGGAACACCGGGCCAACCCGTATGAACAGATCAGGATGGCATACTACGGGCGTGGACGGCGAAGCTGAGGTTAAGATCGTTGGAGTGCTGCACCCGTTTAGGCCAAACGGCTCCAACACTCGTTGGCGGCACAGGCTCCATGGCCCTTGACTAATGCTCAATGGAGTAAGCCCGTTCCAGCCGCGCGGCGCCCGGCATAGCGTGCGGGGCGCCGTACTGGCCGCCGACCGGCATTTGCCCTCTGTTCGTGATATATTTGCGATGCTCCGCTGTTGACTTTAAACGCTTTCTCTCCATATCTGCTATATCTTCCCTGGTTTGACATGGAATTAGCGAAGAAGACTGCCGGCGGTGTTGCCAATCTGCGATTCGTAGTCATCAGTTTCCTGAATACCTGCCTTGGAGGCCACTTCGTGGTTGAGCGATGCGAAGAAACTCCTAACATCTGCAGCAAGAATTCTGAGCAGGAAAAGCCGCCGCTGATCGAAGTGTGTGGCGGCTCAGTGGATCATCTCAAGCTCGACGATGAAGACACGGAACGGCGGCTCCGAGGTTACTTTTGCTGAAAATAACAGACCCACGGCTGCGGCCCGATTTTGTCTGGCTCCCGTGTGAGCATGTTTCCTGAAAATGCCCTACCTCCCGAATACATCCCGACGTTTGTGGCGAGTTCTCGTTAACTTCGCAGCCTGCCTCGGGTTCCTTCGCATCTTCATCACGGCATCCCTGTTCTGCGCTGGTGGACTGGGCAGCTTGGCACAAGGTGGGGTATTTCCGACGGTGATACCCTGGTCGTTCTCGGCAGTGACTTCACCAGCCCGAACACGCTCGGTATCAGCTCCTACTGGCGTACTTACTACGCCGGACTGGTTTGGCGCGACGGACATTTTCGTCGCATAATTGTCAGCGGGCGGGACGCCGCGCCGCTTATGAAGGATTTCCTGGTCTGCCACGGCGTCCCGGCTGAGGCTGTCGTTGTTGAGGGCGATTCGGGCTCCACGCGCGAAAATGCGCTGGCCGTCGCTAAACTACTGGAGGCCGATGCGGCCAGCCGTCACGGTCACATTGTCCTGCTCAGCAGCGAATTCCATATGCGCCGCGCTTTGGCCTGCTTCCGAAAATCGGGGGTTCAGGCCGAACCGATGCCGTGGCCTGATGCCTCGAAACGCATCGCGTACTACCCGGACCGCTGGACGGTATTTTGCGTCCTGTCTATTGAAACGGGGAAGATGCTTTATTACGGCTTGAAGGGCTGGACTTGACCTGGCGGGACGTACGTTATCAAAAAATATACTCCACTATATGGAAGTCGAACGAGCCAGGGCCGGTTCATTGGAGTAGGGTCGGATCTGAAAGTCTGTCACAAACAGCGGAACGCACGGACGGACCTGAAGTGTGCCACATCAACGCCCGGCCTGGCCACTTTTACAGTTACAATGAGCTTTGAAAAAGATTCTCAAACAACTGGTGAACGCAGTGTTCCTCGCCATCGCGTTCCCGGCGGCGCTCTTGTCGGGCTTCGGGCGGATTGAGTCGATTTACAGATACTGGGCACAAGGCTGCGCTTTGGTGCCGGGCTTACCGGGAGATTACCTGCGGATCGGGTACTACCGGCTGACGCTGGAAAAATGTTCGATGGACAGCCGCATCGAGTTTGGATCGTTCTTTGTGCATCGGTCGGCAAGCGTGGCTCGCGGCGTCTACATCGGTTGCTACTGCGTGCTGGGAAAAACTACCATCGGCGAAAGAACTCAGATCGGGTCGGGCGTTCATATTCTCAGTGGCAAGCAACAACATCCGCGAGATGCAGCGGGTAGGATCATGGGTTCGGAGCACGGCATCTTTGAGACGGTCCGCATCGGGGCAGACTGCTGGATTGGGTCCGGCTCCATGGTCCTTGCTGAGGTGGGTGACAGGAGTACGATCGGCACGGGCTCGGTAGTTGTGCAGGCAGTGCCCGCCGGTTCGGTGGCAGTAGGAAATCCGGCGAGGGTGGTGGGGAGTACTCAGTTGACCCCGGCCGAAACGAGGAATTGACTCACGGTTCCGGCAGAACAGATGCCGCGAAATGCAATCTCCATTGGCTCATCCGCCGAAAGGGAATTTTGTACTTTGCTCCGTACAGGTCAGAACGCTTTCACACGACGCTGACAGCGGCGCTGACACCGTACACCCAATTCTTAAAATTATGATATCCTGACTCAGGAAGTATTAATATTCGCCCCGTCTCCTATATTCTGATCTGCCACTCCTATCCTCCGGTTCTTGGCGGGACTGAGATTGAAGCGCAGCGTGTCTCCGAAGAGCTTCAGAAACGTGGTCACCGGCCCAGGATCGTATGCGCGGGCGGGCCTCCGATGCCCGACGTTTCCGAGTGGCGGGATCCTTGTGGCCTCCGGATAAAAATTGTTGGAACATCGCGCAACAAATTCCGGCGTGACCTGGTTTACGCTCTGGGAGTGGCCTGGACCTTATTCAAGGAACGTAATGATTATGAGGTAGCGTACTTCCTCATGTCCGGATTGCATTTAGCGACCGGGCTTCCCGTAGCGCGCCTGCTGGGGAAACCGATTGTGATGAAATTTTCGGGTAGTGGCCTAGTGGTTGGCATGCGATCCTCATTACTCGGGCGCATCGAGCTCAGCATGCTGAAGCAGTGGGCATCGAGGATCCTGATTCTGAACCCGGGAATGGTTGAGGAAGCGCTAGATGTCGGTATTAAAAAAAATCGTATTAGGTGGATGCCAAATCCGGTGGACACCGATTTATTCAGTAGGTGCCAGCCAGAGGAGAAGGCACGAATCCGGCAGGAACTTAACCTGCCGCAGGACAGCCCTCTGGCTGTCTTCGTTGGCAGGATGGCACCCGAAAAAAAACTGCCTTGGCTGATTCGTGCTTTCGCGACAGTGGTACGGGAGATTCCCAATGCAATTCTTGCGCTAGTGGGCGATGGTTCTTTGTGCCCCGAACTCCGGCAACTGGTTATGAGCCTCGATCTGGACCGTAACGTGATCTTTACCGGGCGGCTCAACTCGGATGGAGTACTGAATTGGCTGCAGGCGGGCGACGTATTCTCCCTGATTTCGGCGATAGAGGGACTGCCCTGCTCGCTGATTGAAGCGATGTCGACCGGGTTGCCGCCGGTGGTCAGCGATATTCCGGCGCATACGCAGCTTGTCGAAAATGAATCGAACGGTATAGTGACGGAGTTGGGAAACGAGGATTCAATTGCACGCGGACTAGTCCGCCTTCTGAGTGATCCTGAAGCCAGAGATAGGATGGGTGCGGCATGCCGGCAGCGGATTGAGGAACAATTCTCTACAGCCAAAGTTGGAGATTGCTACGAAACTCTCTTCGCCGAGGCTACCGGTAGTCGATAGTCTGATCTTCACAAGCCCACCCCGGCGCAGTAGAGTGCCTGTTGACATGCCGGATGATTCACAAACTACTCCGAACACTGCATAAACCTATTTACGAGCATCGCCAGAAAGCGCTTGTCCGACTGGTTTCTCCGCACCTGAACGACGGGGCGCGCGTACTGGACGTCGGCTGTGGTTTCGGCCATCTTGGACACGCCCTTATGACTGCCGCCTCCAACCGGATTCGGGTGGAAGGCGTGGAGAGCGTCCGGCGAGGCAACGAACTCATCCCGGTGACGGCCTATGAGGGGACTCGCATTCCATGGCCGGACCACACCTTCGACGCCGTGATCCTGACCGACGTACTGCATCACGATCACGACCAGGAACGCCTGCTCCGCGAATCCACCCGCGTTTCAAAACGACTGGTGATTATTAAGGATCATCTTCGCGAGGGGCTTCTGGCGCAGCAGAGAATAAGCCTGCTCGACTGGGCCGCTAATGCCGGGTACAAAGTGCCGTGCACTTATCGTTACAACAATCTGCAGGAGTGGAACAGCCTGATCGGAGGCGCGGCAAGAACGGTGATAGAGAGCCGAACCTCAGTTAACGTTTATCCGATTCGGAGTCAACCAGGGGCTGGGTAAGGCTCTGTATGATTCCACTATCTTCGTGCGTAAGTAGCTCACAGCGCTGTCACTCTCCGCCAAAAAGACGAACTGAACCGCGGGTCAATAAACGTTACCAGCTCATGCCATTGTGGGAAATAGCGGCGGAAGTGCTCGGTTGACATACGGGCATCCTTGGCCGGATAGAGCCGTCCGCCGTCCGCTGCTACGATGTCGTCAAGGCGGGGTAGCAGTTCCAGAACGCGGCGGCTATAAGGGAAGTCGAGGGCGATTGTGATGTCGGAACCGGAGAAAGAAAGCAGCCCTGCGGACGGGTGGCCGCCCATTACTTTCATCACGGACAAGAAGGATCCCCCGAGGCTCGCGGAAGCCAATAACACCTCGCGGGCCGCGTCCCGCGACGGAATCAGTGCTTGCCACTGGATCATTCCGCCGGGGCCATAGATCCGGTGATAAGTGCCTATCGAATCCAGCGGATAGAAAAATGGCCCGAGCGGAACAACCGCCGCCTTTCGCGATGGCCGCAACCCGTAGAACACGTTATTGAAAATGCTGAGGGTGGTGCTGTTCAGCAAGCTAAACGGCAAGCCTTTCGGAACGCTCAGATGAGGCCCAACCGGAGCTGCGCGGCGGTTCAGCTCCGGGTCGGCATTGTGATTGCCCCGCATGAACAGTCCCCTGCCGAGGCCTTGCCTGGACAGTGTGTCAACCCAGGCGACGACGTACTCATAACGGCTTACGGACTCTTCGCTGAGCGCAAAGAACTCGCCGAGGTCGCCGTAGCGGACCGTTTCGCTGTCAATCAGGGAATTGGCCACAGACTTCAGCTGCAACTCGGCCCACTCGATCAGGCCGGTGAGGCCGAGCCCGCCCACGGTGGCACGAAACCATTCCGGATTCTGCTCGCGGGAACACTCCAGCGTTCCGCCCTCGCTGCACCGCAATCCGAACCTCGTGACATGGCCCCCAAACGTACCGGCACAATGGTGATTCTTTCCATGCACATCATTGCCTATCGCGCCGCCGAGCGAGACAAACCTTGTACCGGGGGTGACGGGGAGAAACCATCCAAATGGCAACGCGAGCCGCAGAATCTCGTCAAAGGTGATTCCGGCCTCAGCCCGCAGAACGCCCGTCTCCCGGTTGAAAGCCATGACGCGGCGCAAGCCCCGGGTTGTCAGCAGCGCGTTACCGTCATTCAGACAGCAATCGCCCAAACTCCGGCCCATCCCAAAGGGCAGAAACGAAACCCCGGAGCGGCCAAACGGGATAACCTGTCCCGGCGAGTCGACCGGTATCACCACGGAACGCGAACGCGGAAAACGCGCCCAGTTATCAACCGCGACAGGCATTGGCCAGGCCGCGTCAACGGGCATTCGGTGTCATTCCGAGGAGCGCGCAAATCAGGATCAGGGCGGCCGCCAGGCAGCTCACTTTGTCACGGAATGCAAACACAATCGGGTCCTCGTTCATATTGCCGCGGTGCGCTACCAGCGAGGCGCGCACAATCCAGCAGACGAAAATCGGGCAAATATTCCACAGGGCCTAAGGCCTCGGCCATTCCCGCATAACCTCCGGCCCATTCACGTACAGAGCCAGAATGAGTCCCGCCACCAGTCCGGAGCCAACACCTGCCTGGCTGATAACCGCCGCGCGTCTCCCAGACGATACCCTCTTCCCGGCGTGGACTGTTGCCGGACTATGCGCATTCGCCGCAACTCCGAGAAACGCTTCAGAAAAGCCAGGCTTAGGAAGGCGAAGATGGAGAACTGGATCAGCCAGGGCGAAATCCATGCTTCGGAAACCAGCCCCCCACGTAGACCCGCCACGTGTACATGAACGCCAGAACCACCACGTCAAGCACCGGCTTGTTCTTCAGGAATCCACTGTAAGTGACCGAAACGACAGCATAAACCAGAAGGCTGAATGCAAATCCGGTCACAACCAGGATCAGCGCAGTCACCAGCCCCGCGAGAATACTGAGAACGACGCTCGCGAAGGGACGGCGGCGCTTAGTTGGATGCAGACGGTCCGCTTCAATGTCAAACAGATCGTTCAAAACATAGGGGCCGGAAGCGACGAACGAAAAGGCGAAGAAAGCCGCGAGCAGCGGGCCCCACGCATGCCCGAGCGAACGATTGAGCAGCGCGGGCAGGAACAGAAGCAGGTTCTTCACCCATTGTTTTTTTTCGTTGCGCCCTTTTTTTGTGTTTCACTTGCCCGGTTCATTTGGAAATTTCGTCCTTTTCGCAGCGCAAGGAACTGAGTTGGTTGCAGTTCAGCTGCCCGAGCCCACTCCAGCCGCACTCAGCCGGCTCGCGCCGCTCAGACCGACCTGCGATGCCGTCCCCGGCATTCTTACCCTCATCAGGAGCATACTGCGTGCCACGGGAAACATTTCCGAGGCAAACCGCAGTGACCGGCGTCGGGTCTCGCTAGTCTAAATGTTGCTATTTGGTGGGATTCGGCGGGTTTTCCGGGGAAAACCGCGGGTATCCTGAGGGGGGCTGAGAAGTCCCCATGCTATTGATTCTATTGCTTCGTTAGAGCATTCCTCAGGTTCGCTTCCGCAAAAAATGCTTTTTTGGTTTGTGTCGGTCTCTTCCGGGCGGAGGCGCCGGGCTTCGAGAAGCGTGGTGAGCGCTTTGTTGTATTGGCGGTCGCACCGGGATTCGTCGCGGTTCATGAGTTCGAGAGTGCGGTGCTGCCGGTTGATGCCTGCGAAGGCGATCCAGGCGCGGGTGTGGGAGGCGGCGGGAAGCGGCGTCGCGTCCGGCTGCCGGGAATGGTCCTGGAGTTCGTGGCGGACGGCGGCTCGCTCCATGCCGGCGAGACGCATCTGTCTCCATTTAGTTATGGCCATGGTTTCGCCGAGGCTGAGTTCGTAAGGCGTGATGGGGAGAAACGTGCTTTCAAGGTGGGTGACGAATTTCCAAAAAATTTCGCGGGATTTGCTTTCGAAAAGCAGGACTTTGGCTAACAGGCCGTGGCTGCAGGCGTTGCCGCGGGAGATTGGTTTGCCTGACCACTGGCGCGCGGCAGCACAGACCTGGTGCCTGGTTGAGCAGGGGTGCTCCGCTTCGGTCAGGGTGACGGGGGCGTGGGATCTGGTGCCGTTGCGACGGGAGGCGGCTTTTTGGGCTGCGGTGTGCGGTTTGCTGGTTTGATGGTCGTTCATGCGATTTCAGTTTGCACCAGGGTGGTTGGGACGGAGTTCATCCAGGTGAAATGAAATGTTTATTTTCTATGAGTTACGAATGAATATTTTTGGAAAATATGTGTGACTGATAAAGTTCTCATCGCTCGGGCGGGGAGAAGAACGGTGCCGCCCGAGTGATGAGAACGCGCAGTGATCTGTTGAATCACCAGGCTTCTGGTCGGTTATGGGGATTGGATGCCGGCGTGTTTGGGGCGAAGCGGTTGGGAAAGGGGGGAATGAAGCCGGGGACTGGCGATGTGAAGGCGCGAGTCGGCGCTTTCTCATCCCTTTGCCAACCGCCTGCGAAAGACATCTCACTATATTCCGGTGGAGGTGATCCTCACTCCCCGCTTCCGCAAGAAACGCAGCATTCGGCCCGCCGCCGGGAGGACCCAATTTGCCCGGTTCCGGTTCGGTGGGGTGCGCGACATAAAATTGGAGAAATTCCGTAAGTCAAATGATGCCGATACGAGGACGCTCGGAATATAGCGCTTTTGTGGCGGCAAAGTCCACCGTTGGGGAAGTCTGCATCCCCGACTTTTCTGCCAGTACTGTATACTCAAGTGTACTCGATCCTACCGATTACGCCATGACCATACTCGCGCCGGGCGCGGCTCAGCACCGTCACCTTCCCGCGCTCGATGGCGTTCGTGGGCTGGCCATAGCTGCAGTGCTCGTTGTCCACTCGGTCGATTTGGCGGGGGGGGGCCATACTGGAACTTAGCAAACATTCTGATCACCGGCGTCTTGCTGGATAGCCGGGGAGAGCCGGCTACTTCCGGAATTTCTATGCCCGGCGGGCTTTACGGCTCTTCCCTGTCTACTACAGCTATCTGCTCGTGGTGATGACGCTGGTTCCGTGGATGCACCGCGCGCTGCATACGACCATGCCGGATTATTCCGGCAACTGGTGGTGGTATTTCACATACATAACCAACTGGAAGGCCAACTTCGCGGCCCCGGACCTTTATCTGGGACACTTCTGGAGCTTGGCGGTAGAGGAACAGTTTTACGTTGTCTGGCCTACGGTTGTTCTGCTGTTAGCCAGACGACGCCTGGCATGGGCGTGTGCCGCGCTAATTATTTCCGCGACGATTCTTCGCTGCGTCTGGTCTGCGCAGGGCGTGTACTGGAATCAGATTTATAGGCTCACCGTGACACGTTGGGACACAATGGCCATGGGAGCGCTTTGTGCTCTCGCCCTGCGTTCTGAATCTGCCCGCAATTGGGCTTACCGCAGCGCCCCTATCCTGATGGCGGTCGGTGGCAGCGTGTTTGTGACGATTGCAGTTAAGGCCGGGGGGCCGGAGTGTCGAGAGGCGCGATACAGACCTTTGGATCCACAGCGGCGTCCGTCGCCTTCTGCGGCTTGGTGCTTTACGCGGCTACAAGAAATTCGGGGGGATTGTATGATTGCCTGCGCTTGCGCTTCCTGTTGTCGCTGGGAAAATACAGCTATTTCATGTACTTAATTCATATATTGGTGATCGAGCACGTCTATCGGCTGGGTCGCCACTTTGCGGCAATGGCGTCGCCTGGACCGGCAACCGCCTTCATCTGGATTGCGCAGCTGATTGTTGCTAACGCCGTCGTCTTTTACTTGGCAAGACTCTCCTGGAATTTCTTCGAATCTCCCATCTTGAGGCTGAAGAGGCATTTTGTGTGATGCCTCCAGGCTCCTACAATGCGGAAAGGACTGGTTATAGAGGGTAAGGCACCACTGAGAAGTAACTTGAGCGCCCTCCCAATGGTGGGAAGGGGCAGGAGCGGTTCTTCGATCCGCCTTTCAGCCCAAACCCAGCGTCAAAGCTAAAAATCTCAGGGCTTGGAGACGAGCCCCCCTTCTTCAAAGCGCCATTCCAAGTGCAGAGGCACAGCGTTGACAGAAGGCGCGCCGTCCTTCCGTTCCCCTCCAGGAACGGGTGAATGTGGATAAATTGAGACTGTGAGACGCCGGCCAACAAAATGGGATGCAGCTCTTCCGCACCGTTCAGCCATGCGACGTACTCAGCCATGAGCGGCGGAACCTCATGGGGTGCCGGCGGCGTGGAGATGATTTCCTTCGTGATTGAATTCGCGACGGGGTTCGGTATCCCCCTTGGGGTACGAATTTCGCATCGTGATACACTGCCACCAGAGGAGAATTCACGAGACGCTGTTTGCGGAGTGCATTAGCGGAGTGCAAAAGTTGATCAGTTCGGGGCCAGTGACACCCCGCCCCAGTGACAGCAATAATCCAGAAATTCGAAATCCTGAGAGGCTTCCATGAAGGCACGCTTCCTTGATGTGGTTGACCGACTCGTCGGTCGCGCGCTACCCAAGCTCCCGCTCTATCGCACGATGGACAGCTTCAACGTGGAAGAAGTTGCCTTCCTCAAGGCGGCTTTTGAGAGTGCCGACCACTACGAAACGCAGATCATCACCGCACCGAAGTTTGAAACCGGGCCGGACCTTCTCACCGAGGGAATGAAGCTGACCACACCCGGCGGTTTGATTCTGGGATTCGGCGCGGCCACCGGTCGAACCATCCGGCACCTCGGGTCGCTCAGCAAATCTCCGATCTACGGGCTCGACTCCTTTGAAGGGCTGCCGGAGGCTTGGCGCAGCGGCTTCGACAAATGAGCCTTCGCGCAAACATGCCGCAGGTGCCGGCCCAAGTGACGCTCATCAAGGTTTGCTTCAAAGAAACGCTGCCTGGCTTTCTGGCCGCGCATCCGGGTAAGGTCTCGCTCTGTACGTCGATTGCGATCTCTACTCTTCGACGAAGTTCATTTTTGAGGCGCTCGGAGACCGGCTAGGGCTTGGTACGGTGATCATTTTCGACGAACACTGGAACTACCCGGCCTGGAAAAAGCACGAGTACAAGGCATTTGAAGAACTGAAGGCCGCGCGCAATCTGCGATGCCGTCCGATTGGATTCGTTCCGAGCCACCAGCAGGGTGGGTTTCTGGTGGAGGCATAGCGGCCCGGCCGCCGCAATTAAGGTTATGAAATAGAGTTGAGATCGTCAAATTCGAGGGAGACACGATGCGCGCAGACTGGCTGATCGTCGGAGCCGGGTTCACCGGATGCACACTTGCCGAGCGCATTGCCACGCAGCTCGGCCAGAAGGTCCTGCTGGTGGACCGCAGGAATCACATCGGCGGCAATGCCTACGATCATTACAACGAGCATGGCGTGCAGGTCCACAAATACGGGCCGCACATCTTTCACACCAACTCGAAGAAAGTGTGGGACTACCTGTCCGCCTTCACCGAATGGCGCCCCTACTTCCACGAAGTACTCGGCGTCGTGGACGGCAAAAAGGTGCCCGTGCCGTTCAACCTGAATTCGCTTGCCGCGCTGATGCCGGCCGGCTATGCCGCCAAACTCGAAACGCTGTTGGTTGAAAACTTCGGCCTGGGCACTAAAGTGCCGATTCTGAAGCTGCGGGAAACCTCCAACCCCGACCTGCGCTTTCTGGCCAACTTCATCTACAAGAACGTTTTCGAGGGCTACACCCTCAAGCAGTGGGAATGCCGGCCGGAAGAGCTGGACGCCTCGGTCACCGGTCGCGTACCGGTGTTCATCAGCCGCGACGACCGGTATTTTCAGGACACCTACCAAGCCATGCCGAGGCTTGGCTACACCGCGCTGTTCCAGAAACAGATCGAACACCCAAACATCCAGGTGCTGCTCCAAGCTGATTATCGCAACATTATCAACGACGTCAAGTTCAGCCGGATGATCTTCACCGGCCCGATCAATACGTTCTTCAGCAACATCCACGGTCCACTGCCATATCGCAGCCTGCGGTTCGAATTCCGGACTCTCGACACAGAACGCCACCAGCAAGTAGGGACCGTCAACTATCCGAACGAGTACGACTTCACGCGGATCACCGAACAGAAGTACCTCACCGGCCAGACGCTGCCGAAAACCACGCTGGTCACCGAGTACCCGCAGGCGCACGTAGAAGAGGTGACCGAGCCGTATTATCCGATCCCCCGCCCCGACAACCGGCTGCTGTTTGAACGTTATGAAGCCGAAGCTGGAAAGCTCAACGGCAGCGTGGTGTTCGCCGGCCGGCTGGCCGATTACAAGTACTACAACATGGACCAGGCGGTGGCACGCGCCCTGAAAGTGTTCCAGGACGATGTCGCCGGCGCCGTCCGGTAAAGCAGAAGCCATGAAGCCCTGCACCGTCTGTACTGTCGTCGTCACGTTTAACCGCAAGAACCTGCTCCGCGCATGCCTCACGGCACTCTCGGTTCAGACGCGGCAGAGCGATTGCGTCATCGTGCTGGACAACCACAGCACCGATGGCACCCCCGCTCTGGTGGCTGCCGAGTTTCCGGCATTCACCCTGATCAATCTGCCCGAGAATATGGGCGGTTCAGGCGGTTTTCACGAAGGCGTGAAGTGGGCCTGGGAACACGGTTACGAGTGGATCTGGGTGATGGACGACGACGTGGAGCCGTTCCCGGAGACGCTGGGCCGGATGCTCACCTACACGGACGTTTCCAAATTCATCCACGTGCGCCGCCGCGGCCCGGAAGGCGTCATCTCACTTGAAGCGGTCTGGGATCTCAACTCCTGCTACCCCATGCAGTACGGTCGGGACATCTCATTTGCCGGCGACCCGCCCCGCCCCTGGATCAGCCTGACGTATGGCAACTTCGAGGGCGCGCTCATCCACCGGGATATTCCGTCAGCGATCGGCTTTCCCGACGCGCGCTTTTTCGTCGGCGGCGACGATACTATCTACGGCTACCTCGCTTCATTCCACACCAACGTCATCCTGGCTTCGGAAGTGGGGTTCGCTCGCGCGCTTCACGTACCGACGAAGAACAGCCGAATGTCGTACTATTTGGGCCCGCGAAATCGTTTTCTGATGCGCGAACACCTTCGTGACACGGGCGTGAAATTGGACGATAGGACGTTTTGGTTCAACATGCTGCGGCTGGTCTTCTGGTCGGTGCGGGATGCCTCCCGCGGGTTTCCTCCGGACTGGATTAACAACGCGATGGCTGCGATCAAGGGCATGCGCGACGGAATGCGAGGTCGCTTCGGTCGCCCGCCATGGATTCCGGCCTGACGCGTCACGGACGGAAGGGCGCCTATCGACTTATGCCGGTTGAACCTTGAACGAGATGAAAGTTTTGGTCTTCCGAGCCTGAATTAGTTTCAGGAATATCCGTCCGTGCTGTTATCCACCGGAGGACGATAACGGCGGGCAAAGACCAGCGATTTCATCACCACGCGGATGCCTGCGAGATGCTGTTGCTCGGTGGCTAACACAGTCTTTCAGCCGACTTGGCCAATCCGCCGCACATGCAGGGTTGTTCGATGAGGCGATAGAAGATCATGCATGCCCTGAGAATAGCCGGTGTCATGATGACGATCTGTATGGCGAGCTCAATCGGAAGGTTATGGCCAACTATAGCGGATCACCTGCAAACTCCTGAGCAATTCCGAGGATAGACCCTGCAGGCAGCCAAGATAAGGATTCGGGGAAACGAATACCCCACCAGATCTGATTGGAGCTACCCCGCGGCGTCGACCACTTGTTCGCCATTTGAGACCAGTGGCAGGCTGTCCTATTTTTCCCGATTTGCCTGCCATCAGTAATTTACCCTAACAGGAGAACGGCGGCTGGCATTCGTTCGGGAAGCACGGAAACGAATCGGTTTCCGTGCTTCCCTGTCCCGCCCTATCGCTACGGCGAGGCAGGTCCCGGAATATTCAGCAGATCCGGAGCCGTTTGGGATAACACCGCTCCCAACGGCGAGAGGTACTGAACCTGGAACCAGTGGCTGCCCTGACGGTCATCGACGGTAACCGGACATGGCGAAGTGGTACCGCAATCGTACGTTACCTGAGCGCCGGAAGGTGCCGTCACGATGATCCGGGAAGCCATCCCCCCGGTCAAATCCAGACTAATGTAAACCACGCGGGACTGCGGCGGGGCCACACCCCCGAGCCGGGCTGCGGGCCACTGGTGCGCCATACCGACACCGAAGAAGAAGCCGGGCCATTTGTAGGCACCAAGAGAATTATCATCCAGATTACTAGCCGTGACACCATCACTGAAATAGCCGCTTGCCGTGTATCCGGAAGCGCCGTAGGTAGCTCCATAGAACAAATCGCCAAGACTCTGATTTGTCGTCGTGGGATTTGCCAGATACATCACGGTCATGGCGTTTTGCGCCTCTGAGTTTCGGGCTCTGGCCTGACTGATGTAAGTCGGATTAAAGCCACTTTCCATGCAGCCAACAGTGCGGACCTGAACGTCAGTGATCCCACTGTCTGTAAGGGCAGGCTCGCATTGCGGGAAAACACGCCCGTAGTAGATAGCTTTGACGACCGGATCGAACCCGGTGGTGCCGACCCAATTTGACACTGCCTCGTCCAGCCTTTTATAAGGAGCATAAACCTGACCGGCATACCTCATTTGAAGCGCCTTGATGCCGGCCATAAACGGCTGTGTTCCCCGGCCAACCAGATTATAGTGGAAGTAGCTGAAGGTGCCACTCGGGGTTGGCCACGGCCGATACAGCTCTATATGAGCCGGATCCGACAGCGTACAACTGGTAATCTGTCCGAAG
>JBBQDH010000144.1:0-14901 GCA_038319515.1 Bryobacterales bacterium
CAGTAGCATGAATGACAGCACAAAAGACAAACTGCAGGGCGCGGTACATCAAGCGAAAGGCAAGCTCAAGGAGGTTGCAGGCAAAGTAACCGATAACCCGAAGCTCCAGGCTGAGGGCGTTGCTGAGAAGGTTCTCGGCAAAGTGCAACAAAAAGCCGGAGATATTGAAAAGGCGCTGGGGAAATAGCTGATGATACTCCTGATCATCCTCCTGGTGCTCATCTTCGGCGGCGGGGCCGGTTACTACGGCCACGGGCGCTGGGGTCGTGGTGGCGGTGCCGGCGCGGGACTGGGAACCGTGCTGTTGATTGTGTTGCTGGTCTATTTGCTCGGCGGCATTCGTTAAGAACCGTGATTCGTATTCCCGGGATGGAGTTCAGGAATAAGGGTCATTCGGATCTCATCCGAATGACCCGCAGCGACTAATGTGCGCAGGCGGACTTCAGAAACGGGAAGACGATTGAATGGACAAACCCCGGAAAAACAAGGAAGTTGAAACCCTCTGTCCCGGGCCTTGACGGGGCCACAGAACTTCTTCGGGGAAGGATGCTTCACAACGCGGACGTTGCGGATGGCTTATGCCGTCAGCACGTCCATAGGTTCTTTGCTGCGGATCGATAAAACCAAAGCCACGGTACTCGTGCGCGAGGTCACAGCGTTGGCAGACCTGCCGCTCTATTAGATCCTGTCGCGAACTATCCGGATCGATGAAGATCTGATTGCCCACCTGTTCAACTCAAGCGAAATGAGACTGGCGTGGTTACTCCTGCGGGCGAACTTCGGCCAGGAGGGGCCGTCGGAAGTAGTGATTTTTACGATCAGCCAGTAGACACTCGTGCGGATGATCGGAACTACGCGCCCAACGATTTTGCGCCGGGGATTCAGAGTGGTCCGCGAACTGCTTGATGGGTTTGCATGTCCCATAAACACAGCGCAACCAGACCTGATGACGTTCCGGATACTCCGCCACTCGAAAACGTGCCGCTCGAAATCGAGAAAGAAGACATCCGAATCAGCGGTCGCAAGCCAGACATGGAAGAGTACGAAGAAGATGAAGCGGCCCTTTAGTGGCTAAACCCGGCGGCGAGACAGTTCTGGTAGTGGACGACCACCCGGCAGTTCTTCGAGTGGTAATTCATATTTTAAGGAACGCAGGCTTTCACGTCCTCACCGCGACGGGAGGCCAAAGCGCACTACACATCGCAGGGGCACTGAAAGCCCCTATAGACCTCCTGCTTTCCGATATCGAGATGCCCGGAATGTCGGGGCCTGAACTTGGCCAGGCGTTGAAACTGCTGCGACCGGACATGCGCGTCATGCTCATGTCCGGCGGCGTAGACGGTAACCTTCTGGTGCTGAACTACGGCTGGGCCTATATTGAAAAACCATTTGTCGGCGTCAAGCTGGTCGAAATGGTTCGTTCAGTCCTCGATTCCCCGGACAGATCCCAGAGCAACGGGCAGGAGTTCGATATCCGCAAGGAGACTGCCCGGGTGTAGTTCATCCGTTTGCTCCCGTGGCCCTTTGCGTGCTCTCTTTCCTCCGCAAGGCGAAACAGCGGAGACAAAATGACAGGTACAAAAACAGCAGTATTCGGGATCTACCACACTTCGGCAGAGGCGGAACACGGCGCGGGCAGCCTGATGGCAGCCGGCTTTAGCAAGGACGACGTTTCGGTCCTTTTGGCAGAGCCGGACAGCAGCCGTGAACTCGCAATCGAACAAAGCACTAAAGCGCCGGAAGGCACCACGGCCGGGGCCACTGCGGGCGGTGTCATCGGCGGAACGCTGGGCTTGCTGTTCGGCATCGGTGCAATCGCAATTCCCGGCATGGGGTTGGCGCTGCTCGCTGCAGGTCCGATTATGGGCACGCTTGCGGGGCTCGGCGCAGGCGGGGCAGTCGGCGGCCTGATCGGGGCACTGGCTGGCATGGGCGTCCCTGAATACGAAGCAAAACGTTACGAAGGCCGCATGAAGGAAGGTGGTGTCCTTCTTTCCGTCCATTGCGATTCCGAAGAAAAGATTACGCGCGCGTCGGATTTATTGCGCCACACCGGAGCGCACGATATTGCCTCAGCCGGTGAGGCAGGTGCCGATTTCAAAGTAGCAGAAACAGTGACTCATGCGAGCTAAGAACTACGAGGATCACAATATGAGAAATGACAACAGTATTACCGTGTTGCTGGCGGGAGTCGGAGTGGGTGCGGTGGCAGCAATGCTGCTCACACGTTGGTCCGGCGCCGAACTGCGCCGCAGTCTCCGTCAACAGGCCGAAAGTTCAAGCTTTTATCTGAAACTGCATGCCGAAGATCTGGCGAAGCGCGCGGAAGCAGCATCCGTGGCGGGCCATCAGAGCGTGGGGAGCCATCTTGTGGATGCCAAGAGCGCCGTTCGCGCCACCGGATCGAAAGCCGTGGATGCCATTAACTCCGCAGCGGACGCCGCAGCCAGAATGGCGGACAATCTTCTCGATCAGTCCGGCGACCTGGCACGTCGGGCAGGCAAAATGGTGGAGCAGGCTTAAGAAGACGCTCAGGGAGGGGATGCTCCTTCCTACATCTGGCGCGCCTGAACGATGAAACGTTTGGGCGCGTGCCCGACGAAATAGAACGGGTAGCAAGTCACAAGAGTAAGAAGCTTCTGGTCCGGCAGAGCAGATAGTACAGAGACGTCCGTTGGTTCTACAATGCGGTAAGACACCACCTGATAGCGGTAAGTCTTACGGGCTGTGGAAAGGCTGATAAAGTCACCCTGACGCACGTCCTTCAGATTGCGAAAGAGCGTATCCCGATGTGCGGCAAGCCCAACGTTTCCTGGCCTTCCAGGAAGGGCAGTGTGCGCGATGTGGCCCACCGCCACGCTGAGTGTTTTGCCGTCCGTACCCTCCCCCACCATAGCCGTAATTCCCAGCCGGGGAATATTAATGCGACCTCTTAGCAGGGATGTTTCCAGCGGCTCAGGATCTAAGACAGCCTCGCGGTCGAACCGGGAGCTCTCCTGCGCCTGCCACGCGTAACGCTCCGCATAGCTCCATCCGGTGATCCCCAGCGTGATCAGGCCGGCGAGCAACAGCAGCCTTTGCGTGTAGTGCCATGCCTGCGACTGAGTCACGTCCATTGGGTCTTACTCCGCTCCTGGTGATTGATAGCTGGTGCGGGTCTGAACAGTCAGTTTGCCGTGCTGTGGGGCAGTCGCCACCACCCGGAGCTTCCGAACCCCGGCAACACCGCTGCGCGTCGGGATGTAGCCGACAGTGTAACGCTTGCGGATATCAGTCGCGATTTTGCGGCAAACGGGCGTGATTTCATCCAGTGACTTCGGTAAGAAACTTTCCCCGCCGCTGATGGCTGAGAGGCGCTGCAGAACTCCGGGATTGCGGTCCGGATCGTTATCATCGAAGATCCCGATCGTGTAAAGCGTGGCGCGCGATTCCTGCACCAGCTGAATCACTTCTTTCAGCTTGCGGCGACTGCACGTATCTCCGCCATCGCTCACCAGCAGAATCGCCTTGCGGGCGCGCTGCCCCCCTTCCAGGTGCGCGAGCGCAGTTGCCACGGCGTCATAGAGCGCAGTCTGTCCATCCGGGCGGTTTTTCGAAAGAGCAGATCGCAGGAGGCTAATATCGCCGGTAAATGGAATGTCGGGCTTCAGACCAAATTGCACGTTATCGTTGAAATTCACTACAAACATCTGATCCTGCGGATTACTTGCTCCAATAAATTCCACTCCGGCCGCGATGACATGCGCAATCCTCGAGCGCATGCTGCCGCTGTTATCCATCACCAGACCGATTGCTACGGGCTCATCAGCACTGGAGAATTCCGTAATACGCTGTAAGACCCCGTTTTCGTAAATCTGAAAGCTTTCTTTCCCAAGCCCGGAAACATAGCCATGCGAGTCTTTCACGCTCACATCAAGCAACACGAGATGGACGCTGGTGGAGATGGTAAAGTCGCCCGGCGCGGGCTTCTGACCGGGTGTAATTGCAGGCCGGATTAGCAGCAGCACCAACAGGGCGGCAAAGCTTGCACTTCCACTCCGCAGGCCAGAGCCGAAGCCCTGGCCATACGGAAGATTACTGCGGGAAGTGTCCTTAAACATCTTATGCACGCTTGCGAAGCAGGTACATGGAACCCGACACCAGCAGTGAGCCCAGACCAATCAGACCAAACAGCGGATAAGAGCTGGCCGTGTCGGGCAGCTTTGCCGTTGTTTCGTGTTCCATTGCCATCACTTGCGGCGCGGGGGCGGAAGGCGCCTGTTGCACCGGCTGTTCGTTGACAGCGACAATCGCTTCCACCGGACGCTCGTCGCCTTTCGGATCTACAATCACGACCGGCGCCGTTTTCAGTTCATCTTCCGTCGCCATCATCACTGCCGGCACGGGAGCATTGGATACCTTGGCCATCTGGATTGACATCGGTTTGTAGTATGCGAATTCCTGGCCGAAGTTGTCACCCGGATAGAACCACGCACGCATGGCACGGGGCTGACCTGCGGGTGTTTCCCAGAACTGGAAGACGCTGTTGCCGGTCGGCTTCAGGCGATAATTCGGAATGGCCAGAATGGTCGTCATGACCGTGATTCCGTCCTCTGCGAATACGCGGACGATGTGACGGTCAGACGTGGAATCGACCAGTGCCAAAACGTACTTTCCCGGCTGAAGAATCACGAAGTGATCCGCATTGCAGCAGGAAGGCATCTGAACCGGCTCAGTGATGGTGATGTTAGTTTTCTTGTTCCACTGATCGGCCTGCTTGACAGGGGCGACCACCGTCGCCAGTACAGCAAAACTCATGAACAAAGAACGACTGGGAGAGAGCATGGCAACCTCCTTAGGTTGGGGTTGGCTAAGAGAAGTTTCCTTGCAGATCAGAAGACTTAGTTCAGAAGATCCGCAGAATCGGCAGGATTGCCGGGTCAATTCTGAGTATTCGTGAATTCCTTCGAATTAGCAAGCTAATTCATTTAAATTCTTTGCTTTAGCGGCGTCAGTAAGACGAGCTGAGTCGTCGGGACAAGCCCTCGTCTAGACGTTCGCGGGAGACGAGAGAAGGACGGATGGCCATCGCCGTGCTCTGAAGAGAGCTTATGAGTGAACCACAGAAAATCCGCAGGGTCGCCTTCGTGGGCGACCACCTCCCCAGAAAGTGCGGAATCGCAACATTCACCTCCGATGTTCTTGCTGCCGTGGCCTCAGCCTATCCCGGGACTGAATGTTTTTCAGTTGCCGTGAACGACATCCCCGGCGGCTACGAGTATCCGGAAGTTGTACGGTTTGAGATCGAAGAGCAGGATCTGGCTTCGTATATGCGCGCAGCGGATTTCCTCAACATCAGCAACGTCGATATCGTTTGTCTGCAACACGAATTCGGTATTTACGGGGGTGCGGCGGGCGGCCACATCCTGGCTTTCCTGCGAGAACTGAAAATGCCGGTCGTGACGACACTCCACACCGTCCTGCTCAATCCCGCGCCCGACCAGCGCCGCGTGATGAAGGGCCTGATTTCACTCTCAGCCCGCGTCGTGGTGATGGCGGAGCGCGGCAGGCAGATGCTGCTGGATATTTACGAGGCTCCGGCTGACAAGATCGAACTAATTCCCCACGGCATTCCCGATGTGAATTTTACCGATCCTGCGGAATACAAAGACCAGTTCGGCGTTGAGGGCAAGGTCGTGTTGCTGACTTTCGGCCTGCTTTCTCCGAACAAGGGAATTGAGCATGTTCTAAATGCCCTGCCTCCCATCGTTGCGGAGTTCCCGGACGTGGTTTACATCGTCCTTGGCGCCACTCATCCGAACGAGTTGCGGGAGCATGGAGAGGCCTATCGGCAGAGCCTCGAAATCCTGGCGAAAAAGAACAAGGTTGAGAAGAATGTAATCTTTTACAACCAGTTCGTTGACATCGAGAGCCTGAAAGACTTCCTCGGCGCGGCAGACTTCTACATCACTCCATACCTGAACGAGGCCCAGATCACATCGGGCACTCTTGCATACGCATTCGGCTCCGGCAAGGCTGTAGTTTCCACACCCTACTGGCATGCGGCGGAGCTGCTGGCCGACGATCATGGAGTTCTTGTTCCTTTTGGCGATTCCGCCGCCATTGCGCGTGAAGTGACGGGCCTTTTGCGCGATGGCGCACGTCGCCACGCGATGAGCCTGCATGCCTGGACTCTGGGTCGGGAAATGATCTGGAGCAGCGTGGCAAAGCGCTATATGACGACCTTCGAATCTTCGCGGCTGGAAGGCGCGGCGCATGCCCGGAGGTCTCTGGCCACCAAGACCCTGGACCGTATGCCGCGCGACCTGCCGGAGCTGAAACTGAATCACCTGCTTCGCATGACCGATTCAACCGGCATCTTTCAACACGCGGCATTCAGCACCCCGAACTTTCTGGAAGGCTATTGCGTTGACGACAACGCGCGCGCACTGGTGCTGGTGGTGTTGCTGGGGCAGGCGAAGGAAGACCCGGAGCGGATGCGGACACTCGCCACCACCTACACCGCCTTTTTGCACTATGCCTTGCTGCCTTTGACGAAGCGATTTCATAACCACATGAGCTTCGACCGGCGGTGGCTTGACCCGCAGGGCTCTGAAGACAGCCACGGGCGTGCACTGTGGGCCCTGGGAGTCTGCGTCGGCCGGTCTCCGTTCCGCAGCTTCCACATGCTGGCCGGGCAACTGTTCGCGCAGACACTGCCACCGGTTACCGAATTCAGTTCCCCGCGCGCCTGGGCCTTCGCGCTGATTGGCATCCACGAGTACCTCCGGCGCCTCGGCGGCGACACCATCGCCAGGCAGACCCGGGAATTTCTCACCGCCGAGCTCATGCGGGTCTTTGAGGCGCACGCCACCCCGGACTGGTGCTGGTTCGAAACTGAGCTATCCTACGACAATGCAAAACTCGCCCACGCTCTGATTCTGAGCGGACGCGCCATGGGTCGCACCGACGTCTTTGAGCGCGGACTACAGAGCCTCCGCTGGCTGGTGGAAATGCAGACTCCCGAAAAAGGACATTTCCGCCCCATTGGCAGCAATGGATTCCACCACCGCGGCGGGCCGCGCGCTGATTTCGATCAGCAACCGATCGAGGCGCAGGCCACCATCTCGGCCTGCCTCGCCGCGTATCGGGCGACCGCCGACGCATGGTGGTACGAACAGGCCCAAAAAGCGTTCGACTGGTTCATCGGCGGGAACGATCTTGGCCTGGAAATCTACCAGCCGGAAACCGGCGGCTGTGCCGACGGCCTGCACGTGGACCGCGTTAACGAGAACCAGGGCGCGGAATCAACCCTCGCGTTCCTTTTATCACTTGTGGAAATGCGTCAGGCCCAAAACATGGTGACAAGCTTTCGTGAACCGACCGCAAACGGAAAATAATGACCAGTCAAATTCATGTCACCCGCACCCGCACCATCCTGCGGCCAGATCAGTCGCGCGTTTTGCTGCGACCTTTTAACCCGGGCGACGACGAGCGCGCCGCCGGCATCATTAAGAGGATTCTGAAACTGCCCGAGAGCGAGGTGAACCGCCTGCTGGAAGAAATCTCGGCGGACTTCTCGCAGCGCCATAAGAATCTCCACCGGTCGTTTCTCCAACGCTTCGATCAGGTCTGTACAACGGCGCCGGGAAACTGCCATCTGTCACACGAGAGACGCCTCCTCATTGGCTCGTATTTCCTCGCCGAGTATTCGCTCGAATCCGCGGCGCTGTTCAACCCGTCCATCGTGCGACACCCCGATCAGACCGGAATGGTGCCGGGTGCACTTCGGTTCATCCTCAGCCTGCGTGCCACCGGCGAAGGCCACATCTCATCCATCACATTTCGAACCGGCGTGATCCACGCTGATCAGCGCATTGAAGTCCTGTCGCCCGTTGGACTGCTGACCGAACCCCGGCAAATCCCCAATCCTTTATATGAGAAGGGACTCTTCGCCAGAAAACTCGCCGAGGTCGGCCTGAACTATCCGTTCATCCATCGCGTGATGGACCGGCTGAGCCATTCGTTTGCACTCGAAGAGCTGCAGGCCGCCCTGAACGTGGAACACGCAGCGCTTCCCGACGGGCCGTCGCAGGAAGACCGGCATGCGGCGCAGAGCATCTGGATGCTGGCGCGCTCCAACCACGAAGTGCAGTTTCAGGCCGATCAGGACCTCTCCGAACGCATCCTGTTTCCCTCCACGCCTTCGCAGAGAAACGGTATCGAAGACGCCCGCTTCGTCTGCTTTCGCAATGAAGATGGCAGTGACATCTACTACGCGACATTCACCGCATATGACGGCCGGACCATTCTGCCGGAGCTGGTGGAAACCGCTGATTTCCTGCGATTCCGCTTCGTCACGCTCAACGGCCCCGCAGCGGAAAACAAGGGCATGGCAATCTTCCCGCGCAAGCTCGGCGGCCAATACGTGATGTTGTCCCGCCAGGGCGCAGAGGATGTCTCGCTCATGTTCTCCGATAACATGCACTTCTGGAATGAGCGAAAGGTGATACTCGAACCCGCGTTCCCATGGGAACTGGTGCAGATGGGAAACTGCGGGTCACCCATCGAGACAGATGCCGGCTGGCTGGTGCTGAGCCATGGCGTAGGGCCGATGAGGAAATACTGCATCGGGGCTTTTCTGCTGGACCGGGACGATCCCACTAAAGTCATTGGCCGTTTACGGGAACCGCTGCTGAAGCCCAATCAGGACGAGCGCGAGGGCTACGTGCCCAACGTTGTCTATACCTGCGGCTTCATGATCCACGATGGCCAGCTCATCATCCCTTACGGAATGGCGGACCACTCGACCGGATTCGCCACTGTGCCGGTCGCAGAAGTTCTGGCCGGCATGACCACTGATGGTTGTACAGTCAATTGATCCCGATATCATCCCGACATGAAGTTTGTTCTGTTCATGGTATTTGCCCGCATTGCGCTCAGCGCGGAATTACCCACCGACTGGATTGATCCGGACACCGGGCATCGCGTCGTGCGCCTTTCCCGTGATGACGGTACCGCGAGCCTCTACTTCAACCAGAACGCTTACACCAAAGACGGGAAGAAGCTCATCGTCACCACGCGGGGCGGGGGGATTGCAACCATCAACCTCGCCACCAGTGAACTGAAGCCTCTGGTGCAGGGGCCTGTATCCGTGCTGGTGGCCGGGCACACCACAGGTGATATCTATTACACAAAGCGCGCACAGAGCGGCGGCGTGGTCTACGCGAGCGATGTCGAGACAGGCGCCGCTCGGGAGGTGGTGAAACTACCCGCCGGGCGCACCGTTGCCGCGCTCAACTCCGATGAAACCTTGCTGATCGGAACCTACACCGACGGCGAGGCATCTCCGGCGGCAGTACGCCTGCCAGGCACTGACGCACGCTTTGGACAACCGAACTATGAGGCAGCCGGAGCCGATGGCAAACCCATGACCTATGCGGATGCCAAGGATCTGCGGCTCCACAATACTTTGATGGCCACGCGCGCCGGCGCACCGCGCGTGCTGTTTTCCATCAACACCAAAACCGGCCAGATGAAAGATATCCACCGGGCACACGAATGGCTCAATCACCTGCAGTTTTCGCCGATTGATCCCAACCTGATCATGTTCTGCCACGAAGGCACCTGGCATGAGGTGGACCGGGTCTGGACCATTCGTACGGACGGCACCGGTCTCACGAAACTGCACACCCGCACCATGAATATGGAGATCGCCGGACATGAGTTCTTTTCCGCCGATGGCAATATGATCTGGTACGACCTGCAGACGCCGAGGGGCCTGGACTTCTGGCTCGCAGGCTACAAAGTCGCAACAGGTAAACGCACCTGGTATCACCTGCAGCGCAATGAATGGTCCGTGCATTTCAATGTGTCGCCGGACGGAAAGCTCTTCGCGGGCGATGGTGGCGACAGCGAAATGGTGGCGCGCGCTCCCGATGGCAAGTGGATTTACCTGTTCCGCCCGGAGCGCGTGCCCGATGTGGCCGGAGTGAAAGCACCAAATTCGGAAAGTCTCATCGACACCGGATTCTTTACCTCAGAGCGCCTGGTCAATATGAGCAAACATGACTACCGGCTGGAGCCGAATGTCACTTTCTCGCCGGATATGAAGTGGATCGTCTTCCGTTCGAATATGCTCGGCCCGACTCATGTGTACGCGGTTGAGATCGCCAAGGCAATCAAAAGTCCAGCTCTTCATCCAGACTGATGCGGTGCGCATCATCTCACTTCGCATCAGATGCAGGCACGTCGCCAGCGACCGCTCAGGCATACTTCCGGGCATGCAATAAACAAAACGGCACGGGGCGATTAACCCGAGGCCGTCCTAAAACTCAAACATCGATACAAAAAAATGGTCGGGGCGAGAGGGTTCGAACCTCCGACCTCCTGGTCCCGAACCAGGCGCTCTACCAGGCTGAGCCACGCCCCGAAACCTTAAGTGTAGCGTGTTCCCCGCTCCGGCACAACCTTTGAAAACCGTTTAAGCCGTTTACTGAACTGTTTCCCTGTTGTCGTCACATTGATACATTCCGCTCCTATGATTCAAAAGGTGGCCCGTAATCACACCCAGCTTTCATCAGGAGAAGTTCTTGAACCTACAACGTATTGAGCGCGCCCTGCTCTTGTCATTCGCCCTGTCAGCTTACGCTTTCGCCCTGTCAACCTGCGCCTTCGCGCAGACAACGGGGCCCAATGTGCGGATTTTGCTCCCCGAACGCACCAGGCTTCTCGAAGGGCAGCAGGTCGACCTGGTCCTCGAAGTCCGCAACGCCAAGACCATCAGCAACCTCAGCGTCATGGCGGGCAGCAACGATATCACTTCAAAGTTCAGCGCCCCGGTTCCAGCCACGCTCGACTGCAATACGGCGCCCGCCATGGTTGTTCGCGCCAACCTGCAGTCGTTCCCGGCCGGCACCATCAACCTGACGGTTTCCATGAATGCCGACGGTGCCACCGTCACCGATACCCGCAGCGTCCTCGTTCGCCCCTTCCAGCTGACACAGCAACGCAACATCGTGCTCTTCATCGGTGACGCCATGGGCACCGCCTATCGCGACGCGGCCCGCCTGGTGGCCCGCTCCATCGTTGACGATAAAGGCAAGAACGCGTTCCGCGACGGCTTCTTCGACGACCTGCTCGAAATGGACAAAATGCCGGTCAGCGGCATGGTGATGACTTACGGCACCGACTCGGTTGTGCCGGATTCGGCCAACACCGCGACCGCATGGGCGAGCGGCAACAAGAGTTACCTGAACGCCCTCAATGTCTTCGCAGACGGTACCGACTGCGCCTGGCGCTTCACCGGCATTCAAAACGCCTCCACACTGCCCACCATGCTGGACAATCCGCGCGTGGAAAACCTCTGGCAATACCTGAGACGCCGCTACAACTACCGCACTGGTATTGTCAGCACGGCAGCCATCACGGACGCCACGCCGGCCGGCGAAGGAGCCTACACCGGTTACCGCCAGAGCCGGCTCGAAATCGCTCGCCAGTACCGCGAAAACCCCATGCTGGGCGGTCGCCCGGCTTTCGACGTCATGCTGGGCGGCGGCACCGACCCGTTTACCGCAGCCGGACGCCCCGATAAACGCGATCTGATTGGTGAGTTCCAGAACCTCGGCTATCGCTACGTCACCAATGCAGCGGACCTTCGCGCCATCACGGACGGTCGCGGTCTGCTCGGCCTCTTCAAGGGTTCGGCCAGACCCGCTCCGAACAGCGACGGTATCAGGACAGCCTCCGACGTCAACATGGACGTCGCCTACGACAAACTGGGCTTTCAGCGCCCTGCCTCCGAGCCGCTTCCCGCGTTCGCCGGCTACACGGACCAGCCGATGCTGGATCTGATGACCGGCAAGGCGATCGAAGTGCTCTCCGGCTACTACTCGCTTTTCCTGCCACCCGCGCCCTTCATCCTGATGGTGGAAGCGGCGTCCATCGATAAACAGTCGCACCCGAACCAGGCGGCCGGCCAGATCTGGGACACCATTGAAATGGATAAGGCCATCGGCGTCGCCCGCGCCTGGGCTGCGAAGCGCCCCATCCGCGACACTACCGTCGTAGTGACTGCGGATCACGATCAGACCATGTCGATTATCGGCGTCAGCAACACCCCGGACGCTGAATACTTCGACCGCACCAAGACCCAGAAGATCTCCTGGAATACGCCGGGCAACGGCGACCAGGCGATCACCGTCTACGGCGATGCGTATTCCAACGCCCGCTCCGGAGTGCCGTTCATCAACACCAGCACGGACGCCTCCAACAACACTGGCCCCAACGGCACGCCCGGCACCTTCAAATTCGTCAGCGTCGGGAATGACCCGGCGGCCAGCACGTTCTCCACCTATTACGGCTCCACCGCCTACAAGCTCGATGTCAAAACGGGCTACCCGCTCAATAACGGCGCGGGCACCCGGCGCCTCGCCGTCGGCTACCGTACCGGCGATCACGCGGGCTCCAGCGTTCCGGTGACCGCGGAGGGCCCCGGCGCTCTGTTGTTCACCGGCTACATGGACCAGACCGATCTGTTCTTTAAGATGGCAACGGTTCTTTCCACCGACACCACTGATCTCGACAAGCTGCTGGATACCCTGGTCAACAGCAACGGCCGGTTCCCCACCTCCATCGGCAAGTAATGAAAACCCGCCTGGTTTCACTCATGGGGGTGCTGCTCTGTGCAGCCCCCCTTTTTGCACAACTCCCCGCAGCGTCCGATCCGGTCCTCCTGCATGACAGGGGCGATAAAGACGAACCGAAGTGGTTTCAGCTCACTGAGACGAAACAGGAAGTTTCAAAACAACTGGGTCTCCCCGTGCTTGCCGCGCCATTCGGCGCGGATTTCGAAGGCTGGCAGTACCAGATCGGGCCGACCGAGGAAGAGGGCTACTCTCACCAGCTGGTGTTCCGAAAGTCCACCGGTACCCTGATCAGCGTGGCGCGCAATTTCGAACCCCAGCGGGAAGTGGACGACCTGTTCCCGGAAGCGCTGACAAAAACTTATTTCTACCCCACCGCCGCAAAGCCGGAATTCCGGGTTCGGGTTCGTAAACTGACCGGGGGGCGTCTGCTGCTCGCCATGGGAGTCTCGAAGCCGGGCGAGAAGACCGGACAGATTTTCCTCATCCGGCAGGAAGAAGTGCGGACTTTCTATCCCTGGCTGTCGTCGCAACTGAAGTAGCAGGCGGTGCAATACCATCAGGAGGTGACATTACGGGAACTTCCTTCCGTTCATGAAGTGCTGGAGCAACTGGGCGCTGAGGCTCGCGGCATCCCCCACGAACGACTGCTTGCCATGGTTCGACGGATCCTCGACGAAACCCGTGCCAAACTACTCCGGGATGAACAACCAGCTGTGCCCGTCCTCGCTTCCGCCCGCGCGGAAATCTCCGCCTGGCGCCAACCTTCCCTGCAATCCGTCATCAACGCGACTGGCGTGGTGCTCCACACCAATCTCGGTCGCGCGCCGCTCGCGCAGTTCGTCCCTGCCGAAGGCTATTCCAATCTGGAATATGACCTGCAAACCGGCAAGCGCGGGAAGCGTGATCTCCACACCGGCGCTCTTCTGGAAGCGATACTTGGCAAGCCCTCCATCGTTGTCAACAACAACGCCGCCGCGCTCTTCCTCATCCTCAACGAACTGTCCGCACGCGGCGAGGCAATTGTCTCGCGCGGCGAACTGATCGAAATCGGCGATGGCTTTCGGATCCCGGAGATCATGGAACGTTCCGGCGCGCGCCTGCGCGAAGTCGGCACCACCAACCGTACCTACATCGACGATTACCGCAACGCCATCAATGAACACACCCGCGTTCTGCTCCGCGTCCATCCAAGCAACTTCCGCATCACCGGCTTCACCGCGCGTCCATCACTGGAAGAACTGATCGCACTCGGCAGGGAAAAAGGCATTCCCGTCTACGAAGACCTCGGCAGCGGCTGCCTGGTCGACCTGACCGCTTACGGCGTTCACGAACCGTTGGCACAGGCAAGTCTTGCCGCAGGCGCAAACCTGATCTCCTTCAGCGGCGATAAACTGCTGGGCGGACCCCAGGCCGGAATCATCGCGGGTGACGCCGACCTGGTAGCCCGCGTACGCCGCAACCCTCTCTTCCGCGCCTTTCGTCAGGACAAACTGTTTTACCAGGCCATGGAAAGCACACTGCGTCACCTGGTGCTTGGCGAGTACGACCAGATTCCGGCGCTCCGCATGATCCGCATGAGCCCCGAAGAAATCCGCACGCGGGCAGAGACCATGGCAGCGCAACTCGGACCAAATGCCACCGTGGAACCAGGCGAATCCATCATCGGAGGAGGCTCCACGCCGGATATCGCACTCCCCACCTGGCTCGTCGTCCTGCAAAATACAAAAGCCGCCTCACTGGAGAGGCGGCTTCGTCAAAACAATCCCCCGATCATCGCCCGAATTGAGAATGACCGTGTCGTGCTGGACCTGCGAACAGTCTTCCCCGATCAGGAAGCGGCCCTCGTCAAAGCAATCGGCGTTCAGGCTCTTTCGGAGTAAGTGCCTTCCGCCGTATTAATGCGGATGCGGTCGCCTTCGTTAATAAACGCCGGCACCTGAACCACCAGACCGCTCTCCATCTTCGCAGGCTTCGTGACGTTCGAAACCGTGGAGCCCTTCAGGCCCGGCTCCGTCTCGATAACGGCCATTTCCACCACGGCAGGAGGCTCCACGCTGATCGGCCGGCCTTCGTAGAACTTCACGTCCACCTTCAGGTTCGGGATCAGGTAATCCACCGTGTCGCCCAGCAAATCCTTCGTCAGATGGATCTGCTCGTAGCTCTCCGTGTTCATGAAGTAGAAGTAATCGCCGTCCTGATACAGGAATTCCATCTCCTGCTCATCCATCACCGCTTTTTCAACCTTGTCATCAGTAGAGAAGCGATGCTCATTCAT
>JBBQDH010000145.1:0-14697 GCA_038319515.1 Bryobacterales bacterium
CCGTAGCGGATGCTTTTCCGGGATACGCTCCTCGGTTCGTCCGTAACTGAATAACTCCGACTGCTGATTGTCGCTGCCTCGCATCTCTCCAGGATTGCAAATAAACAAGTTAGACGCCAGGAGTTTTTCAGCAGCCTGCTAAACGGGGAATTGGATTGTCCGGAACGACCGGGGTTAAGGCTGGGTTAAGCCTCGATTAAAGTATTAATAGATTACAGAAGAGGGCCCTAAGATGGCATCAGTTATCGAAAAGCTTGCGAATATCTGCCTGATCATTGCGTGCACCGTGGTCGTGGGGGAAAGCGTCTACCGGAGGCTTCACACCGCTGGTCCGGGTCCGGCAGTGTTTGCTTCCGGAGAGCACATCCAGGGCACATCCGCGTTAGCTCTGAGCAATGCGCCCCGAACGCTCATCGTTTCGACCACCAGTACCTGTCCGTACTGCAAGGCGAGTATGCCTTCCTATAAGGAGGTGACTGACCTTGCGCGGAAGAAGGGAATCAGGGTTGTAGCGGTTACCGGGGAAGCTCCTGCTATTAACCAGGCGTATTTGGCGTCGCACGGCATTGCGACCGAGAAAGCTCTCTCACAGCCTGAGAGCGGAATTCAGGTTCCGCGCGTTCCCTCGCTTATCCTGGTTCGAAGCAACGGTACAGTGATTGATGCCTGGACCGGTATGGCGGACAATGCCTTCAAACAGGCCGCGCTGAAAGCGTTGGCAGCGAAATAATTAGTGCGTAGTTGTGTCGGCTCGGGTCGGTGCGCAGTGCACCGTTAAATAATTCCCATTGCCGGCCATGTCGCCGCCCAAGCAAACAACCCGATGTCTCTCGACCCAACCGGGCAATCCGGGACAGGATCTAACTGGGCCGACTGGTGCTTACGATCTTGAGGTCTCTTGGGAAGAAAACCCACAACATAGACCCATGAATTCCAAAAGATCGGGGGAAGCGTGGTAAAACTGACACGGACGAGAGAATCGCTGCCTGAGAGAATTCGTTTTAGTTTGAGTAAGATAGGCGCTGTTTCTCGACTCCCTCCCAGACAGGGGGCCGAATTTTGTGTCATACTTCGTAACAGAGACGGTACCCCCGAAAAATGACGCAGTTGGACGAGGCGATCGCCCGGTATCATCGGATCCTCGAATCCGAACCCTACCGCGACCTGAGGTGGGTGAAAAATTTACAGGATGAGATGGAAGCCCGCCAGTTGTCCACTGGTGGAAGGCTTCTATGCCCATTCCTGCGGCCTAACTTTGTAACCCAGAAGCAATACGACAATCTGGTAAAGACCGGCGAGGCACTCATATCGGCCGTGGACAGAATGCTCCGGCTTGCTCTGGCCTCCCCTCAGCTGCTGAGCCGTATGCAGCTGTTCCCGGCGGAAAAAATGCTGGCGGCGATTGATCCGGGCTATGACGTATCCGAGGTCTCTGCCCAACTCGATCTGCAGATTCAAAACGGCAGCCTGCATGTCCTGCAGTATAACGCGGACGCTCTTTCCGGAGCCGCGTACGCTGAGGGGTTGTCGGACCTTTTCTACGACTGCCCGCCTGTGAAGGAATTTCGCCGCCGGTACAATCTGACGCGCGTTGGCGGCAAGAAGCCTTTTCTGCATGCGCTGCTCAAGGCATTCAAAATGTACAGCGCTTACCGCGCGGGCGGCACGAAACACGTGGGCCCGGCGAAGAAGCCGAACATCGGGATTCTGGAATTCCGGAGCGCGACCGGTCGCAGCGAGTATGAGATTTTCCGCGAGTATTTCCGGGCGGAAGGTTATCAGTGTGAGCTGATTGCGCCGGATCAGCTGGAATATAAGAACGGTGTGCTGCGCGCGAACGGGCTCGATATCGATCTGATTTACCGCCGCATCAGCGCTCAGGAGTTCCTGCTGCGCTTTACGCTGAATCATCCTCTGGTGCAGGCTTATCAGGAACACAATGTTTGCGTGGTGAACAGTTTCCGGTCAGAGCTTTCACATAAGAAGGCGATGTTCTCATTGCTGACGGATGAGACGCTGGTGGCTAAGTTCCCGCTGAACGAACGTAAGGCGATTAAGGAACATGTGCCGTGGACCCGTGTGGTGAAGGCGGGCAAGGTGGCTTATCACGACGAGACCGTGGATCTGCTGGAATTTATTAAGCAGAATCGCGAGAAGCTGGTGTTGCGCCCGAATGATGAATACACGGATCTGCATAGCTTCATTGGCTACGAGCATGATGACGGTTCGTGGGCGCGTGCGATTCGTGAGGCACAACGGGCTCCGTATGTGGTGCAGGAACGGGTGAAACCCACCCGGACATTGTTCCCGCTGATGAGTTACGGGCATCTGGAGTTTAAGGAAATGCAGGTCGACGTCCAGCCCCAGGCGTTTTTGGGGAAGGTTGGCGGCTGCTCCAGCTATGTATCTTCGGAAGGCGCGGGGACTTACTCGCCGGCTTCCGGGATTGCTCCGACTTTCATTATCGATACTAAGGCGTAGGCTTATGGTGCCGGAGCCTCTGGCTGAAACCCTGCCTGAACCTTGGCTGAGAGGGATTTTGCCGGAGGTGGACCCGGTGATCGGACATTTGCTGCGGGCAAGTCAGCATATTCGTGAGGATGCGGGGCGGATGCTCAATTCCCTTTCTGCGGAACAGCTGTGGGCAACCCGGGCTGGGTTTCATGCGAAGCATCTGGCGGGGAGCACCGAGCGACTTTGCACGTATCTTGCAGGTCAGCAGCTAACTGAGAATCAGGTGGCTGCGGTGTCGCGGGAAGCCGAGGGGACTGAGACGCCTGCCGAACTGATGGCGCTGATCAATACTGCGTTGGATCGTTATGAGCATATCATCCGGAACCTTCGGGCGGGTGATTTTTCGGCCATCCGCGAGATTGGCCGCAAGCGACTTCCTGTGACAGCGATCAGCCTCGCGATTCATATCACGGAACATGGCATGCGGCATGTGGGGCAGCTGATCAGCACTGTTGGATCTGAAACCGGGTCGGCCATGCGTCTCATTTGAGAGCGGAAACTCTCTGCCACAGATTTATCGTACGTCCGAACTCCAGACAGGTGCGAGCGAGCAAGCCGATTATGCACCCACCCAATAAATCGCCAGATCGCGAACCTTTCGAAACTCTGCATCGCCGGTCATCAAAGGACAGCCGTACTTCCGCGACATTCCCGCTGCAAATGCATCCGCATAGGACAGAGGAAAATTCGCTTTAATCTCCGCTGCACTCCAGATATCAGCGGAGTTCGGGACCTCAATGGTGACCGGCAAGGTTGCAGCGGACTCCCGCCATTCCTCGGCCAGCGGGCTCCTCCCATTCTTATGCAGAAAGTAGTAGATCTCCCCCACATTGATGGCACTCATCAACAATCGTGCATTGCCGGCCTCGGCATCTTGCAGCAGATCATTCACTATCCGAACAATCGGCTCGCGTCCGAAGATCCACTCAATCAGCGGCCATGAATCAAGAACCAGAGTCTTCAAGTTCACGCTCAGCTCTCCGCCAGGATGCAAATTGCTCCATTATTTCGGGGTCAGCACCGGCGCCGCGAAGTTTCTTCCAGGCGGGCTCCCTGGAGAGAACGATCTGCCCGCCACGTACGTCAAGCGATAGTCGTGAACCCGCCCCCAGATTCAACGCTTCGCGGACCAGTTTTGGAATGGCGATTTGGCCTTTCGATGAAACAGTCACAGTCTCCATGCTTCTATCTTACCAACGGTAAGAATCGCGCCCCCCTGCGAGGCACTGAAGGCGATGATTCCGGCCCGGGCCTATAACCCTCGCTTCTATCCGCGAAATGGGCCGTCAGATGGCTGCCGGTCAGCGCTGTATCGCGACGCACGGGATGCGGCATTCTCCGGAGTGTACGCTTTCCTGCTGTAGCACGACCTATCTACACGCATCCACTCAACCCCAACATCGTCTCGGCCAGTTTTTTGTGCAGCGTGGTGGCGTCTCCTTCATTGGCGGGCTCCAGTGTCATGGCAAGTAACGCTCCGCTCGACAGATCGACCGCATGTTCCGCCTTATGGGCCAAATGGGTCCGTCCGTCTTTCATTTTCGTGATCCGGGCATCCGGGTCCGTCGGGCTCTTTCATCCCTCATTCGAGCCTTTCGGCTCTTCCTATAGAACTTCCGGCAAACCGCTTCCGCGTTGCGGTCGAACTGATGCCGCTCCAGAACCTGATTGAACTGATCGTAAAACACGTTCCCCGGCGGCTCCACCACATCCTTGCCTGCTACCCATAAGGGCTTTTGCCGTTCCCTGCTCTTCCGCGTCCCCATCGCCATACTTTCTATGACGTCCGCAACTGTGTAACTACTATTTCCACGGACTGCTATACTCCGAACGAATGGCGTTCTCGCTTCCCTCGCCTTCGCGGCAGTTTCGTCGCTCCCCAAAAAGCACCACACCCCCCTGCGCCTTTTCTCACAGCGTTACCCCAAGGACATTTAAAAACTAAATGAAATCCAGCGTACAGGTAAGCCGCGGCATTGAGAGCCTTTTCGGTACCCAGGACGAGAACATACGGCTCATTGAAGTGGGCCTGAATGTGAGGACGAAGCTGGGGAGCGAGACCATCGAAATTGATGGCGAACCCGGGCCGGTGGGTCGGGCAGAGCAGATCTTTGAAGACTATTTTGCGCTGGTGCGCGAAGGCCAGGTTTTCAAGAACGGCGATCTGAATTCGCTGCTGCGGGTGGTGACCTCAGACCCCGGCGTGACGCTGCGGAACCTGGTGAACAGCGGCAAGCAGCGCAGCTTCGGGAAGAAACTGCTGGCACCGAAGACTGTCACGCAGGGTCGTTATCTGGAAGCGATTGAACGGCATGATCTGACGTTTGGCATCGGGCCGGCGGGAACCGGCAAGACCTATCTGGCGGTTGCGATGGCGATCCAGGCGCTGATCAGCAAACGGGTCAGCCGCATCATTCTCACCCGGCCTGCTGTGGAAGCGGGTGAACGGCTGGGATTCCTGCCGGGCACTTTACAAGACAAGATCGACCCCTATCTGCGCCCGCTTTACGACGCGCTGCACGACATGCTGGAAGCCGAGAAAGTGGAGAAGCTGGTGGAGCGGCTGGCGATTGAAGTGGCGCCACTCGCATTCATGCGTGGCCGCACGCTGAATGACAGCTTCATTATTCTGGACGAAGCGCAGAACACCACCACTGAGCAGATGAAAATGGTGCTCACCCGGCAGGGCTTTAACTCGAAAATGGTGATCACGGGCGACCTGACGCAAATGGACCTGCCGGGCAATAAAAAGAGTGGGTTGCTGGAGGCCTGCGATGTGCTGAAAGGCGTGGAAGGCGTCTCTTTCATACACTTCGATGAGCGCGATGTGGTGCGGCATAGCCTGGTACAGCGCATTGTCCGGGCGTATGAGAAGTACAATCAAGAGGTAACAGGCCGTCAACTCTCGCTGAAACTGGCGGACGCGAGGCCCACCGCAACTAATGAAATCTGACCCACTGATATCTTTCCGGCGCAAGCCGGCCACGCTCGACACCGAAGGACTGGAGACTTTTGCCGAAACTCTCCGGCTGCGCATTGCGAAACGCGCGGAGTTCCACTGCCTGATTACGGGCGATGCGGAATTGCGGAAACTGAATAATCAATACCGCGGAAAAGACGAACCCACCGACGTGCTGTCATTTCCCTCTGGTGGCGGGAGCCAGGCGCCTTACCTGGGCGATATTGCAATCTCGCTCGCGAAGGCGCGCGCTCAGGCGGGTCAGTTCGGCCATGCGCTGGAAGACGAGTTGCGTATTCTGATGCTGCACGGCGTGCTGCATCTGACCGGGCTTGACCACGAGACGGATGCAGGCCAAATGGCCCGCACTGAGCAACGTTGGCGTAAGAAGCTTGGCCTTGCCACCAGCCTCACAGAACGGGCGAAGTAAATGCTTCTGGCCGCTCTTATCATTCTTTTTGTTCTGGTGATTTTATTCACCGCCATCCAGACGTTTTACCTGGAGGGCATGCGCCTGCGAACGCGGGAAATTCCCGCGCTGCAGTACTTCAAGTCGGAGTTCGAACCTCGCCTGGGCATGCGCTCGGAAGAAGGGTCGCTGAGCTTCTCTTTGTGGAAGCACACCTGTCTGGTGCTGTTCGGCGTGCTGACACTGGCCCATGCGGTGGATGGCGAACGTCTCACTATTCCGGAACTGGTGAACGCCGTGGCGGGCGCCTGGCTGGCAATGATGGCCTGCGCGTATCTGATCCCGCAACTTCTCGTCCGGCGCACCTCAGGCCACTGGCTGCACGCACTGATTCCTTTCTATGCCGCCAGCGGACTGATCGTTCGCCCTTTGGTGCTTGGCCTTGGCTTTCTGAATTCACTGCTCGACATTGTGAAGCATGAGCCGGAGGGCGAGGACACCGCGACGGTGGCGGAAAATATCGACGCGCTGATTACGGCCGGCGCCGAAGAAGGCCTGATCGAAGAAGAGGACCGGAGGCTGATCCAGTCCGTGGTAGCGTTCGGCGATAAGACGGTGCGCGAGATCATGACGCCGCGCCCCAACATGGTGGCGATTCAGGCGGACCAGACGCTGGAAGCACTGCATTCACTGGTGATCAACGAACAATATTCCCGCATCCCCGTGTGGAGCGCCTCGATTGACGACATTGTGGGATTCGCGCATGTTCGGGACATGTTCGAGGTGCCGGAAAGCGCGCGGAAGGGCCGTACCGTGCGGGATCTGATGCGACCGATTCGCTATGTGCCGGAGACGAAACCGGTGGACGACCTGATGCGGGAAATGCAGCAGGAAGGCGCGCACATGGTGGTGGTAATTGATGAGTATGGCAACACGGCGGGCATCGCCACGATGGAAGATCTGGTGGAAGTGATTCTGGGCGAAATCCGGGATGAACATGAGCCGGGCTCAGACGTGACCGATGATGGGAAGGGAGGCTATATTGTCTCCGGGAACTTTGATCTCTCCCGCGTGCAGGATTTCCTTTAGTTCCACCCCGAAGAAGATCTGGAATCGACCACGGTTGGCGGTCTTGTAATGGAGTGGCTGGGTTGTGTGCCAAAACCCGGTGAAGTAATCGAGCGCGACGGAATTCGTGCAGAGGTATTAGCCAGTGATGAAATGCGAGTAGAACAGTTGCGCTTAAGTAAGGCAGTTACGTTATGACACCAGGAAGCTTGTCTGAAGCGAGGAACGGGTTTGTCTCGGGATTTGTATCCATTTTAGGACGCCCGAATGCGGGTAAATCGACCCTGTTGAATTCCCTGGTGGGACAGAAAGTTTCCATCGTCGCGGATAAGCCGCAGACCACGCGGACGGCGATTCAGGGCGTGATGACCAGCGACAATGCGCAGGTGATTTTCGTGGATACGCCGGGTATTCATAAGTCCGATTCAACGATTAATAAGCGCATGATGGAGGCGGTGCGTTCTTCAATTGAAGAGCGTGATCTGCTGATTTATGTGGTGGACGCGACAGAATCGTTCAGCGAGGAAGATGCGAAGGCGCTGAGCATGCTGCGGCCGAATGGCCCGCCCGTGATTCTGGTGCTGAATAAGATTGACCTGGTGAAGGCGAAACACGATCTGCTGCCGCTGATGGACGAGTACAGCAAGCTGTTCAGCTTTGTGGAAACGCTGCCGATGTCGGCGCTGAAAGACACAGGGCTTGAGGACCTTCGCAAGGCTGTTGTGAGCCGTCTGCCAGAGGGCCCGGAGTACTTCCCGCCGGACCATGTGACGGACCAGCCGGCGCGTTTTTTGGCTGCGGAACTGGTGCGTGAAAAAATCCTCATCGCCACCCGGCAGGAAGTGCCGCACGCGACTACAGTCATCATTGATAAGTGGGAAGAGACGCCCACCATTGTGCGCATTTACGCCACGATTTTTGTGGAGCGCGACGGGCAGAAGGCGATCATCATCGGCGCGAAGGGTGCGATGTTGAAGAAGGTGGGTACGCTGGCGCGGGTAGAGATGGAATCGTTGTTCGGGATTCGCATTTACCTTGATCTTCATGTGAAAGTGGAATCGCAGTGGCGCGAGAAGACAGCGTTTCTCAACTCGATGGACTGGCGTACAATGGCCGGTAGAGATGAACATTAAGCGGATTGGCCTGTCGGTAATTCTTTCCCTGGGCATGGCAATGACGGCTTTGGCCGCGAAGCCTGTCACGGACGACTTTTTGAACGACACCGTCCGCCAGCGTCTGGCCGCGGATTCGCTTGTAAAGGGCGGGGCTATTGACGTCGACGTAAAGGGCGGCGTGGTGACGCTGAAGGGCAAGGTTGCCGAAGCGAAGCAGAAAGAGAAAGCTGAGCGGATTGCGAAGAAGGTCGGCGGCGTGAAGAGCGTGGTGAACGAGATCAAGATCGAGAAGCCGTGAAGACGCTGGCAGGTCTCTGCCTGATGGCTTTTTCGACGTGCGCGCAGGACTTTGAGAACCTGCAGGCAGAGCGCGTGGCGACCAACCTGACTTACCTGGATGGCATGGTGTGGTCGCGCCAGGGTTTTCTGGTTTTTTCGGATGTGGCGAAGAAGCGGATTTACCGGCTGGATGCGAATAAGCCGCCGCAACCGACTGACGAAGACGGCAACGGAACAGAAGGGCTGGCGTATGACGCGTCGAATCGCCTGTACGTCTGCGAACCTTTGTTGCGACGTGTGATCCGGATTGATAACCGCGGGAAACACGAAACGCTGGCGGAGACATTCCAGGGCAGGAAGTTCAATTCCCCGAACGATATTGCGGTGCGCAGGGATGGGCAGATTTATTTCACTGACCCGGCTTTTTCCAGCACCTTAGATAAACGCGAACTGGACTTCAACGGCATCTTCCACATCAATCCCAAGGGTGAAGTGGACGTGGTTGCGAAGTGGCAAACGCGCCCCAATGGCATCACGATTTCGGCGGATGGAAAGACACTGTACGTGACGGATTCTGACCGGCATGCGGTGGTGGCGTTCGATCTGGAAGGGCGCTCCGGCAATGCAGGCAACCAGCGGGATGTGATTAAGAACATCGACGGCGTGCCGGGCGGCATCCGAACAGATGTGCACGGAAGAATGTATGTGGCGGCGCACGGGCTGGGTGTTTACACGCCGGATGGCAGGCTATTGCATCAGCTGCTGACAGGCGAGGTGATCACGAACTGCACGTTTGGAGACGCCGATAATGAGACTCTTTACGTTTCGGGTCGCAAGTCTGTTTACAAAATCCGGGTGGGCGTTAAAGGCGCTTCCCAATATTGAGTAGTTCGCGCCAGTATCCGCCGCGCCCGGTGTTGGGTGTTGGGGCGCTGATTGTGGAAGGCGACCGGATTCTGCTGGTACAACGCGGGCATGAGCCGCTGAAGGGGTACTGGTCGCTGCCTGGCGGGGCTGTCGAAACCGGCGAGCGGCTGGAAGATGCCATGCGGCGCGAGGTTCGGGAAGAGACTGGCCTGGAAGTGGGCGTGTTTTGTCTGCTGGAAGTATTTGAACGCATCATGCACGATGCAGATGGCAAGCCGGAATATCACTACGTGCTGGTCGACTATCTTTGCACGCCCGCGGGCGGCACACTGGCGGCAGCGGACGATGCGGATCGCGTGGGGTGGTTCACGCTCGCGGGGATGGAAGATCTGCTCATCACCGAGGGTACTCCAGCCGTGATTGCGAAGGCATTCAACTGGCTGCGGGAAAATGGGTAAGTGAACTTTACGAGCGCGGATTCACTGGAGTGGGAGCACGTTCGGTCCCTCGTCAGGCGCTATCTTGCAACCTCCGCCGGCGATACGCTTCTGGACGAGATCCAGCCCTCCACGGACCGGGAGAAGGTGGAACACGCCCTTGCGGAAGCGGGCGAGGGGATGGCATATCTGCGAGCCGCAGCAGCGCCACAGGCGTCGGGCCAGGGCGCGGCGATTCGGGTCAATCTGAACGGGCTGCCGAACGTTACCGTGGCCGAGCAGAAACTGCGCATCGAAGGGGCGTCTTTAGACCCACGTGAGATCTTCGATCTGATTGCTTTTCTGGACCGTGCGGCGGACGCGAAATCGTCCCTCACGGCCGCGACGGAACGGTTTCCTTTGCTGGCCGCCCGCGCGCACGGGATTGGCGATTTCCGCGATCTTCTGCGGACGATTGAGGGCAAGATCCAGGCCGACGGCACGGTGCTGGACCACGCCAGCCCGCACCTCAACCGCATTCGCCGTGAGATTGAGAAGCAGAAGAAATCGATTCAGGATTCGCTGGAACGGTTTCTGCGAGCGAACCGCAACGACGGCGTTTTGCAGGACGAGTACATCACCATTCGGAATGAACGCTTCGTGGTGCCGGTGATCGCGGGGCAGCGGCGCAAGCTGCCGGGCGTGATTCATGGCGCGAGTTCCACGGGCCAGACGCTGTTTCTGGAACCGATGGAAACCATCGACCTGAACAATGAGCTGGTGCGGCTGCAGGAAGAGGAGTCGCGTGAGGTGTTCCGCATTTTGCGGGAGCTGACAGAGCGTCTTCGTGCGTATGCGGCACCGATTCGGGAAGCCGCGGGCATTATGGCGGCCCTGGATCTGATCTTTGCGAAGGCTCGGTTTGGCGGCGATTTTGAGTGCTGTATCCCGAAGTTTGGGGCGCGGTTGCATCTGGAAGGCGCGCGGCACCCGCTGCTGATGGACGTGCTGCGTCGCAAAAAGCAGAGCGTGGTGCCGTTCAGCCTGACGCTGGACCGTGAGTGCCGCACGCTGCTGATCAGCGGCCCGAATACGGGTGGCAAGACGGTGACGCTGAAGACCATCGGAGTGATTGCGCTGATGGCGCAGGCCGGGCTGCCGGTGCCTTGCGCCGGCGCGGAACTGCCACTGTTCGAGCAGATTCTGGCGGACATTGGCGACCACCAGTCGATTGAACAGAATCTGAGTACGTTCTCCGCGCATGTGTCGCGACTGCGGGAGATGGCGCTTGATGTGACGCCGGATTCGCTGGTGCTTTTGGATGAAATCGGGTCGGCGACGGATCCCGAGGAGGGCGGGGCGCTGGGTGTGGCGCTGGTGGATCACTTCCGGGCGGCCGGGGCATTCACGTTGGCCTCAACCCATCTGACGGCACTGAAGATTTACGGCGCCAACACGAAGATGGTGCTCAATGCGTCGATGGGCTTCGATGAGGAAACGCTGGCTCCGACGTACCGGTTGCAGGTGGGGCTGCCGGGTAAGTCAGCGGGTTTGGATATCGCCACGCGGCTGGGCATGCCGGAAGACATCATGCGGCGCGCACGGGCTTCGCTGAGCACGCAGGAAGTGGAGCTTTCGCAGTTGATCGCGGACCTGCACAAGCGTCTGGAAGAAGTGAGCCGGGAGCGCGCCCTGCTGGAGCGGGACCGCATCACGCTGGCGGGGCGCGAACGGCAAATTGCGCGCGATTCCGAACAGCAGCTCACGGCAAAGCTGCGTGATCTGGAAGTTCGCTTCGATGAGATGCAGCGCCGTTGGCAGAGCCGTGCGGATGACGCCGTGGCGAAGATTGCGGAGACCGCGGAACGGCGCAAATCGGTGGACCAGGCGCAGCGCCAGACGTCGAAACTAACGCGGGAGATGCGGGAGGATTGGGAGACTTCGATTGTCCCCGCGCAGGCTGCGGTGGGGGGTATTGAGGGAGTTCCGCGCAAGCTGAAGATCGAAGAAGGCGTGCGGGTGCGTGTGAAGGGACTGCGCGAATTGGCGCGGGTGCGGCGGGTGATGGGCAATGGCCGTTTTGAAGTGGAAGCGGGTTTCATGCGGCTACAGATCTCCGGCGATGACGTGGAAGAGGTATTCGCGGAACTGCCCGGTGGCGTGGTGGGGAAACTGCCGAAGAACGTGAGCTTTCAGCGCGGCCCGGAACTCAGCCCGTCTGTACAGGAGATCAATATCATCGGTGAGCGCGCCGACGATGCGATGGACCGTGTGGAGCGCTTCCTGGACGATGCTGTGATGGCCACCGCGGCGCGTGTTCGCATTGTGCACGGCCACGGCATGGGCATTCTGAAACGCGCCGTGCAGGAATTGCTGAAGAAGAATCCGCATGTGGAAAAGCACTACCCGGCATCGCAGTTCGAGGGCGGCGCGGGGGCGACCATTGTGGAGTTGAAGGAATGATGGAGCTGAAAGAATGATTTCCTGCCATAACCTGACGCGTCGATTCGGTGATTTCACGGCGGTTGACAGCATCTCATTCGAGCTGCCGGCGGGATCGATCTGCGCCTTCATGGGGCCGAACGGCGCGGGGAAATCGACGACGGTGAATATGCTGACCGGGCTGCTGGCGCCGACCTCCGGCGACGCCACGGTGGCGGGGCTTAGCATCACCGCCGGTGGACTGGAACTGAAACGGAAGATCGGCGTGTTACCTGCGAATCTGGGGCTGTTTGACGATCTGACGGTGGAGGAGCATCTGACGCTCACCGGCGACGTTTACGGCCTGCGGCGTGCGACCACGAAAGAGCGCACTGCCCAGTTGCTGCGGGTGCTGGATCTGGAACATGGGCGCGATGTGTTCGCCAGCCGCTGTTCGAGCGGGATGCGGAAGAAGACCGCGCTCGCGATGGCGCTGATCTACAACCCTCCGGTTCTGTTTCTGGATGAACCGTTCGAAGCTATCGATCCCATGACTTCGCGCACCATCAGCGAACTGCTCACGACTGTGGCGCAGCGCGGGACGACGGTGTTTCTGACGTCGCATATCCTCTCGACAATCGAGCGTACCGCCACGCACTTCATGGTGATTCGGGGTGGTCGGATTGTGTGGCAGGCGACGGCAGCGGAGATGACCGGATCTCTGGAAGAGAAGTACTTCGAACTGATTGAATATCCGGCGGTTGAGAATCTGGAGTGGCTGGGGAATTCAGGCGTGTGATCACGACGATTCTGAAGGCGCTGGCGACCGCGGCGGCGCGGGAACGCAAAACGTTCGGCTCCATCGCGACCAATAACTTCTTTCTGGTGACGCTGATCCTGCTGGGTCCGGCGGGTTCATTTCTCTATCTGATTGGCGCACTGGTGATCCTGTTCCCGATGAGCGCCGACCCGTTGCGGAAGATCCCGGCAGATCGCTTTCCGTTCTGGCCGATCAGCAAAGCCGACCATTGGAAGCTGCGTCTGCTGAGCCCGTGGATCAATCCGATCATGTGGCTGCTGGCGGCTTTGGCAGGCTGGTCGCTGCGGCATGTGGAGAGCTTCGGAGTGCTGCTGTTGGCGGCAGGGCTTTTCGCGGTTGGATTCTTTGTGCCTGCTGTCGGCGGTGAGCCGGGGTTCCTCCGATGGATTCCCGCCGCGCGTGGCACATTGGGGCAGTTGATGCGGAAAAACCTGCGCGAGATGCTGTTGACGCTGGATTTCTACGTGGCGCTGGTGCTCACGGTCAGTGGCGTGATCTACCGGCTGGCGATCAAAGATCTGCCGGAAGAGGCCCTGATGATGATGGCGTTGTTGGTGGTGCTGGCGCTTTCCAGCTATGCGCAGTGCCTGTTCGGCCTGGAGTCGAAAAGCGGCTTGACGCGCTACCAGCAGATGCCGCTGCAGGGCTGGTTCGTGATCGCGGCGAAGGACGCGGCTTTCCTGCTGGTGGTGCTGGTTTTGACGCTGCCCCTCGCGCCCGCAACCGGCTTGGCGGCTGCGCTGACCGTGCTCGCGTTCGGACATGAGCCCTCTGTGGAAGAGCGGCGTGAACAGAGGCGCTGGCGGTTTTCGGGCGGCGCTGCGGTGAGCAAGGGAATCATCCAGACGATTGCCATGGCCGGCGCGGGCGTTACCGCGTTTCGGATTACACCGCTGGTATTGATCCCCTGTGCGCTGGCCTGTGCGGGTTCGGCCTGGTGGTACGGGCGGAAGCTGTATTAGTCACCACCGTTCAGGCGGTCTGCTCAGGGAACAATCCGGGCATCCAGCGCCCCGCAAGGGCAGCCGGGAACACCAGACGTAACGGTGCCCGCGGGTTGTCTGACGTCAGCACGCATCTGTCTACAAGAGCTGAAACGATTCGCCGGGCCTGACGTTCGCCCGTACCGACTACAGTATCCGCGTCACCTCGCGGCAACTCACCCCGATAGAGGACCGCTTCCAAAACTTTGTCGGCTTTTGAGGGCAATGCGCCGATTCTGATCTCTTCTTCGGTCCACATCAGTATGCGGGCGCGCAGGCGGTCGGGTTGCACCAGACCTTCCATGAAGGTCACCTGGTCGATGCAAACCTGCAGGAAGAATTCGGTGAAGGCTGCAAGCGCCTCTTCGCTGAGGTTTCCCCGCCCATCAGGATCATTGCGTAGGCCCGCGTCGCACCGGGCAAGGTGATGCTTATAGTCCTGAACATTTCGGGCAAGGCCGCGGGCAACGGACCACACCGTGCCCGTATCGAGCGCATCAAGAAATGTCGCGTGTGAAATCAGTCTCGCGACCCTCCCGTTGCCATCAAGGAATGGATGCATCCAGAGGAAACGATGATGAGCCGCAGCGGTCGAGATGATGGATTCGGTCTTGCCGACCTTTGTGTATACCTCTTCGAATCGTTGCAGGAAGCGGGGCAGGGCTCCGGGGCTGATGGCGACGAGTTGCCCCACCTCAACGTAGCGGCGGCGGTCAGGGCTTGCCGACCCTTGAGCCCTCCGGCGTCGATCTACTGCTGGACAGTGAATTGAGCCCGGGCTTCGTATTGCAGGTCCCGCTTGCGTGCGTCTCCGCTGTATTCGCCCCTGAGTGCCCGTTCAATCTC
>JBBQDH010000146.1:0-14571 GCA_038319515.1 Bryobacterales bacterium
TTGGCCCCCGAATACCGACGCCAGAACAAGTGCGAAGCCCAGTGCCGAGCATTCCAGAACCTTGCCCGGTCGCCAGTAGCGCAAATACAGCCCCATGAAGACCGCGATCGGCATGGTTGCCGCAATGGTGAATGCTCCCCACGGGCTGCCCGCCAGCGCGTTGACCACCACCAGGGCGACAACCGCCAGCAAAATAATCATGATCAGCAGCACCGTCACCAGCGCCACGAATCCACCCACTTTGCCGATCTCTTCCCTGGCCATCTGGCCCAGCGATTTCCCGTCGCGCCGCATGGACGCAAAGAGAATCACGAAGTCCTGCACGGCCCCTCCCAGTACGGCCCCCGCGATGATCCAAAGCGTGCCGGGCAGATACCCGAACGGCGCGGCCAGCACCGGACCGACCAGGGGCCCGGGGCCCGCAATCGCCGCGAAATGGTGTCCAAAAACGATCCATTTGTTGGTCGGCACATAGTCGTGCCCATTTTCCATTCGTTCCGCGGGTGTAGCGCGTGTTTCGCTGAGCGCCATCACCTTCGCGGCGATAAACGCCCCGTAAAACCGGTAGGCAATCAGGTAGGAACAGACTGACGCCAGCACCAGCCAGATACTGTTAATTCGCTCCCCCTGACTGGTGGCAATGGCCCCCAGACAAATCGCTGCGCCGAGCGCAATCGCGATCCACATCAAACGTTTCAATAAAGCCATTAGAAAGAGATTGTCAGAACGGGGGAAGGGAATGCAACAGGTTCCCGGAATTGGTCCCGTCCGGCAAGGTGACGGTATCGACCACGCGGCGGGAGAAATCGACCGCACCGATGTAGCGGCTCTGCCCTGTTAACACGACGATCAGGCGGCGTTTGGGGTAAGAGAGCAGCCGGTACTCTGCCACGGTGCGGTCGGAGGCAGGGGCCCCCAGACGCGCCACAATCGATGAATAGTCGTCGCTCGCCGTAATCCGAACACGCTGTCGCACCTGCACTTCGCGCGCCAGGTCCGCCACAATCAGGCATCCGACGGAGCCCAGCATCACAGCCACCGCGATCTTGCGACTCTTGCGCGCCGCAGGCCGCACTTCCAGGCGAATGTTGACCACCGGCGCCAGCCGTTCCGGATGCGGCACGCGAACGGAGGTGTCATTCACGGCCAGCGGGAACTCGATCACCGGTCGCCGATGCGGATAAACCGCGCCTTCCCGCCATTCGAGCTCGCGCCGCAGGCCCACGATCACCACGGGATCGTCAATAATCGAAACCTCGCCCAGGCATGTACGGGGAATCAGCGCTTCCTCGCCGGTTCGGGTGTTCACCACGACAACTTCATTCCACGTGGCGCGACGATATTGCCACTCATTGTGGTCCAGATTGCGGATGGGTGGATAGAACGAGAATCGGCGCGCGCCTAGCTCCTGAAGCGGTGTGGGCAGCGGGGAGTTGGGCATCCCACCCTGATGATAGCCTGACACCATATTTGTCAAGCTGCGCTGTCAACCTGCATTTTCAACCTGTGACATAATTGGGCTAAACCCCAGGGGGGCAGTGATGAAGAACGCAGTCCTTTTCCTTCTTTTCGCGGCGGTGACCGCAACCGGTTTGCATGCGCAGGCGGGTTCCTCCACCGCAGGCGGCTCCACCACGGGCACTTCGGGCAGCGCCGGCGGTGTATCCACGACGGGCGGCACCACAGGTAGTGGCACTGGTACGGGCACGCCGTCGATTGGCCGGGCTCCCAGTCAGCCGCAGCAGAACTCAAACGCCAATCCCAATCAGAGCCTGAACATTCAGCGCCCCATTTTCATTTCGGGCAAAGTGATGATGGACGACGGTTCGCCCATCCCTCCCAATGTGGTGATCCAGCGGGTCTGCGCCGGGAATCCCCGATCCGCTGCTTACACGGATACAAAAGGGCACTTCAGCTTCCAGTGGGGCCAGTCCAACGGGGTCGCGATTGATGCCTCAGAAGCCGGCGGAGGCTTCGGATCTTCCGGCGGCTCCGGCGGGTTTGGCGGCGCGCAATCGGCAGGCGGCTCCAATCCGCTGGGCAGTGATCCGTTCGCATACCAGTTTGCCAGTTGCGAGATTCGAGCTCAGTTGGGTGGGTACCGCTCCGATTCCGTCAACCTGATCAACCGGAATCCGATGGACAACCCCGACATCGGCATCATCGTTCTGCACCGCCTCGGCAACGTGGAGGGAACGTCCATCAGCATGACTTCTCTGATGGCTCCGAAGGACGCGAAGAAATCCTATGAGAAGGGCCTGCAGTCGGTGCTGAAAGGTAAATCAGATGAAGCCACCAAAGAGTTCGAAAAAGCAGTTCTCGTCTACCCGAAGTATGCAGACGCCTGGATGAATCTGGGTCGTCTCCGGTTGCAGCAGAAGGACTTCGAACCTGCCAAAGATGCCATGATGAAGGCCATTGAAGCAGACCCGAAGCTGGTGGGCCCCTATATCGATCTCGGCCTGATGGCGGCCCGGCAGATGAAGTGGGAGGAAGCAGGCAAGTATCTCGATAAAGGCCTGAAACTCGATCCGGTGGATTTCCCGAATGCGTGGTATCCCGCCGCCGTCGCAGGCTACAACCTCAAGAAATACGACTTGGCGGAGAAGCACGTACGCGAGGCAATCAAGATCGATGTCAAGCACCGGAATCCCCGCAGCCAGTACTTGCTCGGCCTGATTCTGATCGAAAAGAAAGATTATCCCGGCGTGGCTGAACAGTTCCGCGACTACCTGAAGTTTTCACCCAACGCTCCCGATTTCGAAAAAGTGAAGGATCAGATCAGCCAGCTGGACAAGTTCCTGGCGGAGACGAAAGAAGCCTCCAAACAATAGTGTGAAACCTTTTTGTGGTCCTCCGGCATCTCTTGTGGTGTAAGGAGGTGCAGGATGGAAGTTCAATTCAAAGCGCCGGTGGTGAAGGTTTCAGAGGGTAAGGTGCATTGCCCGATGTGTACCCACAGCGTTACCGCGAACGTGGAATATACGCCCCGTCAGATGCGCGTCGCCCAGGGACAGAAATGCGAGCGCTGCGGCGTATCGCTGGATGTGGCCGTTGTTCTCTACCTTCGCAATGCTGCCTGATTACTCCTGGCCAAGGGCGGGCAGCACGTTGTCTGTGACATAGTTAAAAGACGTACATGAAACGTAAATCGCCCGCAGTTAATGAGCCCGTCATCTCGCCGGAAATAATCTCGCCCGAGATTATGGAAGAGGCCATTCGCTCACTCGATTTGGACAAAGCTTCGGATAAACTCAAGCCCATGGCGAAGTGCTTCGTCTGCGGCAGTGAAGCAACTCCCAACCCGACTGAGCAGTTGTGCTGGGTTTGCAGGCGGCTGAAGATCAGTGCCTGGCGCGATGTAGAATCGCAGATTCCCGCTCAGGAATAGAGAACTTCGTAGATATACCCTGCAGCCGCCACGTCCTGCGCGGCCAGACCATTTGACTTGAAGATTGTGATCTGTTGGGGGGAAGTTCTGCGTGCGGAGTGAAGCTCGACGGCGCGGAACCTGAAGTCGGGCCGTTCCTGCAGCGGAATCATCAGGTCGCCTGATTCGAGATAAGCATCTTCCACGGAATCCACGGCCACTATGTCGGCGATGTCCATCACCAGATCGGTGGGGAGTTCCCGCCTGTTGGCCCAGTTGGAACCCATCGCGTTGATATGCGTGCCGGGTGAGATCCAGGCTGATTCAAGAACCGGATCCTTCGAACTGGTAGCGGTGACAACAATATCCGCGCCTTCCACCGCTTCCCTCGCCGTCTCTGATGCCCGTACGTTTAATCCGAACTTCGCGGCGCATCTGGCTGCGAACTCAGCGCGGCGGTCAACCTGCCGGCTCCATACACGTACTTCCGATAACTGCCGCACCTGGCTGATCGCCGCAAGCTGTGTTTCCGCCTGAAAGCCGCTGCCGATGATTCCCAGAATGTGGGCGTCTTCGCGCGCCAGATACATCGTGCCAACCGCGCTCGCGGCGCCCGTCCGGAGCTGTCCCAGATGGTTCGCTTCCACCGTCGCGAGCGGCATGCCGTCCGCCGAGCGATACAACAGGAACTGGAAGTGGGCACCTGTCTTCGGATTACTCGAATAAACTTTGATACCGAAGTACTCCGTGTTACCTGCGGCCATGTAGTGCAGGATCGAGCCGCCGCCCGGCACCATCACGCGCCGACGCGGGTGGTTCACCGCGCTGCCGTCCGCCAACTGCCGGAAAGACTTGTCCACCAGTTCGATGGCTTTCGGCATGGTCAGTATTTCCAGAACCTGCTGCTCGGTGATGTAGTGCATTAGCGATTGGCCTCAATGATCTCGGACACTTCTTCCCACTCGGTTTCCAGCGCCTTCATATCCGTGCGGCGCGATTCCAGAAGCTCGGCAACATCCATGCTGTGCTGCGCGCTCTGGAAATTCGAAAGCGCCGTTTCGAAATCGGCGATCTCCACTTCGAGCCGCGTGATCTCGTCTTCAATGCTGCGCTGCCGGTCCTTCATCTGGCGCAGTTTGATCGGGTTCAGGCGGCGGTTCTTATCGTTGTCCGATTCCTTCTTCGGAGGCACCTCGACAGGCGAAACCGCCTGTCGCACTTTTGCGGATTGCTGCGGGGCAGCTGTGGGTTCTGCCGCCGCAAGATTGTTTTTTCGGTGCTGGTAGTCTTCGTAATTGCCTGGAAAGACATGCACCTCGCCGTTGCCAACTTCAAACACCCGCGTCGCCAGCTTGTCGATGAAGTAGCGGTCATGCGAGACGAAAACCACCGTTCCCTGGAACTCTTCCAGCGCTGTCAGCAGAACATCTTTGGCCCGCATATCCAGGTGGTTCGTCGGCTCGTCCAGCAGCAGGAAGTTGCTGGGCACCATCAGCATTCTGGCCAGCGCGTAGCGATTGCGTTCACCGCCGCTCAGCACGCCAATCCGCTTGAATACGTCGTCCTCTGAAAACAGGAAGCAGCCCAGAATACTGCGCAGTTCGGTGTTGCTGGATCGCGGGGCAACCTGGCCCAGATCGTCCAGAATAGAGCTCTCCGGATCGAGCACTTTGTACTGATCCTGCGCGAAATAATCCGGTTCGGCATTGTGGCCCAGATTATATTCCCCGGAACTCACCGGCTCTTCACCCGAGAGGATCTTGATCAGCGTCGATTTACCCGCGCCGTTCACCCCAACCAGCGCGATGCGGTCACCACGTTCAATGTTGAAGTTCGCGCCGGAGAATACGTGCTTATCGCCATAGCTCTTCGAAACGTTCTTAAACTCCGCGACAATTCTGCCGCTGGGTTTCGGCTGCGGAAACTTGAAGTAGATGGTTTTCTCATCCGGCGGAATTTCAATCCGCTCAATCTTCTCCAGTTCCTTGATCCGACTCTGTACCTGTTTGGCCTTGGTCGCCTGCGCACGGAAGCGATTGATGAAGGCTTCCAGCGCCTCAATGCGTTCCCGCTGGTTACGAAAAGCCGCCTCAATCTGCAGCCGCCGGTCGTTCTTCTGAGACTCGTACTTCGAATAACCGCCCGTATAGAAGTAAATTTTTTTGTTCCAGATTTCCGCGATCTTGCTGACCGTCACATCCAGAAAATACCGGTCATGCGAGATCAGGATGAACGCATTCGGATAGCTTTCCAGATAGCTTTCCAGCCAGTTGCGTGCTTCCAGATCCAGATGGTTTGTCGGTTCGTCCAGCAGCAGAAGATTCGGCTCTTCCAGCAGCAGTTTCGCCAGTGCAATGCGCATCTGCCAGCCGCCCGAAAACTCTTCCACGCGTCGCTGCCAGTCTTCTTTGCTGAAACCCAAACCGGTCAGCACCGTGCCAACGCGCGACTCGGTATTGTAGCCATCGCGCGTGGTGAACTCCGCCTGCACGTGGTGGTAGCGGTCAACAATTTGCTGATACTCCGGGCTCTCGTGGTCCAGTTCGCCCATGCGCTGCTCCAGCGTTTGCTGCTCAGCTTCCAGGGCGTGCAGTTCAGCGAACACAGACAGGCATTCGTTGAAAACCGTGCGCCCCGTCAACGTGATGCCGTCCTGCGGCAAGTAGCCCGCGCGGATCCCTTTCATTACGTTGATCGACCCGTAGTCCAGGCTTTCAATCCCGGCAAGAGCCTTCAGCAGCGTGGATTTGCCGGTGCCGTTTGCGCCCACAATGCCCACACGCTCCTTCGCCGTGATGAGCCAGTTCAGATCCTGAAAGAGTATTTTGGGGCCGAAGCGTTTGCCGGCTTCGGTGAGTTGAATCATGTGTTTTTACGTTAGAGCCAGTACTGCCATTGTCCCGCAAGCACCACGTAAGCCGCCAGTACGCCGTTGGTCACCGCGTGGGTCAGAATACAGTCCCACATGTTGCGCGTGCGGATCATCCACCAGTTGAAAATGATGCCGGTGATCAGGCCTACATCCCAGAAAGACCCGTGTTCGGACGCGAAAAGCGCGGCCGTCACCCAGAAAGCCATCGGCGCAAATGTGCCTAACGCGACTTTTTCAAACGCGTTTCCGTCAATCAGCCACCGCATCAGCCAGCCGCGCCAGAAAAGTTCTTCGAGGATTGGCACCGCCACCACGCTGATCAGAATGCGGAAGAGCAGGAATACCGGGTCGTTCTTCGACGCCGGCGGAGTATTTCCGGCGGGGTGACCCACCACGCCGTTCTCGAACAGAAAGAAATGATGCCAGTTGGGAAACAGATAGTCCGGGCCCACCCAGATCACAAAGACCGCCACACCCAGCAGGATGCTCTGCAGCGGTTTCGAAGGCCCGCCGCGAAGGGCCGGGCGGGACACCGCGACAATCGCCGCCATGCAAATGAAAAACCGAACCCATGCGGGCACCGGCAGGGGCAGCGCCTGATTCAGCGCCAGCATCGCCATGAAGACGCCAAACGGCAGCACATACGGAATTGCCGGGTGTTTTGGCACCTTAAGCTCCCAGCACCAGTCCGGATGGCAGGTCTTCGCCGTAGATCCTTCCCAGCGCCCGTTCATCGCGGTCAGCGCTGCCTTCCAGTTGAGCGATCATGCCTGCTTCGTTGAGCTTCGCCCGCACTGCCGCGAGCGTGACAGGCGCAACATCGCGCACCGGATCACCGGTTCGGCGCGCCATCGAAACCAGCGCATCATCAGACTTTGGCACCGCAACCAGCGCTTCAATCCATCGCGTGGCAATGGCAGGCGACACCACCTGATTCATCGGACCGTAGAACAACTGCCGCGCACCAAGGCGCGAGAGGCACCACAGCACCACATCGTTGAATCCGGATTCCTTGCCCTGTTTCAAGAGGGCATCTCCCAACTGCGCGCGATTCGACGCCGGGGTCAGCTCCATGCTGGCCGCAGACCGCCACATCTCACGCAGCAGACTGTTGTTCAGCCGCTGCGGTTTTTTGCCGGCCTTCGGCATCAGATTCGGCAGCAACCGCTGCATGATGTCGGTCTGCTGGTTACGATTGAGCCCGCCCGCCAGCCGACCCCAGAAGATCCACCAGTCGATTTCGTTCTGCACCTGATTGGCGAATTGTGGGCCGGCAGAGTATATGCGCCGCACCTGTTCAATGCGGAATTCATCACCCACATAACCGAACCCGGGCCGCAGGCAAAAGCCAGTCAGATTCAGCCAGCGAACTTCATACGCCGCGCTGCGTTTCCGCTGTTCAATCAGTTCGATGAACACGTCCGCCAGTTTGCGGGCCACATCCACCGGCCAGGAATTCCGGCCCAGGCCCACCGCCGCTTCCAGCTTCGCCGGCAACTCTTCCGGGGCGATTTCACCCTTCACAAACGCCGCGCGAACCAATGCGGTCGCGGCGTCCACCGCTTCCTGGCTGACCACTGCCGCCGGCCTGCGTGATGCCGTTGATGTCGCTGCGGCCTTACGCAACTGGAACTGCAGCCGCCAACGGTTGTCGCTGATTTTCGAATCGCACCAGGTTTCCAGCGTGCCCGTTTCCGTCAGCCGCGCGCCCAGCGTAACGGGCACCAGCCGTTCGCCGCCCTTGCCGAACCGAATCACCGCTTCCAGCGGCGCATGCTGATGGATCTCTTCGTCCGGCCCGAACTGCACCACTTCACCAGGTTTATCGTCCGTGCGGGTCAGGGAACTCATCAGCCGGAACGCCACTGGCTTATTGGCCACCAGCTGCAGATCTTCCCGATCCACCGTGACCGTGTCGCCTTCTTCCGCACCACGCGGCACCAGGCATACCGCGGCGGAATCGTTCAGTCCCACATAGTAGGCACGCGGCAAACCGCCACGCACCAGCACACCCGCGCCCGTCGACCGCACATACGAGTAATAGGCCGCGCCGCTTGCCACCGCCAGATCCAGATCGCGATTCTCGAAAATCTCCGGGCGCTTGCCGTACCAGTTCTCCAGCACATCCGCCACGCGCTGCCGCAGGATTTCCGGAATGAAGAAACCGCCGTTGAACAGAATGGCGTCCGGCACCTGCCCGGCCGATTCCAGAAACGCTGACAGATGCCTGCTGATCGCCGGGTCTGAAACGTAAGGAAGGCCCAGTTCGCGGAAGAGGCTCTTCTTGTCTTCCTTCGGCTTTTCGCCAAGTGGTGTGATGGGCAAAAAGCCTTCAAGCGCCAGTTCCAGGGCCTCTGCGCGCGTGATTTCCGTTTTCAGTGTGCCGCCGATGAGGGACGAACCGGCACCCGCAATCGTGATCTCGACAGACTGCCGGTTCTCATCACCAAGCAGCGTCTCTTTCGCTGCGGAGCACTGCCGCCGCAACGCACTGCGCTGCCGGATTGAAAGCTGCTTCCCAATCTTGTTTTCCGCCAGCCAGGCCAGTGTCAGATCCAGATTATCGCCACCCAGCAGCAGGTGTTTTCCGACTGCGGTGCGCGTGAAATCGATCTTGTCGCCGTCGCGCGAAACACGGATCAGTGAGAAGTCACTGGTGCCGCCGCCCACGTCGCAAATCAACACCACCTGTCCATCGAAAAGCAGTCGCCGCGAACGCGCCAGGTTGTTGGCAATCCACGAATAAAAGGCCGCCGCCGGTTCTTCCAGCAACGTCAGACGCGGCAGTCCTGCTTCTTCTGCCGCCTTCACGGTCAGTTCGCGCGCCTCTTCATCGAACGACGCCGGAACCGTGAGCACCACATCCAGTTCAGCCAGCGGCGTGAAGCGCCCCGATTTATCCCACGCTTCCCGAATGGTGCTGATCAGCCGCGCGGAAACTTCCACAGGCGACATGACCCGGCCACCCTCACCGGCATCCCACGGCAGAATCTTCGCGGTGCGGTCCACGTCCGGGTTCGACAGCCAGGACTTCGCGCTGTGCACCAGTCGCGTGGGCACAATTGCGCCCTGTTCGCGCGCATACACACCCACCGGCTGGCCTTCATCCAGATAGAGGAACGAAGGCAGCGTGCGACGGGCTTCCACGCGCCCCGCCGCGACAGTTTGCGGAATATCAAAAACGTGGATGGGTGGGAAACTTGTGTCTTCTGCCTCGGCCGGATCGATCCAGGCGAGCGCGGAGTTGGTGGTCCCTAAATCAATGCCGACTTTCATACGGTCTCGCGAACGTTAAATTCCAGCTTCCAGCGTTGCCCTGTGCGCGCCACACACCAAAGCTGCAGCATGCCGGTTTCAGTAATCACACTTTCAAACGTCACGGGCACCATCTCAGACGCATGCCCTTCAGACGTCAATCGAACTTCCACCGGAGAAAGCTCTTCCAGTTCATCCCCGAAGTCTTCAATCAGCGATCCTGGCAGGTCGTTGCGCCTCGTCGCCGAACAGAAGAAACGGAAGACGGCGGGCTCGCCGACAATCAGACCAAACTCGCGATCCGGGATGCTGGTGGAAGTTCCCTCTTCGATGCCGAATTGTGCGACCGTCAGCGCTTTCACCGGCGCGGGAATTCCCGGCACCGCAGGCATGGCGGTTTCGATTCCGACGTAATAAGAACGCGCGATGCCGCCGCGAATTCGCACGCCCTTCCCTTTGCGCGCCGCACCGTAATAGGCCGCGCCGCGCGCCACCGCATGCATCAGGTCTTCACCGGAAAGGGGCTTCACCGGCACGCGGCCTTCAGCGGCCAGCCATCCGTTCAGCACTTCCAGCAGACGTTCCCGCACGAACGGAGCGTGCATCACGCCGCCATTGAACAGAACATGCGTCGGGCAGGCCAGCTTACCGTCGGAACCCTGCCGCAGGAACTTCGCCAGATGCCGCGTCACCGCTGCATCCTGCGCATAGGGCAGGCCCATCTCCTGCAACCCGCCGCGCCTGGCGCCCTGGGGCATTTCCGTGCTTGCCACACGCGGCAGAAAGCTCTCCAGCACCTGCTCAATCTGATCGCGCCGCAGCTCCGCTTTGATGGTCCCGCCGATGAGCTTTGAACCCTTGCCCAGGATCGTCACAGGCACTTCATCAATCTGCGACGCCGGATCCAGCAACTGCTCTTTCGCGAGCCTGCAGTTGTTCCACAGCGCCTGCATCTGGAAGGCGTCTGCTTTGATGCCACGCGAGGCCAGATCCGCCGCTACCGTATGCGCCAGCGCCAGGTCGATGTTATCCCCTCCCAGCAGGATATGCTCGCCCACTGCCACGCGTTCCAGGTCAAGTTCGCCATCGCGTTCAGTCACGGCGATCAGCGTGAAGTCCGTGGTGCCGCCGCCGATATCCACCACCAGCACCAGGTCGCCTTTGGAGACGCGCCGGCGCCAATCAGGATGGCGCTCGATCCACGCGTAGAAGGCAGCCTGCGGCTCTTCCAGCATGGTCAGATTGCGGAATCCTGCCGCTTCCGCGGCGCGCTGCGTCAGGTCGCGCGCAATGGCATCGAATGACGCCGGCACTGTGACCAGAATGTCCTGCTCCGCGAACGGCGCTTCCGGATGTTCGCTGTCCCACGCCGCCCGCAGATGCTTCAGATATTCGGCGGAAGCGTCCACCGGGGAGATGTGCTCCACGCCATCCGCCGCTTTCCACGGCAACATAGCGGCGGTGCGATCAACTGATGAATAGGAAAGCCAGCTCTTGGCCGACGAAACCAGGCGGCTGGAAACCTCTGCGCCGCGCCGCTGCGCCAGTTTGCCAACGATGTACTTCGGGGCATCATTCCAGGGCAGCGCCACTGCACCCGCGGCGAATTCATTCGCGCCGGGAATGTACAGAAATGAAGGCAGCAGGGCCTGCGAACTGATTTCGTTCGCCGCCGTCAGCTGCGGAATCTGCGCAAGCTGCACGCTGACCGGAACTGCGTCGATCGGGGTGTACGCCAGTGCGCTGTTGGTTGTTCCTAGATCGATGCCGATGCTGTACAACCTTACTCCACCTCAATCTCAGCGGGCGCCAGAATCATCAGATCCTGCCGCGTGTTGAGTTTCGGCAGAGAAGCAGTGCTCGCCTTCCAGCCCTTGTGCCGCAGCAGTCCGCCGGAAGCTTTACCGGTGGCGGGCACGTTGCCGATGAACTTGACTCTGGCGGCGTCGCCATCCGACTTCACTGCGGTTCCTTCCACAGCGTCGATCACCGGCACGGGTGCGAAATACCGCTCCAGAATGTCCCGGGTGTGGGTGTGAATGTCACGCGCGGCCGCGCCCACCTGATCGTCGGAATACGGCGCGATGTCTTCCATAAAGAAGTCCAGAATGCGCGCATCCCGTTGCAGAATTCCGATCAGCTGCAGCGCCCCGTCTTCCGGTTTCACTTCCGGCCTGGGTGGTGGCGGCTTCGGGATCTCTGATTTTAGAATCAGACCGAGCGAAGACAGCATGTCAGCCGGCAAAGCGCCGGAGAAGAGCAGGGCAAAGAAAGCCTGAAAAGCCAATACGATACGGTTCAAAGTGTAGATAACTCCAAAATTTCAGAATAGCAGTGGAGGCACCTTCGACGTGCCTCCTTCGCCTGCTGCTCCGCTGTATGGTTTCCTGGCTCGTGCGTACTGAATCGCAACTACCCGCCTGCGATTTAAATTTCATCAAAGATTCCGCGCCATATTTGACTGGTTCCAGCACTGAATTGCGTTGCCGTGCGTGGAGCCAAATACAGGTAAATTCGTGCCGGACAGGATGAATTGGCGCTTGTGATGGATCGCACGGACGGCAAGTTCCGAAGACTGCTCTGCTTCGCAACAGATTTGAGGCCGTTAACAAAGTTGAGAATAAGCAGAAAAATCCATGTACAGAAACAGATTGATAACCGTGTTGTACTCGCTCCGCTTTGCCTTGGCTCCGCCCTGATGGCGGGTGACGACGATGACGAAACGGGAGGTGGCAAGCCTTCGAACGTCGTTTATCTAAACAGCAAGAACCCTCGCACAACGCGGTTCTTGCATGAAAGGCAACGGAGCCGTGGAGCTGATGTCAAAACTCCCGCTGGTGCGGGTTCGTCCCCCACGGATGACCGCGCTCCCACCAGCAATGCCCTTCCTATCCTGAAGGTCAATGCAGGCGGAAACCTGACTGAGACCGCCGCGTCTCCGCTGAACTTCCCGGTGTCGGAAGTAAAGCGTTATTGATGCGCGGGGCGCGGCCGGAACTCTGGTCCTGGCCGCGCCTCATCTTCATCGGATCAGGTTTACCGGATCAGGCCAGTGCAGTTTTGCAGAACTGAATGCAGATGGCGATTTCCTTCAGCACATCCGAACCCGCAGGTATCGCGTATTCCAGCTCAATGGTCGCCTGGAACGGATACTTCTCTTTTTTCATCAACTGAAGAACGTCCTTGATCGGCGTGTCGCCCTGACCCCAGGGTGTGTTCGGCCCCTGGTTCAGCTTTCTGTCTTTCAAATGGATGTGCGTAATCCGGTCGGCGTATTTCTTAATAAAAGGAATCGGTGACATGCTGTTACCAGCCGTGAAGTGGCCGATATCCAGATTGATGCCGTTGTACTTCGAGAATGACATCGCGCGCTCCCAGCTCTCCGGTGTCGCGAAGGCTTCCGGATTGGTCACGTTGCCGTGCCCGTGATAGCCCACCATGAACTTGTGCTTCGCCGCGAACTCGCCCAGCCACTTTGTCTTGCTGACGGGAATTTCACACGAGAGCGCCTTGGCTCCCAGCGCCTTTGCAACGCCGAATGCGTAGTCGACAACTTCATCCTTCATCTTGTCGACAGCGTCAAACTTTACAATTTCAATCGCGACGCCTGCATCGTTGTACTTCTTGCGAAACTCTTTGAATTTATCGAGCGATGCCCCGAGACGCCATTTCTCCAGCGCTTCGGCCTGGCCATCCACCGCAGGACGAGGAGTCGGGTAAGCTGTCGGCGCGCCGAGGAAAGCCTCCACCGGCTGCGAACGCAGTTCCACCGCGCTCAGCCCCAGGTCGGTCACGTACCTTAATACGTCCTCTGCGCCGCTCGGCATACCGTGGAAGCTATAAGGCGCATTCACGCCAATCTGAATGCCGCCGAACTTTGAGTTCGGTTTCGCAGTCAAGGTGAAAGGCAAAGCCGCGGGCACGGCTGCAAGAGCAATCTTTCCAAAGCCCCGTCGTGTGAAGTTCATGTGACGCTATTCTAAGCCATCCGGATGGCCGCCACGTCGGCCAATCCGCGTGCTTCAATTTCGAACTCCCGAATGCGAAACTTCTGGATCTTCCCGGTCACGGTCATCGGAAAGGAGTCCACAAAACGGATGAACTGCGGCACCTTGAAGTGCGCGATCTTTCCGTCGCAGAATACCTTCAGTTCAACTTCTGTCAGAGTTGCACCGGCGCGCAGGCGAATCCATGCCAGCACCGCTTCACCCAGCCTCCGGTCGGGAAGCCCCACGACCGATGCGTCAGCAACCGCCGGATGCGTGTAAAGGAACTCTTCAATCTCGCGAGGGAAGATGTTTTCACCGCCGCGAATAATCATCTCTTTCGCGCGCCCGGTGATCTTGAAATGGCCGCTGGGCAGCATCACTCCCAGATCTCCTGTGTAGAGCCAGCCGTCCGGATCAACAGCGCGCGCCGAGGCTTCCGGCTCGTCGTCATAGCCTTTCATCACAAAGTATCCTCGTGCGCAGAGCTCTCCCTGCTCACCAACCGGCAGCGCTGTCCTGGTCGCGGGATCCACAATCCGCACTTCCGTGTTGAGGCAGGCGCGCCCCACTGTCGAGACACGCAGTTCCACCGGATCGTCAGGATGCGTAACGGTGATCAGCGGCGAGGCCTCGGTCTGCCCATACACAACCGTTACCTCGCGGCAGTTGAGGTCGGTCATCATACGCTTCATTAGTTCGGTTGGGCAGGGCGCGCCGCCGATCAGACCCGCCCGGACCGAAGACACGTCGTACTCACTAAAATCCGGGTGCTCCAGCATCGCGATATACATCGTCGGAACGCCGCCCAGGATTGTCGCGCGCTCTGTCTGAATCGCACGCAGCACAGCACCGCTGTCGAACTGCGCGGAAGGCAGAATCAGCGTGCTGCCGTGAGCCAGACACGTCAGAACGCTCAACACACACCCGGCGCAATGATACAGCGGGAAAGGCATTACACACCGGTCATCTTCCGTATAGTGCAGCCACTCCGCCAGCACGGCCGCGTTGTTGATCAGATTGTGGTGCGTGAGCAGCACGCCCTTCGGTGCGCCGGTGGTGCCCGAAGTGTACTGGATGTTGACGAT